>JACRPT010000001.1 GCA_016223045.1 Candidatus Eiseniibacteriota bacterium
CCTCGCACGCGGGCGGGAAGAGAGCGCGGCGAGATCTGTCTCGTCGCGGACGATTCGAGTCGGACAGCGCGCAGCCGGCGCACGCAAGGGCGCGATGGCAGGAGCAGCGGCGAGACCTCGGCGAGCACGCTCGCGAGCGTGTCAAGCAGACTCTCGGGTCCGGACCGGGCACACTGGCAACAGATCAGGCCGGAGAGATGGGTGACATCTCCGGCCATCATCGGCGATTCGTGCCGGTGCTACGCGCGCCACCCGCCCCGGGATGCGTGGCACCCGCGCGCGGTGGCGACTCGTGCACGGCGGCCGGGACACCGTTGATGCGCCGAGCGCACCGACACGATTCCCCGCAGAGCCGCTCTTCCGATCCCGGCGGCCTGGGGTGACCTTGACTCGACACCCGGCTCCACCGGCCCCCGGCCTGCCCGGCAAGCTGACGCTTGCGCCTGGCGGCCGAGCTCCCCTCCGGTGCGCGCCCGCGGCGCCCGATCAGAACTCCGGTCCGATGGAGAAGTGCCAGCGTGGCTGGCTCGCGCCGGCGAAGTCGGTGTTCCAGCCGGCGTCGAGCTTGAGGATGATGAAGTAGATCGCGGTGCGCGCGCCCACGCCGAACCCCACCTTCGGGCTGTCGAGGCGGCGCTTGCCGTCGAAGGTGTGCATCAGCCGCAGCTTCTCGCCGCGGTTCCACACCACGCCGGCGTCGCCGAAGATCGCGCCGCGCAGGCTGAACACCCCGATCGGCAGCGGGCCCACCAGGCCCAGCTGCTGGATGAACGGGAAGCGCAGCTCGGCGTTGACGATGGCGAGCCGCGAGCCCAGCAGGTCGAAATTCGAATAGCCGCGCAGGGTCGAGTACCCGCCGACGCGGAAGGTCTGCGCGTCGCGGCCGTCGCTCCAGCCGCCGAGCACGCGCGCCGCGAAGGTGTAGCCGTGGGTGAGGTCCCAGTAGCGCCGCGCGTCCAGCGAGACCGTGCGGTACGCCAGCCCGTCGTGGAACACCGCGAACGACGGGCTCAGGGTCAGGTTGTAGCGCGCCCCGTTCACCGGGCCGTAGTAGCCGAACAGGGAGTTGTCGCCGATCAGCGACACCGCCGGCGACGTCACCGACTCGAGCCGGCGCGAGCTGATGAAGTAGTCGCCGAAGACGTCCTGCTCGTAGAACTTGCGGTCCACGAACTGCTGGATGAAGTTGAACTCGACGCGGCGGAACCGGTCGAACGGGTACGCGGCCTCGATCAGGCCGCCGAAGTTGCGTTCCGAGAAGAGCCGCGGGCTGCCGAGCTGCTCGCCCGTGGTGGTGACGCGGGCCGAGTAGTAGTTCTTGAAGTGGAACAGCCCGCCGCCGAAGTCCCAGCGCCGCGGCAGGTAGTTGTAGATGGCCAGCGCGTTGGTCTCCTCGAGCGAGCCGCCGTACAGGTTCGTGGCGACGTACAGGTTGTGGTTGCCGAGGAAGTCGCTGAAGACCAGCTGCGTGCTGCCGACGAAGCCGTAGCCGCTCGCGGCGATCAGCCCCGCGCCGCCGTAGTCCGGCGACAGCCGCACCCGGTACGGCGCCGGGCGCTGCGCCAGCACCGAGTCGGGGAGCGCGAACGGGCCACCGCGGTCCACCAGCGGCGTGGTGGTGGGGAGCACCGCGAGGGTGTCGCGGTAGACCGGGAACGAGGAGTGGGTGTCGCCGCCCATCCAGGCGGGCGGCTCACCGCGGCGCGGCCGCCCGGCCGCGAGCGTCGAGGTGTCCACCAGGGCAGCCCGCGGCCCGGGCGGGAGATCCCGCGGGGGCGCGCTCACCGTGTCCATCGGCACGCTCACGCTGTCGGGCCACGCGCCGGCCAGCGCCCCGCGGTTCGGCCCGGCGCGCAGCGTGTCCGCGCCGCCGGCGAGCGCGCTCGCCGGGTCCAAGACCGCCTGCGGCATCTGGTGGCGGAGCCGGGCGAGGACCGGGTCCAGCGACACCGGCTCCTTCACCGCGAACACGTCGTAGCCGCCGCGGTTGAAGGCGGAGAACACCAGCCGGTCGTTCTGTCGCGACCACGACAGACTCGACACTCCGCCCAGCACGTCGGTGAGCTGCGTGAAGGACCGGTCGCCGGTGTCGTAGAGCAGGATGTTCGGCGTGCCGCTGCGGTCCGAGATGAACGCGAGCTTCTTCCCGTCCGGCGACCAGGCGGGCGAATGATCGTCGCCGAAGGTGTCCACCAGCTGCGTGATCCCGCCACCGCCCAGGTCGAGGTCGTAGATGGCGTAGGAGCCGAAGCCCCGGGGTTCGCGCGCGGCATGCAGCACCACCGGCGCGAGCCGGTCCGAGGCGAAGGTGAGCGCGCGCCCGTCGGGACGCCAGGCGGGTTCCTTCTCGTCGTAGGCGTCGTCCGTGAGCCGCCGCCAGCGTGCCGTCCTGCCGTCCACCAGCCACAGGTCGGAGCGCCCGTCCTTCACCCCCACCACCGCGATGGAGTCGGAGACCGGAGACCACGCCGGGTAGTAGAGCGCGTCGCAGCCGGGGTCGAGGCGCTCGAGCACCTTCCCGTCCTTCACCGCGACGACGTAGAGCACGTCGTGTCCGCCGCTCTTGGCGGTGAGCGCCAGGCGCTGCCCGTCGGGCGACCAGGTGATCGAGCTGCGGAACGAGGGGATGGCCTCGAACTGGACGCTGCGCTCGCCGCGGATGACGCGGCGCAGCACCTTGCCGTCGTAAGCCGACATCGCGTAGACGTCGGTGTACTGCCGGCGATCCGAGAAATACGCAATGCGATCACCCTGCGGTGAGACCGCGGGCGCGGTGTTCAGGCGGCTGCCGTCCCGCCGATGGTCGGTGAGCCGGCGCGCGAACTGCTCGGGGTCCTGCTTGGTCGCCACGGTGGGCCAGTAGCGGCGGCGCAGCCAGTCGCGCCACTGCTCGTCGAACTTCGCCACCGGCGTGCCGAGGCTGCGCTGGAACGCGCGGTCGAAGCTGTGCGCCTGGCGGATCTTGCGCAGCACGTCGCGCAGCCGCTCCTCGCCGTAGCGGTCCACCAGGTAGCTGATCGCCGACTGCCCCTGCTTGTAGACCAGGTAGCCGCCCGAGTACTCGAGCGGCGGCAGGTACCCCTCGACGATGCCGTCGCGCAGGAACATCTCGGCGTTGGGCTCCATGCCGAGCGAGAAGTACTCGGCCATGCCCTCGGCGAACCACAGCGGCACCTGGAAGAACGACTGGCGCGCGATGAGCGAGGAGGCCGAGCCGCCGTAGAGCATGTCGAACATGAAGGCATGCGTGAGCTCGTGGACCACGACGTGGCGCAGGTCCTCGTAGGAGCCGGTGAACGGCAGCACCACACGGTTGCGGAACAGCTCGGTGAAGCCGCCGGTGCCCTGGTCGATCAGCTCGGGCGTGACGTTGGTATGGGCGAAGTCGTTGTGCGAGCCGTAGAGGATGATGGGGACGCGCCGGCCCAGGCGGTGGCCCATGCCCCGCGAGAGCATGTCGTTGGCCTTCTCGGCCAGGTCCAGCACCCGCATGGCCAGGCTGTCGAGCCCGCTGTAGAAGTAGACATCGAAGTGGTCGGACTCGATCGACTTCCAGCCGTAGCTGCGGTACTGGACCTTGTTCTGGCCGAAGTACTGGGCGTGCGCCGCGCCGGCCGCCAGCAGCGCCCCGGCCAGCACGGCCCCCAGCACGGACCTCATCCTGCGCATGCGCTCCCCCTCGTGTCGCGGCCCGCGTGACCCCGGCCCGGCGCCCGGCCGCACCTACTCTACTACACTCCCGCTGCCGGACGGGTCCTCAGTACTCCCAGCGCGCCTTGAGATTCACGTTGAAGTCGGGGACCGACGAGCTGGCGGTGCTCGCGCTCAGCGCCCGGCGCTGGGCCAGCTCGGTCGTGATGTAGAAGAAACGATTGATGCGGTACTCCGCCGTGACGTTGCGCTCGAACGTGCGGTTGATGGTGCCGGCCACCGGCGGCGTCCGCTCGAATCCGGGCAGGCGCTGCTGGTAGACCAGCTGGACCTGCGGGGTGACCTGGTGGGCCACGGTCACGATCACGTCGCCCTGCCCGAGGACCAGCCCGCCCTGCTGGCGGGCGAGCTGCCACTGTCCGACGTCGTGCAGGAAGGTCTTCGAGAGGAACGGCGAGAGCTGCTCGTTGATCTTTCGCGTCAGGTAGTTGTCCAGCGGGTCGCCGATCCCCTGGGCGCTGCCCTCGAGCAGCCGGCCCACGGTCAGCTCGCGCAGGATCGCGGCCTCACCCCAGTCGCCCGGGTCGCTGGCGAACGCGATGTGCGGGTGGGCGGCCCGGTCGGTGATGCGCACCGTGATGGTGTGGGGCACCGCCTCGGGCGCGGCCGTCGCGAACCCCTCGCCGGACGGCGTCGCGGCCGCGGGCACGATGCGCGTGGTGGCCTCCACGTCGAGGACCGGGTTCACGCCGCCCACGTTGTCGAAGGTGAGATCGGCCTTGCGCACCGCGAAGCGGTTGCTGAGGAAGTCGTAGGTGCCGCGGATGGCGCGCAGGTCGCCCCAGATGGAGAGCGCCTTCTCGGTCTGCTCGAGCGTGAGGTCGCCGCTGAACTCGATCTCACCGTCGGGCGGCTGCCAGCGCAGGTTGTGGCTGGCCGTCAGGTGGATGCGGTAGGTCCAGATCAGCGGCTGGGTGGTGGCCGCGAGCTGCTCGGTCTCGCTCTGGTTCGCGAAATCGAAGTCCACGCGGGCCTCCTTCACGCGCACGTCACCGGTCACCAGCGGCAGGGTCTGGCCGTTCACGCGCGGGCCCTTCGTGACCGCCAGGTCGCCGTCGAACTCGGCGGCGTAGAAACCCGCCTCGATCGTGGTGAAGTCGCGCATCGCGAGGTCGAAGCGGTAGTCCCTGAGTCGCAGGCCGCTCAGGTCGATGACGCCACGCCCGCGCACGGTGCCGCGGTCGCCCGAGCGCGCGAACAGCGTGTCCATGGTCATGTGCGCCTGGTCGAAGTGGAAGGCGGCGTGAATGTCCTCCAGCCGCTCCTCGCGCCCGGTGACGAGCATCTGCCCGTCGCTCACCCGCGCCGTGCCCGCGATGTCCGGGTGGTGCGGCGTGCCGGCCAGCGTCGCGTGAAGGTCGAAGCGCCCGCGCGCCCCGGCGATCTGCGGCACCAGGAACGGCAGCAGCGCGAGGTCGCCGTTCTCGAGGTCCACCTGCCACGACATCGCGCGGTCCGGCACCTCCGGACGCGCGCCCAGCGCCAGCGTCAGCGGCATCGAGCCCGAGGCCGTCGAGACGATATCGCCGCGCGTGAGCCTGAGCTCGGGCACGGTGAGCCGCCCGTCGCGGTAGCCCGCGCGCAAGGTGAGCCGCTCCGCCCGCAGGCTGTCCCACGCCACGGGCGCGGCCGTGGCGCGCAGGTCGAGCTCGGGCTCCCCCGGCCGCCCGGCCAGCGCGAGCGTACCGCTCACGCGGCCCGACACCCCCGCCGCGCTCCCCACCAGACGGCCGAGCCGGTCGAGGGGCATCGCCGCGGCGCGCAGGCTCCCCTCCCAGCGCGCGGCGCTCGCGAGCCAGCGCCGCACCCCGTCGCCGGTCACCGTGTCGGGCTCGGGCGCGACGGTGCCGCCGAAGCGTGCCTCCCCCTCGAGCACGCCGCCGTCCAGGGCGAAGCGCAGCGAACGCACGTCCAGACGGCCGTGGCCGCCCGCCAGCTCCAGGCCCAGCGAGTCGGCGCGGTGGCCCCGCACGCCGGGCCGCGAGGCGCGCCCGCCGAAGCTCCAGCGCGGGTCGTCGTAGCGGCCCTCCACCCGGAGCCCGGCGTCTGCGACGCCCGCCAGGCCCCAGTCCGCCGGCAGCCCGAGGCGCCCGAGGTCCAGGCCGTGCGCCTCGCCGCTCCAGTCGTACTCGCCACCCGCGGCGGCCCAGCGCCCGCGCAGCGCCAGCCGGGCCGTGCCGTCGTGCGCGGCGAAGCGGTCGAACGTCACGCCCTGCGGATCGCCGGCCAGGGCCAGCGGCGGATCGCCCACCCAGTCGAACTGCCCGCTCTTCGCCGCGGCGCGCTCCAGCACCATGCTCCAGCCGTGCGGGTCCCAGCGCGCGTCGCCCGCCACCGTCACCAGCGTGTCCCCGGCGCCGGCCGCGACGTCGGCCAGCCGCGCGCGGCCGTCGCCGACGTGGAGCGCGGCCGCCGCGCTGTCGAAGTGCACGCCCAGGAAGAACGCGTCGCCCAGGTGCGCGCGCATCTCCAGGTCGGGCTTCGGCAGCAGCAGCCCGCTCACCTCCTCGAGCCGCCAGCGGCCCATCGCCACGCCGAGCCACTCGGAGGAGCTGCCCTGCAGCGTGCCGGTCACGCGCAGTCCGCCCTGGCGCCCCTCGACGGCGCCGCGGCCCGCGCTCAGCAGGCCGCGGATGCCGCTGGCGCGGCCGTCGGGCCACTCCTCCAGCGGGAGCCGCGCCGCCTCCCAGCGGCCGCGCCAGCCCGCGTCGTCGATCAGCCCGGCCAGCTCCACGCGCCCGCCGCGCCGCAGCATGGTCACCGCGAAGCTGTCGGGCGCCGCCGTGAACGCCTGCACCGTCACCCGCGCGCTGTCGGCGCGCCAGCCCGCGATCACCGAGGACCCGAGCGTGGCGTCCACGCGCGACCCGGCGGGCGCGCGCTTCCACGAGGCGTAGCGCATGGTCCCGTTGAGGTCGCCCTGCGGCCAGCCCCTCAGGCCGAGCAGGCCCCAGCGCTCGGGATCCCCGTGGGCGACCCGGCCGCGCAGCTCCAGCGCCCCCGGGTCGTAGGCGAGCTGGCCGGTGAGCCGGCCGGCCGGCGAGTCCAGCTCGAGCCCGCTGACGAGCAGCCGGCCCCGCTCGTAGGTGAACGCGCCCCGGCCGCGGGCCGGCACGCTGTCCCACACCGCATCCGCGGCCAGCGTGCCCGACCAGCCGCCGCGGAAGCGCGCGTCGGCCACGATGTGTCCCTGCCCCGGCACGTCGAACACGCGGTTCTTGAACGCCCGCGCCACCCACTGCCAGCGCAGGCGGTCCACCTCGACGTGGATGCCCTTCGCCGCCGCGCCGGCGGGCCAGGCGCCGCTCGCGGTGAGCACGAAGTCCGGCGTGCGCAGCTCGCGCACGCGGAAGCGGGTGCTGTCGCCGGAGGCGACCTCGGCGGTCAGGCTCTGGATCACGCTGGCGAACGGACCGTGCGTCCAGCGCATCGCCTTGAGATCCACCCGGTCCGTCCTGCCACCCGTGACCACGCGCCCCTCGGCGTCCCATCCGGTGATGTCGTCCGCCGGGTCGGGGAGGTGCACCGTGGCCCCGCGCATCGCGAACGTCACCTCGAGCTCGCGCGCCGGACCCGGCCGTTCCCGGCCCGGCCGCCACTCGGGGATGCGCAGCTTTCCGTCCGCGCCGTGCGCCAGCCGGATGACCGGGCGGTCGAGCCGCAGCCGGATCGAGCGGCGGCGGCCGAGCCACAGGTCCCACGGCGCGTAGCTCACCGTCATGGCCGGCGCCTCGATCAACGGGGCGCCGGCCTCGCCGCGGAAGCGCACCACCGGATCGATGATGGTGACGCGCTTGAACGGGTTCCCCCGCAGGTCCCGCACCTCGAGCACCAGGTCGCTGTGCTCGGAGAGCGAGCGGTTGAGGAGCGTGGTGAGCCGCCCGGCCAGCAGCTCGGTGTGGCCGCTCGCCCACAACAGCAGGCCGCCGGCAGCGAGCAGCACGACGGCGAACAGCGAGAGCACGAGGATCCACGCGATCTTCCCCGCGCTCCAGCGCGCGCGCCGCGGCAGGGCGTGCTCGACCGCCTCCTCGATGCGGTCGTGGATCTCCCGGACCTCCTCGCGCAGGCCTTCCACCACGCGCCCGGGCAGCGGAGCCCGGGGCTCCTCGCCGCCGTGCGGGGTTCCGGGATCGTCGGGCTCGGTCATGGCTCTAGAAGGTCGCTCCGATGGCGAACTGCAGGCGGCCGAAGCGATGGCGCCCCGCCAGCCCCCAGGTGTAGTCGAGACGCAGCGGACCGAACGGGAGACGGAAGCGTCCGCCCGCGCCGTAGACGTAGCGGACGTCCCCCGGGTCCAGGCGCTTGCGCCCGAAGCGCGGGGTGAAGTGCTGCCTGCGGATGTACTCCGGCCGCGCCCAGACATTCCCGGCGTCCACGTAGGCCTCGGCGCCGAAGGGACCGGCCAGCGGCACGCGCAGCTCCGCGTTGGCCTGCAGCAGGAAGAGCCCGCCCGAGCGCGCGATCTCGTTCTCGTCGTAGCCGCGGACCGAGTTCACGCCGCCCAGCCGGAACACGTCCTCGGTCGGCACCCGCGCCACCTCGCGGTCCACGCCCGCGGCGGGGATGAAGTCCTTGCGCTCGCCGAACGGCTTGATGAGCCCGCCGCGCGCGTGGGTCGCGAGCACGACGCGCGAGCGCGGCAGAGCCGTGTACCAGGAGGAGCGCATCTGGAACTTGGTGAAGCTGGTGGAGCCCTTGAACGGGCCGCCCGCCACCTCGGCGGCGGCGGTCTGGAACGAGCCGCGCGCCGGGTCGAGCGGGTTGTCGCGGCGGTCGCGGTCGCCGCCCAGCTGGAGCCGGTGCGTCGAGTACGAGGGCGTGAAGTCCTGGAGCAGGGCCGTGCGCACCGAGTCCGACAGCGTGTCCACCAGGAACTCCGGGCGCTGCGTGACGAAGGTGTTGTCCTGCGTGAGCCGCAGATTCGTCAGGCGCCCGAAGTCGCGCCGCACCTGGAAGCTCACGCCGCGCGCGTCCTTGCGGATGAGCAGGTTCTCGGTCCGGTAGTCGTGGCGCTCCAGGTAGAGCGAGGCCTGGGCCCGGTTGCGGGTGCCGAACAGCCACGGCTCGCGCAACGACGTCTCGCCGCGCGAGAGCAGGAAGCGGCCCTTCGCGTCGTAGGAGAGCCGGCCCCCCACCGCGCCCTGCAGCCCCTGGCCGATCAGGTTGCGATGCCCCCACTCGCCGCTCACGCGAAAGCGCTCCTCGGTGCCGCTGCCCACCCCGGCATCGAGCCAGCGCGGCTTGCGCTCGCGCACCTGGAGGAAGAACTCCATCAGCGTGTTGGTCGAGTCGGGGAGCGGGGTGAGCTGCACCTGTCCGAACAGGCCGGTCTCGTAGAGCCGCTCCTGCGACTCCTCGGCCCGGGACAGGCGGTAGACCGAGCCGGGCTTCAGCAGCAGCTCGCGCCGCACCAGCTTCTCCCTCACGTGCAGCGCGCCCGGCGTCGAGAAGTAGACCTGCCCGAGGCGGTAGAGCGGTCCCTCGTCCACGGCGTAGAGCACGCGCACCGCGAGCGAGTCGCGCGCATCGCGCGACGCCGAGCCCACCACGTGCGGCAGGTAGCCGCGTTCCTGGTACTGCCGCGAGATGAGCGCGGTGTCGGCGATGAGGTAGGCAGGGTTGAACGGCTTCCCGGGCCTGGCGTAGAGCGTCCGGCGCAGCACCTCGGGCGGCACCGCGCGCGCTCCCGCGAAGTCCACGGTGGCGACGCGCGAGCGCTCCCCTTCGCGGATGGTGAACCGTACCACCACCGCGTGCGGGTCGCGCGTCGCCAGCACGGTGTCGCTCACCTCGACGTCGAGGAAGCCCTGCTGGTGGTAGACGATCGCGATCGCCGCGGCGTCCGCGCGCAGGAAGTCGAGGCGCAGCGGCGCGCGGGTCGCCCACGGCCAGATCGAGGGCCTGCGGGTCTTCAGCACGCGCCGGATCTCGCGCCCGCTCACGCGATGGTTGCCGCGCAGGCGGATCCCCACCACCGACTTGAGCTGGCTCTCGAGGTCCCCGCGGGCCCCGGCCGCCTCCGGGGCGAGCGCTGCGAGCACCAGCACGGTGGCGGCGCACGCCCGGCTAAGGGGGCGAAGGCGCAACCGTCCTCTCCTGGGGCGCCCGCTCGAGCGCGCGCTGGCGCTGGAGCATGCGCAGCGGGTCGTTCGCGAGGATCAGGATGAAGAGCGACCCGATCAGGACCAGCCCGACCTTCTGGAAGCGGACGTAGCCGCGCGCCGAGATGGCCTGGCGGCGCACCGCCTCCAGCAGCGCGAGGACGATGTGGCCGCCGTCGAGGATCGGGATGGGGAGCAGGTTGAAGGCCATGATGGCCACGTTGATCATCGCCAGGAACTGGAGATAAGAGTCGAGCCCGCGCCGCGCCTGCTCGCTGGCCGCCTGGGCGATGAACAGCGGGCCGCCCAGGTACTCGCGGTAGTAGAGCGGGCGCGAGACGGTGAGCCACATCCCGCCATAGACGTTCGCGACCAGCGCGATGGTGGCGTGGAAGCCGAGATCCAGCGATTCCAGCAAGCCGTGGCGCTCCACGTAGGTGCCGTGACGCGGCGCCTCGATCCCGATGCGGGCACTGGTGCCCGGCGCACCGTCGGGACTCATCGGCGTCACGGTGATCTCGAAGGCGCGACCGTCACGCCGCACGCGGAGCCGGACCGGCCGGTCGGCCTGTCCCCCCAGCGCCCGCGGCAGCTCGTCCCAGGTGGCGATCGGCTGGCCGTTCACCGAGAGGATCCGGTCCCCCTCCTTGAGCCCGGCCTTGTACGCCGGCATCCCGGTCATGATGTTGCCCACCACCGGCGCATCGGCCGGACGGCGCAGGCTCGACAGCACCGGCTCGCGCTGCCCGGGCGCGAGGGTTAGGGTGCGGCGCGCGCCTTCCCGCTCGACCACCACGACCAGCGGGCGGGCCTTCGGCTGGCGCTCGCTGGTGGTGAAGATCGCGATCCAGCTCCCGACCGGCCGCCCGGCCACCGCGACCACGCGGTCGCCCTCCCGCAGCCCGGCGCGGTAGGCGGCGCCGGTGTCGGGCGTGGCGCCGAGCCGGCTCGGGAAGTCGGGATAGGAGACCCCGGTCATCCCCACCGCCACCATCACCAGGAACGCGGTGAGCAGGTTGGCGGCCGGACCCGCCAGGGCGATGAGCACGCGGCCCGGCCACGGGTGCGAGAGAAACTGCTCCGGCCCCCCCGGCATCTCGCCCTCCTCGCCGGGGCTGTCGCCCGCCATCTGGACGTAGCCGCCGAGCGGGATCCACGAGATGCGGTACTCGGTCTCGCCGCGCCGGGTCGAGAGCATCGCCGGGCCGAAACCGAGCGAGAAGCGCAGCACGCGCACGCCACGGCGCTTGGCCATCAGGAAATGGCCGAGCTCGTGGACGAAGATGACCAGGCCGAGGAGGATCACACCCGGCACGACGGCCTTGGAGAAGCTGATCCAGTGCAAGAGGAATCCCTTATGAGAGAAGACGTTCCGGCAGGCTACCCCGCTCGAGGGACGAGGGTCAAGGCCCGCCCGCGGGAGAGCGCCCGCCCGCGGCGGACGATCAGGCGACGACGCCGCGGCCGCGCAGCGCGCTGCGGTACTCCTCGAGGGTCCGCTCCACCATGTGGTCGGCGCTGAAGCGCCGCACCGTGACGCGCGCCTGCTCCGCCCACGCCCGGCTCAGGTCCGCCCGCGTGAGCGCTTCGAGCAGCGCGCGCGCGAGCGCTGCCGGATCGCCGCCCGGCACCAGCCGGCCGCTGACGCCGTCCTCGACCACGTCCGGCACCCCGCCCACGGCGGTGGCCACCACCGGGACGCCGAGCGATTGCGCGTCGAGCAGCGAGGTGCAGAGCCCCTCCAGGTGCGACGCGAGGCAGAACACCGTGAACTGCCGCAGGAGGTCGAGCGCGTCGCCGCGGAAGCCGAGCAGGTGGACGTGCCCCGCGAGCCCGAGCGCGGCACGCCGGCGCTCGAGCGCCGCTCGGCACTCGCCTTCGCCCAGCCAGGCGAAGCGCACGTCAGGGCGCGCGCGCACCACCAGCGCCGCGGCCTCGAGCAGATTCGCGTGGTCCTTGTGCGGGGCCAGCGCGGCCACCGTGCCCACCACCGGCGCATCCGGCGGCGCTCCGAGCGCCGCGCGCAGGTCTGCCGCGGCGCGCGGCGCCACCGCGTCGGCCGCGGGCAGCTCGATCCCGCTCGGCACCAGCGCGAGCCGCGCCTGCGGCACGCCGCCCGAGCGCATCACCTCCACCACGCCCCGGCTGATGCAGAGGTAGCGGTCCACCGGCATGCGGTACTTGAGCCGGCTGAGCGGATTCCCCGCCACCGCGAAGTCCACGCGCCGCGACACCACCACGACCGGCACGCCGGCGCGGCGCGCCGCCGGCACGCCCAGCGCGTGCGCGTGCGCGCTGTGGCAGTGGGCGACGTGCGGAGCGAAGGCGCGCAGCAGCCGCGCCGCGCGCCACGCCGCCCCCAGGTCCCATTCTCCACGCGGCGCCCAGTCGAGCACCGCGAAGCCCTCGGCGCGCGCCCGCTCCGCCAGCGGTCCCGGCGGCGCCAGCAGCAGGCAATCGTGGCCGCGCGCCCGCAGGCCGCGCAGCAGGAAGCGCACCTGGGCCTGGCCGCCGCGCCAGCCGCGCCCGGTGTCGAGGTGCGCCACCCTCATGACCGCCGCTCCAGCGCCAGCGCCAGCGCCGCCAGCAGGCTCTCGCCCACCCGATCCGGGGTCGCGACCGCGCGCGACCGCGCGCGCGCCGCCACGCCCATCCGCTCGCGCTCCGCGCGGTCGGCGATCAGACGCGCCAGCGCCCCGGCGAGCGCGTCGGCATCGCCGCGCGGCACCGCGGCCAGCTCGGTCCCGGGCTCGAAGACCTCGCGCAGGCCGTCGCCGTCGCCGGTGATCACCGCGCGCCCGGCCGCCAGCCCCTGGTAGACCTTGTGCGGGATCACGCGGCCCGCCTTCTCCCCCGCGCCGAACGCGCCGAGCACCACGTGCGCCCCGGCCACCACGCGCGGCGCGTCGCCGTAGCCGGTCGCTCCGGGGAACTCCAGCCGCCGCACGCCGAGCCGCTCCGCGCGCGCGCGCGCCGCCTCCCACTCGATCCCCTTGCCCACCAGCTGCACCGAGAACTCCGGCAGGCCCGCGGCTCCGCGCTCCAGCCGCGCCACCGCCTCGACGATGGTGAGCGTGCCGTGCAGCGGCAGGAACCCGCCCAGGTAGACCACGCGCACCGGACCGCCGCACGGCGGCGCCGGCACGCCGAAGAACGCATCCTCGGCCCCGACCAGGACGCGCGCCAGCCGCGCGCGCGGCACGCCCAGCGACTCGAACAGCGCCCCGTGCGCCCAGGTGTCGCACAGCACCAGGTCGGCGAGCCCCAGCGACCAGCGGTCGAGACGCAGGTTCCAGCGCGCCTGGGCCGAGCCGCGCCGGTGGAGCCCCCAGTCGCTCACCAGCGTGTCGTGGCGCGAGACCAGCGGGTCGAACGCGAGCAGGCGACCGCCTTTGAGGACGCGCGCCAGCGGCATGTCCTTGTGCCGGAACTCGGGCACCAGCAGCACGTCGGCGCCACGCGCCGTCCGCGCGCAGGCGGCGAGCAGCGCCGGGTAGCGGCGGAACGCGCGCCGCTCGCGCACCCGGGCCTCGCTCACGTCCGCGCCGGCGCGGCGCAGCCCCTCGCGCAGGATGCGGTTGCGCGGGTAGGCGGGGTCGTACGCCCCGAAGAAGCACACGCGCATCATGCGCGGTGGTCCCGCCCCGCCGCCCACAGCCCGGCGTACTTGAGGAACACCTGCGCCGCTGCCAGACCGCATACCGCGACCCCGCGCGCGCCGTCCAGGAAGCCGAGCTGCAGGACGTACATGCGCAGGAAGCGCAGCGGCGGCCGGAAGACCAGGTCGAGCGGCCCGGCGCGGCGCCCGGCGCGGCGCGCCTGCTCCGCGCCCGCCGCGGCGTAGCGCACCAGCTTGGCGCGGCACTCCTCCCACGTCGCGTAGCTGTGGTGCTCGATCACGCCAGCCAGATCCGCGATGGCGCCGCCCACCGAGACCCGCTCGTGCACCGGAGCGTCGTCGAAGCGCGCGGCCTCGCGGCGGAACAGCCGCAGCACCCTCTCGCCCCGCCAGCCGCAGTGGCGGATCGGCCGCCCCAGGAACCAGGTGCGGCGCTCGAGCCGGAAGCCCGCGGCGCCGCCCGCCGCCAGCGCGCCGCGCAGCGCGGCCACCGCCCGCTCGTCGAGCCGTTCGTCGGCATCGAGCCACAGCACCCACGGCTCGCGACACTGCGCGAGAGCGAAGCCGCGCTGCGGGCCGAACCCGCCCAGCTCCAGCAGCGGGCGCACGAACACGCGCGCGCCCAGACCCTCCGCCACCTCGCGCGTGCGGTCACCGCTCGCGGCATCCACCACCACCACCACCTCGCGCGCGAACGAGAGCCCGGGGATCAGCGCCGCCAGGCGCTGCTCCTCGTCACGCGCCAGCAGCAGGACCGACAGCGGCAGTCGTTCGTCCATGGCGCTCCAGGTGGTCGAGCACCAGCGCGGTCGCGCGCTCGGGGCTCAGCTCGGGCAGGCAGCTCCAGTGGGGACACGTGGTGCGGTCGCAGCCCCGGCACGGCAGGCTGGTCCACCAGGCGCCGTGGGCGCCGCCGGGCGGGGTCCAAGTGTCGGGGTGCGTGGGACCGTGCCACGCGAACGTCGGGACGCCGAGCGCGGCGGCCAGGTGGCGCGGCCCGCTGTCGGTGCCCACCACGGCGGCGAGCCGCGCGATCACCGCCGCCAGCACCGGCACATCGCACGGCGGCAGCACCGCCAGGCCGGGCGCGAGCGGGGCCAGCGCGGCGCCCTGCCGCTCCTCGCCCGGCCCCGCGAGGAGCAGCACGCGGCGTCCCGCGCGCATCAGCCCGCGCGCGAGCAGCGCGGCCGAGGCCGCGGGCCAGGTCTTGGCGGGCCAGGTGCCGGCCGCGACCAGCCCGATCCCCTCGCCGGCCGCCAGAGCGCAGCGCGCCAGCAGGCCAGCCGCCGCGGCGTGCGCTCCGGGCGGCACGTTCACCCGGGTCGCCAGGCCGTCGGCGATGCCACCGGCCGCCACGGCCAGCCGGAGGTGCGTGGCCGCCGCGTACTCGCGCCGCCCCGGCGCCGGGCTCAGCGTGCGCGGCACCCGCACGTGGTAGGCGCGCGCGCGACCGCGCAGCTCGTAGCCGGCGCGCCGCCGCGCGCCGCTCGCGCGCGCCAGGAACGCGCTGCGCGGGTTGCCGAAGAAATCCACCGCCAGCGCGTAGCGCCGCGTGCGCAGCGCGCGCGCCAGCGCCAGCGTGCCGGCCAGCGTGCGCTCGAGCCGCCACACCCGGGCCACGCCCGGCAGCCCCTCCAGCAGCGGCGCGTAGCGCGGCTCGGTCACCACCTCGAGCGGCGCGTCCGGGTAGCCCAGCCGCAGCGCGCGCAGCGCCGGCGTGGTGAGCACCACGTCCCCCAGCGCGCGCGGCCGGATCGCCAGCACCCCGCCCGCCACTCAGGCCGCCCCGTGCCGGCGGCGCACGCGCTCGACGATCTCGCGGCTGGCGTGCGCCTTGGGATCGCCCGCAATCGCGGTCACGCCGCCCAGCGACGCCACCGTGGCGCGCTCCGGCACCGTGTCCGGGCGGTAATCCGTGCCCTTGGCGTGCACCGCGGGCGCGAGCTCGGCGAGCAGCGCATCCACCGTGGGCTCGTCGAACACGACCACCAGGTCCACCGCGCCGAGCGCCGCCACCAGCAGCGCGCGGTCGTCCGCTCCCATCACCGGGCGTCCCGCGCCCTTGTGCGCCGCGGCCGAGCGGTCGCCGTTGACCGCGACCACCAGCCGGGTGCCGAGCGCGCGCGCGGCCGCCAGGTAGCGCGCGTGGCCGACATGGAGCAGGTCGAACACGCCGTTCGCCAGCACCACGCGCTCACCCGCGACCCGCCACGCCGCGACGCGCGCCCGCGCCGCGGCGCGCGCCACCAGCTTCTCCGCGGCGCGTGCGCGGCTCACCGCGCCCCCCGCGGGTCGCGCCGCAGCGCGCGCGCCAGCTCCGCGCGCGTGACCGCCACCGCGCCGCGACGGCTCACCGCCACGCTGCCCGCGACGTTCGCCAGCGCGGCCGCCTCGAGGGCGCGCGCTCCCGCCGCCAGCGCCAGGGTCGCGACCGCCACCACCGCGTCGCCGGCGCCGGTCACGTCCACCGCCTCTTCCCCACCCCAGGCCTCCAGGCTCACGCCTCCCCGCGCGTCCCACAGCGTGAGGCCGTCGCGGCCGCGGGTGACGATCAGGTGCGGCACGCGCAGGCGCTTCACCAGCCGGGTCGCGGCCCGCGCCAGGTCGGCCTCGTCGCGCACCTCGAGGCCCGCGGCCGCCGCCGCCTCGCCCTCGTTGGGGGTGGCGAGCGAGACGTCGCGGTACGCGGCCAGCCGGTAGCGCGCGTCGAGTCCCACCACCACCCCGGCGCGCCGCCAGGCCCGCACCGCCCGGCGCGCCAGGCCCGGCGTCACCGAGTCGTAGCCATAGTCCGAGAGCACCACGGCGTCGGTGCCGGTGGCGGCCTGCGCCGCCGCCTCGAGCAGCGCCGCCCGCGCGCGCCCCGCCACGCGGAACGGCGCCCCACGATCCACCCGCACCACCTGCTGGCGCGCGGTGTGGACGCTGCCGGCCACCACCCGGGTCTTGACCACGGTAGGCGCGTCGTCGTGCTCGAGCAGTCCCAGCGTGTCCACGCCCGCGCGCTCCAGCAGCCGGCGCAGCTCGTGACCCGCCGCGTCGGCCCCCACCCAGCCCACCGCCGCGACGCACGCGCCCAGCGCGGCCAGGTTCAGCGCCGCGTTGGCCGCCCCCCCGCCCTGCACCGTACGGTCCTGGTAGTCGAGCACCAGCACTGGCGCCTCGCGCGACACCCGGCGCGAGCGGCAGCGCCAGTACTCGTCCAGGACGAAGTCGCCCCACACCACCGCGCGCCGGCCGGGGAAGCGCTCCACCCAGCGCCGCAGCCGGGCGGCGGCCGGCGGGCGCACGGTGCGCGGCCTCATGCGCGCACCGCCTGCTCGCGCGCCGCTCCGCGCGCCCAGGCGTCCACGCCGACCAGCTGCTCGAGCGACTCCACCGGCTCCGCCGCGTGCTGCGAGAGCACGCGCGCCACCACGTCCGGCACCTGTCCCAGCCCGATCTGCCCGTCCAGGAACGCCCGCACCGCCACCTCGTCGGCGGCGTTGAGCACGCACGGCGCCGTGCCCCCCGCGCAGCCCGCCGCGAGCGCGAGGTCGAAGGCCGGGTAGCGCCCCGGCGCCAGCGCCTCGAACGAAAGCCCGGCGAGCGCGCCCGCGGCGAGCGGCGCCACCGCCTCGCCCCAGCGCTCCGGCCACGACAGCGCGAGCTGGACCGGCAGCCGCATGTCGGCGGCCGCCGCCTGCAGCACGGTCGAGCCGTCGCGGAACGCCACCAGCGCGTGGACCAGCGCCTGCGGATGGAGCACGGCGTCCAGCTTCTCCCACGGCAGGTCGAAGAGCCAGCGGGCCTCGATCAGCTCGAGCCCCTTGTTGAAGAGCAGCGCCGAGTCCACCGTGATGCGCGGGCCCATGCTCCACACCGGGTGCGCCAGCACCTCCGCGCGCGTGGCACGGCGCCAGTCGGGATGCCGCCGCAGCGGCCCGCCCGAGGCGGTGAGCGTGAGGCGCGCCACCTCCTCGACCGGCCGGTCCCCCAGGCACTGGAGCGCGGCGCTGTGCTCGCTGTCCACCGGGCTCAGCTCGCCGCCGCGCGCCAGCGCGCGCCGCACCAGATCGCCCCCCACCACCAGCGTCTCCTTGTTGGCGAGCGCCAGCCGCGCTCCGCGCGCCAGCGACGCCAGCGACGGCGCGAGCCCCGCCGCGCCGACGATGCCGTTCAGCACCGTGTCGGCCCCGCACTCGGCCGCGAGCCGCGCGGCCGCTCCCTCGCCCACCCACACCGCCGCGCCGGGCGCGGCCGCGGCGAGCCCGGCGCGGGCGCGCGCGGGATCGGCGGCCCGCTCGAGCGCCAGCGCCCGCGGGCGCCAGGCCCGCGCCTGCGCGCACAGCTCCTCGAGCGCGCCGCCCGCGGCCAGCGCGGCGATCTCGACGCGGCCACGTTCGCGCGCGGCCACCTCGAGCGCCTGGCGGCCGATCGAGCCGGTCGAGCCCAGCACCGCGAGACGGATCGGGAGGGGGCGCGTCATGGGACCTTGAACACCACGATCTTGAGGTAGTAGAACACCAGGGGCGCGGCGAAGAAGAGCGAGTCGAAGCGGTCGAGGATGCCGCCGTGCCCGGGGATGATGTCCGAGGAGTCGCCGCTGCGGGCGTCGCGCTTCAGCATGGACTCGACCAGGTCGCCGACCTGCGCGAACACGCCCACCAGCACGCCGAGCAGGAGCGCGTCCGCCACGCCGAGGAAGCGCGCGAACCAGACGCGGGCGATGAACGCGGCCGCCAGCCCCGAGAGGAACCCGCCGATCGCGCCCTCCACCGACTTGCGCGGCGAGATGCGCGCCCACGGCCGGTTGCGGCCCAGCACGCGCCCCACGGCGAACGCGCCGGTGTCGCAGCTCCAGGTGAGGAAGAACGCGAGCAGCGCGTAGCGCGCGCCGTCCGCGTAGTCGGTGCCGGCGCGCCACGGCAGCTCGCGCAGCAGCACCAGGTGCGCCGAGAGCCAGCCCACGTAGAGCACGCCGAACAGCGTCACCGCCATGCCCTCGACGCGTCCCTTGAGATCGGGGCGCCGCAGCCCCAGCCCGAGCGTGAGCAGCAGCGCGGCGGTGAGCAGGAAGTCGCTCTGGCTCTGGTGGGGGCGGAACGCCTTCCACAGCACGCCGAGCGCGCAGGCGAGGCCGAGCAGCGGATACGGCCGCAGGCCCTTATCGCGCATCATGCGGTAGAACTCCACCAGGCCGAGCCCCACCTCGAGCGCGATCAGGCCGAGGAACGCGATGCCGCCGGCGCGCGCGAGCAGCACCAGCAGCGGCACGAACAGCACGCCGCTGGTGACGCGCAGGCCCAGCGACCACGACGATCGCTTCGCCGGCGCGGCGGCGGGATCCGCGGGCGGGGCCGCGGGCGGTTCGGCGGGGCGGTCGCCCGGCATGCTCAGTCCACCCGGCCGAAGCGGCGCTCGAGCATCTCGACGATGGCCGGCACCAGCTTGGGGTCGGTGCCCGCGTGCGGGATCACTTCGGTGCCGCCACCGCCTGGTAGAGGTGCCGGCGCCGGAAGTCCGGCCACAGGGTCTCGGTGATCCACAGCTCGGTGTAGGCGAGCTGCCAGAGCATGAAGTTCGAGAGGCGCATCTCGCCGCTGGTGCGGATGAGCAGGTCGGGGTCGGGGAGCCCCGCGGTGTAGAGGAAGCTGGCGAGCAGCTCCTCGTCCACGTCGCCCGCGCGCAGCGGCCGGCCCTCGTGCCCGGCGAGCATGCGGCGCACCGCGTCCACCAGCTCGGCGCGTCCGCTGTAGGAGAGCGCGAGGTTCAGCAGCATGCCGGTGCAGGCCGCGAGGTGTTCCTGGGTCTCGGCGATCGCGCGGCGCACCGCCGCGGGCAGGTCTTCGATGCGCCCGACCACCTGGAGCCTGACGTTCTGCTTCCGGAGCTCCGCGCGCTCGGCCCCCAAGGTCTGCCGCAGCATCGCCATGAGCGCCGAGACCTCGCGGGCCGGCCGGTTCCAGTTCTCGACCGAGAAGGTGTAGAGCGTCAGGACCTCGACGCCGAGCGCCACGCAGCCCTTGACCGCCTCGCGCACCGACTCCCGCCCGGCGCGGTGGCCGAGCAGGCGCGGAACGCCGCGGGCGCGGGCCCAGCGGCCGTTGCCGTCCATGATGATCGCGACGTGCCGCGGCAGGTTGCCGCGCGCGATCAGTTCCTCGACGGTGGGGTTGCGGGCGGGCACCGGTCCTCCCTTGGCGGCAGCCGGGACGCGCGGCGCCGCGGCGCGCGGGGCCGGTGCGGCGCGGAGGCGCGGCCGGGGACGGCGCGGCGGGGCACGGCCTCCGGCCGCGCGGGTCACACCTCCATGATCTCGGCCGTCTTCTTCTTCAGCAGCTCGTCCACCATCGCGATGGCGCGATCGGTGAGCTTCTGGGTCTCGGCCTCGAGGCGCTTGCCCTCGTCCTCCGGGATCTCCCCGTCCTTCTCCTGCTTCTTGAGGACGTGGAGCACGTCGTGCCGGATCTGGCGGACGTGCACCCGGCCCTCCTCGGCGAACTTCGCGACCAGCTTCACCATGTCCTTGCGACGCTCCTCGGTGAGCGTCGGGATGGGGACCCGCACCACGACGCCGTCGTCGGTCGGGTTGCGCCCGAGGTCCGACTGCTGGATCGCCCGGCTGACCACCTTGACCAGGCTCTTGTCCCACGGCTGCACCACCAGCAGTCGCACCTCGGGGGCGCTCACCGTGCCGACCTGGTTCAGGGGCACGAGCTGCCCGTAGGCCTCCACCTTCACGGTGTCGAGCAGCGCCGGCGAGGCCTTCCCGGTGCGGATCCCCGCGTACTCGCGGCGCAACGACTCGACCGCCTTCTTCATCCGTTCTTCCGCTTCCGCCAGCTGCCGGTTGACCATCGTCATTCCCTCACGGACGTCCCGACCGCTTCCCCCTGGACCACCTTGAGCAGGTTCCCGCGCTGCCCCACGTTGAACACCACCAGCGGGAGACGGTTCTCGCGCAGCAGCGTGATGGCGGTCAGGTCCATGACCCCGAGCCCGCGCTCGAGGATATCCCTGTAGGTGATGTGGGGGAAGAAGGTGGCGTCGGGGTGCGTCTCCGGGTCGCTGCTGTACACGCCGTCCACCCGCGTGGCCTTGAGGATGACGTCCGCGCCGATCTCGATGGCACGCAGCGCGGCCGCGGTGTCGGTGGTGAAGTACGGGTTGCCGGTGCCGGCGGCCAGCACCACGACGCGGCCCTTCTCCAGGTGCCGAACGGCGCGCCGCCGGATGTACGGCTCGCACACGCGCGCCATCTCGATCGCCGACATGACGCGCGTGTAGAGGCCGCGGCGCTCCAGGGCGTGCTGCAGCGCCAGCCCGTTGATCACGGTGGCGAGCATTCCCATGTAGTCCGCGCCCACGCGGTCCATCCCGCGCGTGCTCGCCGCCAGCCCGCGGAAGATGTTCCCGCCGCCGGCGACGATGCCCCCCTGCACGCCGAGCTGCTGGACGTCGCGGAGCTCGTCCGCGAGGCCGTCCATCACCTTCTCGTCGATGCCGACCCCGCCCTCACCGGCGAGGATCTCGCCCGAGAGCTTGATGAGGACGCGCTGGTAGCGCGCCGCCACGGCCGCCTACTCCTGCCCGAGCCGGAAGCGGACGAAGCGGCGCACCACGATGTTCTCCCCGGTCTTCGCCGCGGCCTCGCCGACCAGGTCGCCGACCGTCTTCTGGTCGTCGCGGATGTAGGGCTGCTCGAGCAGGCACACCTCGGCATGGTACTTCTCGAGCTTCCCGATCACGATCTTCCCGATCATCGCCTCGGGCTTGCCCTGCTCGCGCAACTGCGCGGCGTAGATCTCGCGCTCGCGCTCGAGCGACTCCACCGGCACTTCCTCGCGCCGCACGTAGTCGGCGCCCGCCGCCGCCACCTGCATCGCGAGGTTGCGCACCAGCTCCGCGAACTCGGCGGTGCGGGCCACGAAGTCGGTCTCGCAGTTCACCTCGATCAGGACGCCCACCCGGTTGCCGGGATGGATGTAGGCGTCCACCAGACCCTCCTTCACGGCACGCTCGGCGCGCATCCCGGCCCGGGCGATGCCGGACCTGCGCAACGCGTCGATCGCCTTCTCGACGTCGCCTTCCGCGTCCACCAGCGCCTTCTTGCACTCCATCATCCCGGCCCCGGTCCGCTCCCGGAGCTGCTTCACCTGTTCGGCGGTGATCGTCATGCCTCTCCCCTGTGCGACTCGGAACGCCCGCCCGCGGCTGCGGCACGGACGGGCGCTCGGTGGTTGCGATCGGAACCCTGCAGGCCGGTCAGACGGTGGCGGTGCGCGTCGCGCCCTCGTTCTCCACGGTGTCGTCGCCGCCGTAGGAGACCGTCTGCTGGTCCGCGCCCTCGAGCACCACGGCGCGGGCCTCTTCGACGGTGTCCGAGACCAGGCGCGTGAACAGCTTGATCGCGCGGAGCGCGTCGTCGTTGCCCGGGACCGGGTAGTTCACCACGGTGGGGTCGCAGTTGGTGTCCACCACGCCCACGATCGGGACGCCCAGGCGGTTCGCCTCGGCGACCGCGATCTTCTCCTTCCTGGTGTCGATCACGAACACCAGCGACGGCAGCCCCGGCATCTCCTTGATGCCCGCGAAGGCGAACTCCAGCCGCTCGCGCTCGCGCGTGAGGCGCGAGACCTCCTTCTTGCTCATCTTCTCGAAGGTGCCGTCGGTGGCCATGCGGTCGAGTTCGTGGAGGCGCTTGATGCTGGTGCGGATGGTCTTGAAGTTGGTGAGCATGCCGCCCAGCCAGCGCTCCGTGACGTAGTACTGGCCGCAGCGCTTCGCCTCTTCGACGACGATGGTCTTCGCCTGCTTCTTGGTCGCGACGAACAGCACGTGACCGCCGCCCCGCACCACCTTCTCGATCGCGGCACGCGCCTCCTGGATGCACTTGAGGGTCTTCTGGAGGTCGATGATGTAGATGCCGTTCCGCTCCATGAAGATGAATCTCTTCATCTGCGGATTCCAGCGCCGCGTCTGGTGCCCGAAGTGGACTCCCGCTTCGAGCAGGTCCTTCATCGTGATGTCCGCCACGTACCGCCTCCTTCGGGGTTCGAACCTCCGCTCCGTCCCGCGACCGCGAGCGCCGCCCCTGACGGGGACCCCTGCGCTCGGACGAAGCGTGCGTGATGTGCTGCCGGCCGCTCCTACCGCTTGCTGAACTGGAAGCGCTTGCGCGCCCCCGGCTGGCCGTACTTCTTGCGCTCCTTCATGCGCGGATCGCGCGTCAGCAATCCCTCGCGCCCGAGCACCCCGCGCAGGCTCTCGTCCTCGCGCACCAGGGCCCGCGCGACCGCGAGCCGCAGCGCGCCCGACTGGCCGGTGAGCCCGCCGCCACTCACGCGCGCCACCACGTTGTACTTGCCCGCGGCGTTGGCGACGGTGAGCGCATGGAAGGCGGCCTGCACCAGCGTCGCGCGCTTGAGGTACTCCAGCGGCGTCCGGTCGTTCACCAGGTGCTTGCCGGCACCGGGCATCAGCCGCACGCGCGCGACCGCCTCCTTGCGGCGCCCGGTCCGGGGCTTGTTCGGGGTCTCGGTGGCCATCGGTCTCCTCGTCGGCTCCTCTAGGGGTTCCAGGGGGTGGGACGCTGCGCCGCGTGCGGATGCTCGGGGCCGGCGTACACCTTGAGCTTCTTGATCATGGCGCGGCCCAGTTTGGTCTTGGGCAGCATGCCCTGCACCGCGCGCTGCACCACGCGCTCGGGATGCTTCGCCATCACTTCCTGGATCGAGGTCCAGGTGGCGCCGCCCGGGTACATGGTGTGGTGGAAGTACTTCTTGTCCTCCGCCTTGCGGCCGCTCAGCGCGACCTTCTCGGCGTTGATCACCACCACGTGGTCCCCGGTGTCCATGTGGGGCGTGTAGATCGGCTTGTGCTTGCCCCGGAGCACCGTGGCCACCTGGGTGGCGAGTCGCCCGAGCGTCTTGCCCTCGGCATCCACCACCAGCCACTGCCGCTGGATGTCGGTCGGCCGGGCGCTGAAAGTCTTCATGCCATCCTCCGGTTCACTCGTCACCTGACGCGCCCCACCAGACACCACGACCCCGGCCTCAGGGCCAGAGTCGGTGCGGGTACGCCTGCGCTATCCGCAAGAAACGTCGGAAGCTAGCATGCCCGGAGAAAACCTGTCAAGGCGCGGGGCCGGCGCGCGGCGCGCCCCCGGCGGCCGGGCGCGACCGTTTCCTTGCCGGGCAGGCCGAGAGCCGCCGGAGCTGGTTGCCGAGGCGAAGGCACCACGGGCCGCCGGGATCGGAAGAGCGGCTCTGCGGGGAATCGTGTCGGTGCGTTCTGCACGTCGCCGGTGTCCCGGCTGCGGTGCGCGGGCCGTCGGCTCCAGTGGCATCCACACGTCTCGGGGTGAATTGCATGCGGAGCGCCGGCACGGATCGGAGAGAGCGCGGTCGGCCTCGTGGGGCATCCACACGTCCCGCGGTGAGTGGCGCGCGTAGCACCGGCACGAATCGCCGACGATGGCCGGAGATGTCACTCATCTCTCCGGTCTGATCTGTCACCAGTGTGCCCGGTCTGGACCGAGAATCCTCTTGACAGGCTCGCGGGCGCGTTCGTCCGATGCCTCGCCGCTGCTCCTGCCATCGCGCCCTTGCGCGCGCCGGCTGCGCGCTGCCCGACTCGAATCGTCCGCGACGAGAGAGATCTCGCGGCGCTCCATTTCAGCCCGCCTGCGGGGCTCCAGGAGCACCGGAGAAGGGCGTGATATGAACGAGAGCGTCGCCCCCGGCGTCCCGCCCCCGCGGAGTCACGCCCGTGAGCCGCTACTCCCTGTCTCATCTCCCCGATCCGGTCCTGCTGCGCGAGCTGGTAACCCTGGTCACCCGGGAGCGCGTCACCACCGCCGCGCTGCTCGCCCACCTGGCCGAAGTGGATGCGCGGCGGCTCTACGCCCCGGCCGGCCACCCCTCGATGTTCTC
>JACRPT010000035.1 GCA_016223045.1 Candidatus Eiseniibacteriota bacterium
CCGCGGCGCGGCTCGCGGGCGAGCGCGCGGCGCTGCGCGCCCGCGCCGGCGGCGGTCTCCTGTTCTCCGACACGCCCGACTTCGCGGCGTGGACCACGGGGCGACCCACGGTGTGGCTGACGCGCGCCGAGCACGATCGCCTGCCAGAGATCGCCACGGCGGAGCGCCCCGCGCGCGGCGGCCCCGGCGACACGTGGTTCCACGACCCGCGCGGGCCGGAAGCCCCGGGGCGCTGATCCGCCGGCGTGTCCGGCGGAGCCGTCCCCGGCGGCGTCCGGAGCAGCAGCGGCGGGCGCTGGCCGCGCGGCGCGCCCGTCGGGGGCGCGTGCGGGCGCCTGGTTCCGCGTGCTCCCGGCGTCCCGCGGCGGCGGGCGCACCGGGCGGGAGCCGCCAGGCACAGGGGGTGGTAGACTTCCGCGTACACGACCGTGGCCGCGCGGCTCCGACCCGGGCATCTCCACGAGATTCGACATGCGCCTGCGCTTCCCGCTCGCCCTCGCCCTCGCCCTGGCGGTGACGCCTGCGCCGCCGGCGCGCGGTCACCCGGCGCCCGCCGCGCGCGCGCTCCCGATCGGGACGTCGAGTCCGCCCGGGCTCGAGCGCGCGCGCGCCGAGGGCGGGCCCGGCAGCGTCTGCGGCACGCGCGTCGAGTCGGCGGCGGAGGCGCTGGTCCGGCACCTCGAGCGCGCGGACCTCTCGCCCGCACCCTCGCCGCTCTCGACCGATACGCTCGGCATCGCCGTGCTCGAGGACGACGGCACGTTCTTCTTCCTCGACAAGGGCAACAACCCGAACCTCGACCTGGCGTCGGTCACGCGCGCCTTCTACGGCACCCACGGCGACGATTACGACTTCCTCGCCATCTACCTGGCGAGCGGGCTCTCCGCCTGGCTCGGCTCACCCACGGCGCTCGCCTCCGCCTACGTCATCCGCAACACCACGCAGGGCATCGGGCTCGACCCTTACGACCTGGGCCCCGGCTTCGGCAGCCCGGCGCGGCTCGAGACCATCCTCTCGATGAACGGACTGGCGAAGTACCCGGCCGATCCCGACTCGAACATCGGCGGCGACACCTTCAGCACGATGGACGTGCTGGCGCACGAGTTCGGCCACCGCTGGCTCGCCTACACCTTCGTGGACTCGGCGGGGAACGTCTCGCCCGCCCTGCTCGGGCGCGACTGGCAGCACTGGAACTTCTTCTTCGACGCCGACTCCTCGCTCGAGGAGGGGTGCGACTGGGCGAGGATCGGTCCCGACTCGTTCCGCACCGACGGCGTGTCGAGCGGCTTCGGCGCGCTCGACCTCTACCTGATGGGCCTGCGCGCGAAGGCCGAGACCGACTCGTTCTTCGTGGTGAACGACCCGACGGCGTTCGATCCGCCCGGGACCTACGTGCCCTACACCTCGCCGTTCGTCGGCCTCGGCTGCCGCGGGCGCGCGACCTGGTGGCACGTCTCGGACATCGAGGCCGTGCACGGCCCGCGCGTCCCCGACGCGAGCGTGGCGCCGCACGTCTTCCGCGTGGCGTTCGTGCTGGTGACCGCGCGCGACAGCGCGGCGAGCGCGGCGGACCTCGCCAAGCTCGCGGAGTTCCGCGCCCGCTTCGGCCCCCGCTTCGCGACCGCCACACAGGGCCTGGGCGCCGTGGACCTCGCGCTCGCCTCGCAGGCCGGCAGCGTCTCGATCGCGCACGCACCGCTTCAAGACACCGAGGACGCGCTCGCGCCGCGCCCGGTCGGCGCGCGCGTGACCATCGCGCAGGGCGGCATCCGCATCGTGCTGGACCTGTCGTCGGTGCGGGCGTTCTGGCGGCCCGCGGGGGCCGGCGCGTTCACCGCGGTGCCGCTCGCGCCCGCCGGACCCGACTCGTTCGCCGGCACGCTGCCCGCGCTGCCGACGGGCGGCGCCGCCGAGTACTACCTCCACGCCGCCAGTGACTCCGCGGGCATCGAGGCGTTCGACCCGCCCGCCGGACCCGGCGCGCCGCACACCTACGTGGTGGGCGCGGACCTCACGCCCCCCGCCATCGTCCACGCGCCGGTCCACCGCCAGGGCGCGGGCCGCCTGCCGCAGACCGTGCTCGCCCGCGTCACCGACAACCTGGGCGTGGACTCGGTGTGGGTCGAGGTCGCGGTGGACGGCGGCGCGACGGCGGGCGTCGCGTGCACCCCCGCCGGCCGCGACTCCTTCGCCGCCGCCATCGGGGCCGGCGTCCTGCCCGGGCACCGCGTCGCCTACCGTTTCGCCGCGCGCGACCGCGCCGCCGCGCACAACCTCGCGACCTCGAACCCCGCGACCGACACGCTGGCCGTCGAGCTCGACTGGACCGACGACTTCGAGAACGGACCCGCCGGCTGGACCCACAACCTCTACTGGTACTCCTACCGCGACGCCTGGCACCTGACGCCGGAGGCCTCCTCGCCCTCCGGCGGGACGGCGTGGAAGTGCGGCGCCGACGCGCCGCCCCCCTACCCGCCGCACCTCGACGCCAACCTCTATACGCCGGTGCTCTCGGGAATCGTGTCCGGCACGATGCTCTCCTTCGACCAGCGCTACGAGCTCGAGGAGGCGGGTGGCGCGTGGGCGTGGGACGGCGCGCGGCTCGAGATCTCGGTCAACGGCGGCGCCTACCAGGTGCTGACGCCGCAGGGCGGCTACCCGCGGGCGTTCTACTCGAACTCGAACCCGTTCCAGCGTGGCACGCCGTGCTGGAGCGGCAACTCGGGCGGCTGGCACGCGGTGAGCGCCGACCTCTCCCCCTACGCGCCGGGGCCGGTGCGCATCCGGTTCCGGATGCTGGCCGACAGCTTCCTGGGCTACGACGGCTGGCTCGTGGACAAGGTGCGCGTCACCTCGCCCGGCGGCGCGCTCGACGTGCCGCTCCTGGCCGCAGCACCGGGGATCGGGCGCCCGTGGCCCAACCCGGCGCGCGACCAGTTGCGGCTGAGCCTCGAGCTCCCGCGCGCCGCAGAGGTCGAGTGGTCGCTCTACGACGTGGCGGGGAGGCGCGCGGCCACGCTGTGGAAAGGCGCCGTCGCCGCGGGGGGTGCCGAGCTGCGCGCGGCGCTGCCGCGGCTCGGCGCCGGGCTCTATTTCGCCCGGCTCAGACTCGACGGGCGGGAGATGGGTGCTGACAGGATCGTCCTCTTGAAGTAGCCTCGCGGGTGCCGGGCGTTGGAAAGGCCGCCTTGACGCGTACACGCCTGCTGCCCCGAGTCCTCGCCGTCGCGCTCGCGACGCTCGCCGCTCCTCCGTCGTCCTCTGCCGGCGCGGCGGACGGCGCGTGGACCGAGCTCCCGCCACCCGTCCGCTCCCGCCAGGCCGCGATCCTCGACCCGGTGCTCCGTCGCCTGATGGTCTTCGGTGGCGACGTGGGCGGGGCCCGCTGGACACCGCGCAACGACGTGTGGGTGGCGGCGCTCGACGGGCCACGCCGGTGGACGAAGCTCACGAACGCAGGAGAGGCGCCCGCCGAGCGGGTCGGCGCCGCCGCCGCCTACGATGCGGTCCGGCGCCGGATGCTGCTCTTCGGCGGCCTGGGCGCGGGGGGATCGGCCCTGAACGATCTCTGGGCGCTCTCGCTCGACGGCACGCCGGCCTGGACCCGTCTCACGCCGCGGGGGACAGCTCCCATCCCCCGCTTCGGCCACACCATGACCTGCGACCCGGCCGGAGATCGCTTTGTCGTCTTTGGCGGCTGGTACCAGTCCTTCGTCCCGCTCAACGACCTGTGGCAGCTCGCTCCGGGGGACAGCCTGGCGTGGACCGAGATCCGGCCCCCCGACCCGCGACCGCCGGCGCGCGCGGAGCACTCCGCGGTGCTCGACCCCGCGGGGCGCAGGCTCGTCGTCTTCGGCGGCACAGCGGACTGGTGGCGCACCGACGGCGATGTGTGGTCACTCGACCTGGACGGGCCGCCGGCGTGGACGGACCTCACCGCGCGCCTTCCCGGTGGCCCCCGGTTCGGACGCGCCGGCCACGCCGCGGTCGTGGACCCCGCGCGGGACCGGATGCTCGTCTTCGGCGGTGAGGCCAACGAGCCGCACGGCCCCACGCGCCCCGACAGCGTCCTCGCGCTCTCGTTCGCCGATTCCTCGTGGTCGGTGGTGGCCGCCACCGGGGGACGGCCATCGGGGCGCATCTGGACGAGCCTGCTGCTGGACTCGCTGGCGGACCGCGTGCTGATGTTCGGAGGGGATCCCTGGGACGCGGTGCCGGTGGACCTCTGGACGCTCACGCTCTCGGGCGTCCCGCAATGGACTCCGCTGGAGATCGGCGGGCGCCCGGCCTACTCGTCCGGTCCGACGGTGCTCGATGGCCCGCGCGGGCGGCTCCTCCGCTTCACCAGCCCCGACGTGTGGGCCTGCTCCCTGCGCGACTCCCCGCAGTGGGAGCGGCTCGAGACGGCCGGGCCAGTCCCGCCGCCTCGCGACGGGGCCGCCGCGGTATTCGATCCGGTGCGGGAGCGCCTCGTCATCTTCGGCGGGGTGGGGCGCGGGCGCTCACCCTTCCAGCTCGGCGATGTCTGGGCCCTCTCGCTCGGGGGTGCGCCCGCCTGGACCGAGCTGGCTCCGAGCGGAAGCGGACCCTCGCCGCGCGCGTGGGCCAGCATGATCCACGATCCGCTGCGCGACCGCCTCGTGATCTACGGGGGCGACTCCACCGGCGCCAACAACGGCGTGTGGGAGCTCACGCTCGGGGCGGTCCCTTCCTGGACGCTGCTCACGCCCAACACGGGCGATGGCGCGCCCGGGCCGCGCACGCAGGCGAGCGCGATCTACGATCCGCTCCGCGACCGCATGCTGGTCTTCGGGGGCATGGTGCCCGGCGACGTCGTGGGCACCGACTGGAACGACGTGTGGGCGTTCTCTCTGGCGGACGCATCGGGCTGGACCCGGCTCCCGGTGCCCGTGGACTACCTCCTGCTCCGTCACGGCCACGCGGCGATGTACGACGCGGCGCGCGACCGGATGGTCGTGATCGGCGGAGCGCGCGGTCTCTACATGGAAGGCTACCGGAGCGATGTCTGGGCCCTGAGCCTCGGCGGCCGGCTGCGCTGGGAGTTCCTGCAGCCGGACGGCGGGCCCACGCCCATCTGGATCCGCGCATCGGCAGTCGCGGACCCCGTGGAGGATCGCGCGCTCCTGGACGGCCCGGGCGCCGTCTGGTCCCTGGCGTGGACGCAGCCGCTCCCCTCCGCGATCGCCCTGGAGAGCGCCGAGGCCGACGCGTGGGACATCGTGCTGCAGTGGCGGGCCGCCGGCGCCACGGACTTCACCGCCATCCTCGAGCGGGCCGCGGCCCCGGGCGCGTGGCGCGGAGTCGCCTCGCTCAGGCCCGACGCGGCAGGCCGCCTGGTCTGGCGCGAGCCGCCCGCGGCTCCAGGCGCGCGCCTCGGCTACCGCCTGCGCGTGACCGGCGGCGGCCGTACCGGGTACTACGGAACGACCTGGCTCGACGCGCCGGCGGCCGCTCCGCGCCTCGCGCTCGAAGGCCTGCGCCCGAACCCGGGCACGGACGACCTGGCGGTGGCCTTCACGCTCGCGGACGGCTCGCCCGCGCGACTGGAACTCTTCGACCTCGAGGGCCGCCGGGCGCTTGCGCGCGACATCGAGCCGCTGGGGCCGGGGTCGCACGTGCTCCCGTTCGCGACCGGCGTGCGCCTGCGCCCGCAGCTCTACCTGCTCCGCCTCACGCAGGGCGCGCGCTCGGCGGCGAAGAAGGTCGCCATCGTCCGCTGACCGCTATTCGTAGCGCAGCGCGTCCACCGGATCGAGGCCGGCGGCGCGGCGGGCGGGGTAGAACCCGAAGAACACGCCCACCATCGAGGCGAAGCCGAACGCGAGCAGCACCGCGCCCGGGTTCACCATGGTCGGCCAGTGCGCCAGCTGCGACACCGCGCGCGCGGCCAGCGCCCCGAGCGCCACGCCCAGCGCACCGCCGGCGAGCGAGAGGAACGCCGACTCGAACAGGAACTGCAGCAGGATGTCGCGCCGCCGCGCGCCGATGGCGCGGCGGATGCCGATCTCGCGCGTGCGCTCGGTCACCGAGACCAGCATGATGTTCATGATGCCGATGCCGCCCACCAGCAGCGACACCGCGGCGACGCTGGCGAGCAGCAGCGTCATGACCTTCGACGTGGCCTCGGCGGTGCTCGCGATCTCGAGCTGCGTGCGGATGAAGAAGTCGTCGTTGTCGCCGGGCTTGATGCGGTGCCGCTGGCGCAGCAGGCCGGTGATCTGGTCCACCGCGGTCATGGTGGTCCGCTCGCTGGTCGCGGAGGCCACGATCCAGTGGACGTGGGTGATCCCGAGCAGCTTCCGCTGCGCGGTGGTGAGCGGGACGATGACGATGTCGTCCAGGTCGCCCATCCCGCCGCTGCTGCCCTTCGAGGCCAGCACGCCCACCACGCGGAACGGGATCTCCTTGATGCGGATGGTCGCGCCGATCGGTTCCGCGTCGCCGAACAGCTGGCTCTTCACGCTCTGCCCGAGCACGCACACCTTGGCCGCGCCGCGCACGTCGGAGTCGGTGATGAACACGCCGTCCGCGGCGGGCCACTGGCGGGCAATCGCGAAGTCGGCGGTCGTGCCGTTGACCTGGGTGTTCCAGTTCTGGTTGCCGTAGACCACCTGCGCGAACGAGCGGACGCCCGGCGCCACCGCCTCCGTAGCGGTGCACTCGCGCTTGATCGCGACCGCGTCGTCGGGGGTCAGGCTGGTGTTGCCGCCCATCATCCCGTGTGCACCGCCCGCCGTGACGGTGCCCGGGATGACCATGAGCACGTTCGAACCCATCAGCCGGATCTGCGCCTGCACCGCGGCGCGCGCGCCCTGGCCGATGGCGAGCGTGGCGATCACCGCGGCGACGCCGATCACGATGCCGAGCACCGTGAGCGCCGAGCGCATGCGGTTGCGCGTGAGCGCCTGCAGCCCCATCGGCACGAACATGCCGAAGTTCACCGGCGGCCCCCGCCACCCATGCCGCCGCGGCCCATCATCGGCCCGCCCATGCCGGGCGGCGGCGTCATCGCCGTCCCGCGCGCCGTGCTGAGCTCGAGGCCGGTGATCACCCGGTCGCCGGGCGCGAGGTCGCCGCCGACCACTTCGACGTACGCGCCGTCGGTGAGACCGGTCGTGACCGCGACGCCCACCGGCCGGCCGCCGCGCAGCACGTAGACGGTGCCCGGCCTGGGCGGCGGCAGGTCGCTCGCCGCCTGGTCGGCCGGAGAGCCGCCGGGGCCCGTGGCGCCCGCCGATGAGCCGGTGCCTGCAGCGGCCCGCGCCCCCGGAGCCGCTCCGCCGCGGCCTTCCGCGCGCATCCCGCCACGCGCTCCCGCCCCCCCACCTCCCGCACGCTGCCACGGTCCGCCGCCCGGCCGGGTGCCTTCCCTGCGCATCGCGCGCCAGCGCTCGCCCACGCCGGCGCCGCCCGCCGGCGCGGGCCCGCCCGGGCCTCCGGATCGCATCGCGCCCGCGTCGCCGCCCGGCCTGTCCCCGCGCATCTCGCCGGCTGCGCCGCCGCGCCCGCCCTGTTCCATCGCGCCGGACTCCCCGCGCGCGGCCGCAGGCGCGCTCTGCGCGCCGGAGTGCGCGGTGTCGGGCGCGGCGCCCGCCGCTCCGCCGCGCCTGGCGCCCGGCGCGCCCGCCATCGCGACCGCTCCTGCCGCGCCGCCCGCGGCCTGCATGCCGGAAGGCCTGCCGCCCTTCCCGCGCCCGGTCTCGGCCGGGCGGAACCTGAGCGCCGCGGCCGGGATCTTGAGCACGTCGTCGTGCTTCGCGATCAGCACCACGACGTTCGCCGTCATGCCCGGCCGGAGCCGGAGGTCCCGGTTCTGCGTGCGGATCACCGTGGTGTACGTGACCACGCCCTGCTCGACGATGGGCTCGAGCCGCACCATCTCGACCTGGCCCTGGAAAGTGCGGTCGGGGAACGCGTCCACCGTGAACGTCACCGCGAGCCCGGGACGCCCCACGCCGATGTCGGCCTCGTCGATGCGGGTCTCGACCTGCATCTGGGTGAGATCGTTCGCGATCACGAACATCTTGGGCGCCTGCAGGCTCGCGGCCACGGTCTGACCGAGGTCGATGCTGCGCGAGATGACCACGCCGTCGATCGGCGCGCGGATCACCGTGTGTTCCAGGTCCACCTGCGCCGCCTCGAGCTGCGCGCGCGCCGCCTTGAGGTCGGCCTGGCGCTGCAGCACGGTGACCTCGGCGGTCTCGATATCGGCCTGCGAGATGTAGTTCTGCGCCGCCAGCTCGCGCGCGCGGCGCAGCGCGCGCTGGGCGTCCTGGAGCGCGGCCTCGGCGCGGGCGACGGCCGCCTCGTTCTGCACCACGCGCGCCCGGAACGACGACGGCTCCAGCTCGCACAGCACCTGCCCGGCGCGCACGCGCGAGTTGTAGTCGGCGTACAGCCTGCTCGCGGTGCCGCTCACCTGGCTGCCGACCTCGACCTGCACGACCGGGCGCACCGTCCCGGTCGCGGAGACGGTGGACTCGATCGAGCCGCGCGTGGCCTGGTCGGTGCGGTACTTCGGCGCCTCGCCGCTCCCCCGCGCCTTCCACATGAGGAAGAAGGCGACGGTCACGGCCAGGATGGCCACGACGAGCCAGCGGGTACGGTTCAAGGCTCCTCCTCGGGGATCTGCGTTCGGCCCGGTTCGGTCCGGCATCGGTCGGTCGGGGCGGGCGTCGGGACGCGCATACTACCGGAGGCGGCGCGCGCGCCGCCACGGCGCGGGACGAGCGCGCCCGGCGCGGGGACGAACGCACGCCAGGGCCTGTCGTGCGCCGCCCCGGCTCGGGACGAGCGCGCGGAGCACCAGCCCCGCCGGACGCACGTCCGTTCGCCCCCGTCGGCCCGGCGCGAACCGGACGCGCGGGGTGCGTGACCGCCCTCCCGCTGCTAGGATGCGCCGCGCACGGAGAGTCCCTTGAAAGAACGCGCCGCCCATCGCATGCGACGGATCGCCCGGGTGCTCTGGGTGATCCTCCTGCTCAACCTCGTCGTCGCGCTGGCCAAGCTGTTCTACGGCCTGCGCACCGGCGCGGTGGCGCTGTTCGCGGACGGCGCGCACTCCCTGCTCGACGCCTCGGGGAACGTCGTCGCGCTCGTCGGCATCGCCGTGGCGCGGCGCCCGCCCGACGCGAACCACCCCTACGGCCACCGCAAGTACGAGACGTTCGCCGCGCTCGGGGTGGCGGCGCTGCTGTTCTTCGGTTGCTGGGAGATCGGCTCGGCCGCGCTGGATCGCCTGCTCCACCCGCGCCTGCCCCACCTCTCGGTGGACGTGTTCGTCACCCTGGTGCTGACGCTCGCCATCAACGTCTTCGTCGTGCTGGTCGAGCGCCGCGAGGGCCGCCGGCTCCAGAGCGAGCTGCTGCTCGCCGACGCGGCGCACACCAACAGCGACGTCTTCGCCACGCTGCTCGTGTTCGCGAGCTTCGCCGGCACGCACCTCCGCGTCCCGCTTGCCGACGTGGCCGCGGCGGTCGTCATCATGGGGCTCATCCTCCGCGCCGGGTTCCAGATCGTGAAGGGCACGCTCTCGACGCTCTCCGACGAGCGCCGCATCCCGCCCGACGAGATCGAGGCGGCCGCGCTCCGCGAGGCGGGGGTGCTCGAAGCGCACAACGTCCGCACGCGCGGGCCGAACGACGACATCCACCTCGATCTCCACATCCTGGTGGACCCGGCGATGGCGATCGGCGACGCGCACGCGATCGGCCACCGCGTGGAGCGCCGCCTGCGGGAGCGCTGGCCGGGGCTCACCGACGTGGTGGTGCACGTGGAGCCCGGCGTCGAGAGCGAGCGCGCCCACGTGCGCGAGGGCGGCGGGCTCAAGGCCGAGGGCTGACCCGGACCCGGCGCGGCGCGGGCGGCCGTCAGCGCGCGGTGCGACCGACAGTGCAGCGCGGCTGGCGTCGGCGGCGCGGCCGGTCACCGCCGCGCGGTGCGGGCGGCCGTCAGCGGCGGCGCGGCGCGGCCTCCCGGCACTTCACGTGATGGATGAAGTCCCCCCCGTTCCGTGCGCCGGGAGTGCCTGAAGCAGCACTTCCGCCAGGGCGCCCAGCCGCCGATCGAAGAAGTGGGTCGCGCCTTCCACCTTCAGCAACGCCTTCGGCTCTGCCCACGACGGGAACTCCCGTTCGAGGGCCGCGAGCGGGCAGACCTCGTCGCGCGTCCCCTGGAGCACCAGCTTGGGCACGGGTGCGGCACGGAGCGCCTCGAAGCTCGCAGTCGCGACCGGCGGCGCGACCAGGATCAGCCGCGCGACATCGGGCTCGCCAGCTCCGAGTCGCGCGGCGATCCACGAGCCGAACGAGAACCCGGCCGCCCACAGCGGCGTGTCGGGGTGCCGCTCGCGCAGCCAGTCGAGCGCGATGCGCGCGTCGTCCAGCTCGCCCATGCCGCGGTCGAAGCGGCCGGCGCTCCTCCCCACGCCGCGGAAGTTGAAGCGCAGCGCGGCGCCCCCCGCGTCGTGCAGCACCGAGGCCACGCGGTGCACGACCTTGTTGTGGAGCGTGCCGCCGTAGAGCGGGTGCGGATGGCAGACCAGCGCGGCGAAGGCGGGCGACCCGGAGTCGCACTCCCGGAGCACCGCCTCGAGCGGGCCCGCCGGGCCCTTCAGCTCGAGGTGGACGAGACGCGTGGCCCCGGGGCAGCTCATCCGTTATGGGCGGGCTTGAAGCGCGCGCGCAGGCGCTCCGCGATCTCCCGGTCGAGCGTGGCGAAGTTGAGCCCGCTGCCGTCGCCGAGCGCGAGCAGGCAGCTGCTGTTGATCATCCACTCCTCGAGGCCGAGCGGCGTGCCGTCCTCGAAATCCACGTGGTCGCTGGTGATGCGCCCGGGAAACGACTCGAACTCGTCGTCCCACTCCGAGCTCAGGTAGAGCTCGTCGAAGCCGTTGAACATCCCGATCGAGCACATCTGGTCCAGCTCGCCGGGCAGCAGCAGCAGCACGCCGCGGTGCTGCCCGACGCGGATGCCCTCGGCGCGCAGCCGGCGGCGCACCGCGGGCCACTCGGCCGGGCGCTCCGCGTTGTCGAGCACCGGGATGGCCGAGAGCTCGAAATGGGGGACCAGGTCCACCCCCGCGTCCAGGACGTCGGCCACCGTGGCGACCAGCCGGCCGTAGTGCAGTCGCTCGCTCACGCGGGCATTCTAAATCATTTCGCATGAATCGGAGAAGTCCGACCAGGCTGACTTGAAAGTCGTGAGACCTGCCCTGTATCTCTTGGTTTGGGTCGCATCAACAACGCCAGGAGACAGGGAGGTCTCACGATGGTTCCACGGCTGCATC
>JACRPT010000036.1 GCA_016223045.1 Candidatus Eiseniibacteriota bacterium
ATGCAGCCGTGGAACCATCGTGAGACCTCCCTGTCTCCTGGCGTTGTTGATGCGACCCAAACCAAGAGATACAGGGCAGGTCTCACGACTTTCAAGTCAGCCTGGTCGGACTTCTCCGATTCATGCGAAATGATTTAGTCTCCTCGGCTCGCGGGCGGCCACCGACGTCCGCCACCGCGACCCGGAACCCATGACCACCGCTACCGCTCCCGCCCATCCCGCCGGCAGGCTCCGCACCTACGCCTCGTTCGTGCGCTTCGAGCACACGCTCTTTTCCCTGCCGCTCGTCCTGGCCGGGATCTTCAGCGTGCCGCGCGACCCCATGCCGCCCGCGCGCTGGCTCCTGATCGCGCTGGCCGCGGTCGGCGCGCGCACCGCGGCGATGGCGTCGAACCGGCTGATCGACCGCCGGCTCGACGCCCTGAACCCGCGCACCCGGGCGCGCGAGCTGCCGAGCGGCAAGATGAAGCTCGTCGAAGCGTGGGCGCTGCTCCTCGCCAGCACCGCCGCCTACCTCGCCGCGTGCGTGGCGCTCGGGCCGTGGTACCTCAAGGTCTCGCCGGTCCCGCTCGTGGTGTTCGTGGTCTATCCCTACCTCAAGCGCTGGACCCCGCTCTGCCACTTCGGCGTGGGCGCGGGGCTCGCGCTCGCGCCGCTCGCGGGCTTCGCCGCGGCGCATCCGGACCTGGCGCATCCCGGCCGGCGCTGGGGCTCGCGGCCTTCGCGCTTCTCTGGGTCTCGGGTTTCGACATCATCTACGCCACGCTCGACGAGGAGTTCGACCGCGAGCACGGTGTGAAGTCCATGGTGGTGTGGCTCGGCCGCAGGCAGGCGCTGCGGGTGTCGGCGGCGCTCCACCTGCTGGCGTGGGCCGCGCTGGTCTGGGTCGTCATGTCGGTCCTCCGCACTGGCGTGCCGGCGGGCTACGGCTGGCCCTTCTTCTCCACCGTGGCGGTGACGACCGCGGTGGGCGCGCTGCTCTCGCTCGAGCAGAAGTGGGCGGAGGACGTGAACCTGGCGTTCTTCAAGGTGAACGTGGTGGTCGGCTTCGGCGTGCTGGCCGCGGTCCTGACGGCCCGCGCGTGGGGCGGCTTCTGATGGCGACCGCGCGCCGCGACGTGTCGGGTCCGGCGTGGCCGGCCGGACGGGGGCGCTGATGCCGCGCTACCTGATCGGCATGACCGGCGCCTCGGGCAGCATCTACGGCGTGGACTTCGTCCGCCGCTGCCCCGGCGAGAAGTACCTGGTGATGTCCGACTGGGCGCGCCAGGTGCTCCACTCCGAGACCGGCCTCAAGCCCGCGGACCTCGAGCCGCACGTGAAGAAGCTGTTCGCCGACGCCGACCTGGCTGCGCCGTTCTCCTCGGGCAGCAACCGCTACGACGCGTTCGTGATCGTGCCGTGCAGCATCTCGACGCTGGCGAAGATCGCGGCCGGCATCGCCGACACGCTCATCACCCGCGCCGCGGCGGTGGCCCTGAAGGAGCGTATGCGGCTGGTGCTGTGCGTGCGCGAGACACCGCTCTCCTCGATCGCGCTCGAGAACGCGCTCAAGCTCTCGCGCGAGGGCGTGACGATCATGCCGGTGTCGCCGCCCTGGTACCGCGGGCCCAGGAGCCTGGACGACCTGGTTGCGGGCTTCACCGGCAAGCTGCTGGCCCTGCTCGGCGAGGACGCCGGTCCGGGATGGCGCGATACGGAGCTGGAGTGACCGACTGGCGCGGGCGCCTCGCGCGCGGCGCGCTGCTCGCCGTGGCCGCCGGGCTGCTGTTCACGCTCGGGTACGACCTCTACGCCCGCCGGCTCCTCCTGAACCCCAGTGACGCCGCGCTCGCCACGCGCTTCCGCGCACATCGCGCGGGGTTCGACGAGCTTCTGGTGCTCGATCGTGCGCACCTGCGGCCGGCAGACCACGCCATCGCACCGCGGGAGGAGCCGCGGTTCCTCGCGGCGGCGGCCCGCCGCGATGACCGCCGCCGCACGCTGGCGCGCCGCCTCGGGCTGGACGGCGGCGGCCCGCGGGTCGCGGATTCCCTCATCTCTTTCGCGGCCTCCGCCTGGCTCCCGCGCCACCGCTTCGACGACGTGAAGGGCTACGCGTTCTCGCCGCGCCCGCCCGGGAGTCTCGTCGAGGACCTGGATGCGGTGGCCGTGCGCCCGCGCCGCCGCGGCGAGGTGCTGCGCTGGCACCGGCCGCTCGAGGGTGACTGGTACCTGTTCCGCGAGGTCGGCTCCCGGGGGATGCGATGAAGGGTTTCCGCACGCGCTCTTCGGTGCCCATCGCCACGGGGCTCGGATCGGCCGCGGCCGCGGGGACGCGATGAAGGGCTTCCGCACGCTGACGGACTTCCTCGATCACCTCGAGCGCCGCGGCGATCTCAGGCGCGTGACGCGTGAGGTGGACTGGCAGTGCGAGGTCACCGAGATCGCCTGCCGCGAGGCGAAGACCGAGGGCCCGGCGCTGCTCTTCGAGCAGGTGCGCGGCGCCTCCTTCCCGCTCGCGGTCAACGTGCTCGCCGCTGATCGTCGGATCGAATGGGCGCTCGGCCGGAAGCCCGCCGCCGTGGGCGCGCAGCTCGAGGAGCTGTTCCACGCGCTGCCCCCGCGACGGCTCGCCGACCTCTGGAATCAGCGCGGCAGCCTGGCGCGCGTGCTCGCGATGCGGCCGAAGCTGGTGGGCGCGGGCCCCGCGCAGGCGCACGCGCTCGGCGCCGACCTCTCGAGCCTCCCCATCCTCCAGCTCTGGCCGAAGGACGGCGGGCGCTTCCTCACCTTCCCGCTGGTGCTGACCGAACACCCGGTGACGAAGGTGCGCAATCTAGGCATCTACCGCATGCACGTCTTCGACGCGCAGACCACCGGCATGCACTGGCAGATCGGCAAGGGCGGCGGCTTCCACTTCCACGAGGCCGAGAAGCGGGGCGACGGCCTCGAGGTCGCGGTCGCAGTGGGCGCCGACCCGGCGACGCTGCTCGCCAGCGTCGCGCCGCTCCCCGAAGGCGTGGACGAGATCGCCTTCGCCGGCTTCCTGCGCGGCGCTCCCACGCGGCTTTCGCGCGCGCACACGCTCGCCATGCGGGTGCCCGCCGACGCCGAGTTCGTGATCGAGGGCCTGGTGCCCGCCGCCGAGCGGCGCAGCGAGGGCCCGTTCGGCGACCACTTCGGGCACTACTCGCACGCCGCGCCCTTCCCGGTCTTCCACGTCAAGGCCGTGACCCACCGCGCGCAACCCATCTTTCAGGCGAGCGTGGTCGGCAAGCCGCCGCAGGAGGACAAGTTCATGGGCGAGGCGGTGCAGGAGATGTTCACCGGCGTGCTCAAGGTGATCCATCCCGAGATCCGCGACCTGTGGGCCTACTTCGAGGCCGGCTTCCACAACCTGCTGGTGGTCGCAGTCGAGAACCGCTTCGCGAAGGAGGCGAAGAAGACCGCGCTCGGGCTCCTCGGCACCGGGCAGCTCTCGCTCACCAAGGCCATCGTGCTGGTGGACGCCGACGTCAACCCGCGCGACCGCGGCGCCGTATTCGAAGCGATCGCGCGGAACTTCGATCCGGCCGAGGACTTCATCCTGCTCCCGGGCGTGCCGCTCGACACGCTGGACTTCACCTCCTACACCATGAACCTCGGCAGCAAGATGGTGCTGGACGCGCAGGGCCACGCGGGCGCCGTGGGCTCGGCCGGTGTGGTGGCGGGTGCGGCGAGCGCGGGGGGTGGTGGTGCGGGCGGAGCGTCGGGTGCGGGCGCACCGTCCGGCTCTCACGGCGGCGCCCCGCCGCTCGCCGACCTGCCCGACCCGCGCGCGCTCGACGCGAACGTCACCGCCAGCCGGCTCGCCTGGGGTGGGATGCTGGTGGTGCAGGTCAAGTCCGAGGGCCGCGCCGTGGTCGAGCACCTGGCACGCCGGCCCGAGTACGCAGGCGTGAAGCTGCTGGTGGCGGTGAGCCAGGACGTGCCGCTCGGCGATGACGAGCTCCTGCTGTGGGGCATCTTCACCCGCTTCGACTGCGCCCGCGACATCGTGCCCGCCCGCACCGAGTCGCGCGGCGCCTGGCTCGCTTGTCGCGGCCCGCTTGGGATCGACGCCACGTGGAAGAACGGCTACCCCGAGCCGGTGGCGACGCCGGCGGAGGTGGTGGCGAAGGTGGATGCGTGGTGGGGCGAGCCGTAGCTGCCCAGGTATGCGGTCGACCCCACGCCCGGAGCGGCTGTTCCCGCGGCAATCCAGGTCGCGAAGACCCCGCCGCGAGAGCCCTGATCTGCTCATCGTTCTGAGCAGAACCACTCAACGCGATGAGCAAAGGAACGGGCGGGGCGGCTCCGCAAACCGCGCCGCTTCGTCCAGGTGATGGCCAGCCCCGCCAGGCAGGAAAGACCGCGGGCCGGGGTGCCGCTACTACGGGCAGATCCTCTCGGACACTTCAGACGCTGGTGCAGCTCCACGACACCGGCAACACCACGACGCTGGCGCACCATTTCGATCTGCTCGGGCGGTGCGGACATGCTGGTCGGCGTCGGCGTCGCGCTCGCCGGCAGTCGGGTGCTGGTCTACAATCCCGCGCGCAGTCTGGATCGTCGCGATTTCCGCTCCAGTGGTGCGATCGGGACTGAACGCGACGAGGCCGGGATCGGAGGACGGATGAGCAAGACCCGTGTCGCCATCGTGCAGGCGGAGGTCACGGCGGATCCGGCTGCGATGCTCGAACGCACCGCCACGCTCGCGCGCACGGCAGCGGCGGGCGGCGCCGGGCTGATCGTGTTCCCGGAGACCTGGATCCCCGGCTACCCCGCCTGGCTCGACGTGTGCCGCGACGCGGCGCTCTGGGACCACGCGCCGGTCAAGCACGCGTTCGCGCGCATGGCGGAGTCGAGCGTGCGCGTCGCGGGTCCCGAGGGCGCAGCGCTCGCCGCGATCGCGCGCGCGACGGGCGCCACGCTGGTGGTGGGCGTCACCGAGCGGATCGAGCACGGCCCCGGCCGCGGCACGCTCTACAACGCCCTCCTCACGTACGGCTCCGACGGCTCGCTCTTGAACCACCACCGCAAGCTCGTCCCCACCTACACCGAGCGTCTGGTGTGGGGGCCGGGCGACGCCGACGGCCTGCGCGCCGTGGACACCCCGGCGGGCCGCGTCGGCGGACTCATCTGCTGGGAGCACTGGATGCCGCTCGCGCGCCAGGTGCTCCACCAGTCGGGCGAAGACCTCCACGTGGCGCTCTGGCCCACCGTGCACGAGAAGCACCAGCTCGCGAGCCGGCACTACGCGTTCGAAGGGCGCTGCTTCGTGCTGGCCGCCGGGTCGCTGATGAGCGCCGCGGCGCTTCCCCCCGGGCTCGAGCGGCACCCGGATCAGGTTCGGGCGTCCAGGGACTGGCTGCTGCGCGGTGGCAGCGCCATCATCGGCCCCGACGGCGACTACGTGGTCGAGCCGGTCTTCGAGGAGCCGCGGATCCTCACCGCCGAGCTGGATCTCGGGCGGGTGCGCGTGGAGAGCATGACGCTCGATGTCGCGGGGCACTACCATCGCCCCGACTGCTTCGAGTTCCGCGCGCGCCCCGCCGGGCGCCTGCGGAGCGAGCCACCCGGGAGCTGAGCCGCCGCCATGGGCGAACCCGACCTGATCTGAGGATGCGATAGACTGCCCGGGCTGCCCCCTTAGCGGCCGCCGGGGCGGAGGTGTCACGGTGCGTGCGATCGGTGGCAGCGCCGAACGAGCGGCCGGACCGCCAGGAGTCCGGCAGGAGAAGGAGCCCCGTCATGCGGGTCGGTGAACTGGTGAAGGCGAAGCGTGAGGACATCCTGCGCGTCGCCGCGAAGCACGGCGCACGCAACCTGCGCGTGTTCGGCTCGGTCGCGCGGGGAGATGCCGACGAGCAGAGCGACATAGACCTGCTTGTCGAAATGGAACCCGGACGGAGCCTGCTGGACCACGCCGCCCTGTGGCTGGAGTTGCAGGATCTGCTTGGCTGCAAGGTGGACGTGGTCAGCGAGCGAGGCATCAAACCGCGGATCCGCGATCGCGTGCTGGCCGAGGCGGTGCCGCTGTGAGAGACCAGCGCGAGCGGATCCTCGACATGCTCGAGGCGATCGAGCGAATCGAGCGCCAGGCCGCGAAGGGCCGTCGGGCGTTCGAGCAGGACGAGCTGATCCAGGTCTGGATCGTCCACTGGTTGCAGATCGTGGGAGAGGCGGCAGCGAAGCTCGGCCGCGACTTCCACGAGGCGCATCCTTCGGTTCCCTGGTCGAAGGTAGTTGCCATGAGGAACGTGCTCGTCCACGACTACTTCGGCATTGACCTCGAAGAGGTCTGGCAGGTCGTGGGCCGGGACCTCCAGTCTCTCGAGCGACAGTTGCGCATCCTGGCGGCAGAACTCGAGGCGGGCCGGTGAGTCCTGACCGCACTCCGACGCTGACCCACCTCTTCTCCGCCCCGCGTGCCCTCATCGGCATGCTGCACCTCGGCGCACTTCCGGGCACGCCATCCGCGGGCGCCCCGCTCGAGCGCGTGATCGAGACCGCGGTCGCGGAGGCGCGGATCTACCGCGAGGCCGGGTTCCACGCGCTGATGATCGAGAACATGCACGACCGGCCCTATCTCAAGGGCGCGGTCGGGCCGGAGATCGTGGCGGCGATGACGGCGGCGGGGCGCGAGCTGCGGCGCGAGGTGCCGCTGCCGCTCGGGGTGCAGATCCTGTCGGCGGCGAACCGCGAGGCACTGGCGGTGGCGCACGCGTGCGGCGGCTCGTTCGTGCGGGTCGAGGGCTTCGTGTTCGCGCACGTGGCGGACGAGGGCGTGATCGAGGCGTGCGCGGGCGAGCTGCTCCGCTACCGCCGCGCGCTCGGTGCGGAGCACGTGCGCGTCTTCGCCGACATCAAGAAGAAGCACTCCTCGCATGCGCTCACCGCCGATGTGGACCTGGTCGAGACCGCGCGCGCGGCACAGTTCTTCCTCGCCGATGGCGTGATCGTGACCGGTGCGGTGACGGGCCGGGCCGCGGACACCTCGGAGGTCGAAACGGTCGCGGACGGCGTGACCGTTCCGGTGCTGGTCGGATCCGGCATCACGCCGGCGAACCTCGCCGCCTACCCGAAGGCGGACGGGTTCATCGTTGGCTCGTCGGTGAAGCAGGGCGGCGTGTGGTCGAACCCGCTCGACCGCGGGCGCGTCGAGGCGATGGGGCGCGCGTTCCGCGAGCTGGAGAAGCGCGGGTGAGCTGCGAACTCGTCTGCCTCGGCAACCTGATCGTGGATGACATCGTGTTCGCCGACGGCACGACGCGCACGGGCCAGGCGGGCGGCGCGATGCTCTACGCGGCGCTGGGCGCGCGGCTGTGGGGCGCATGCGTCGCGATCGTGGCGCCGCTCGGCGACGACTACCCGCGCGAGACCCTGCGCGCACTCGAGTCGCGCGGCGTGGACCTCTCCGGGTTGCGTCCGCTCGGCCGTCCGGGCCTGCGCACCTGGCTGCTCTACGAGCCGCGCGCCCGCCGCGTGGTGCACCGGCTGGGCTCACCTACGCACGCCGAGGCCTCGCCGCGACCGGAGGACGTCGCGGGCCGCTTCGCGGACGCGCGCGCGTTTCACCTCTCGCCCACGCCGCTCGCGAGCCAGCGCCCGCTTGTCGAGTCACTCGCGCGGCGCGCGGGCGCGCTGCTCTCCCTCGACCCGCACGACCCGGTGCGCGAGGACAACCTCGACGCCTGGCGCGAGGTACTCGCGTTGCTCGACGTGTTCTTCGTGAGCGAGGAAGAGCTGCAGCTGGAGGGAGCGGCGCGCGACCCGCGCGCGGCGCTCGCGCGACTCGCGGGCGGGAGGCTCGGACTCGCGCTCCTCAAGCGTGGCGCCGGCGGCGGGCTGCTGTTCGACGCGCGCGCGGACGAGTTCATCGAGTGGCCGGCGCGCGCACGCGGCGTGGTGGACCCGACCGGGGCGGGCGACGCCTTCGCGGGCGGGTTCCTCGCCGGGTTGCTCGAAGGCGGCGCCGTGCGCGCCGCGCTCGAACAGGGGATCGTGGCGGCGAGCTTCGCGCTGGAGGCCTGGGGCGCGGCGGGGCTGCTCGCCGCGACGCCCGCCGCGGCGCGGCTCAGGCGGCAGGAGTGGTTCGCGATGAAGGCGCAGACATGACCGAGCCGTTCGTGATCGCGCCCGAAGTGGAGGCGGCGCTCGACGAAGGGCGCCCGGTGGTGGCGCTCGAGACCACGCTGGTCACGCACGGGCTGCCGCATCCGGACGGCGTGCGCGCGGCGGCCGAGCTCGAGGACGTCGTGCGCGCGGGCGGCGCCATGCCGGCCACCATCGGCGTGCTGGATGGCGCGCTGCGCGTGGGGCTCTCGCGCGCCGAGCTGGAGCAGCTCGCCACCGCGCGCGGCGTGGCGAAGCTCAACCTCGGCAACCTGGCCGCGCACGTCGCCGCCGGCGCGCCGGGCTCGACCACCGTGGCGGCGACCTTGTTTGCCGCGCACCAGGCGGGCATCCGCGTGTTCGCGACCGGCGGGATCGGCGGTGTGCATCGCGACGCCACCACGAGCGGCGACGTGTCGGCCGACCTCACCGCGCTCGCGCGCTTCCCGGTGGCGGTGGTGTGCGCGGGCGCCAAGGCGGTGCTGGATCTCGCACGGACGGTTGAGCTGCTCGAGACGCTGGGCGTGCCGGTGCTGGGGCTCGGCACCGACGAGTTCCCGGCGTTCTACCGGCGCGCGAGCGGCCTGCCCGTGGACCGGCGCTTCGATTCGGTGGACGACTTGGCGTGCGCGCTCACCGCGCACTTCGACCTCGGCCTCGGCACCGGCGTGATCGTGGCGAACCCGATCCCGGCCGCCGACGAGCTGCCGCGCGAGGTGTATGACCCGGCGCTCGAGCGCGCTCTCGCCGACGCCGCGGCCCAGGGCGTGCGCGGGCGCGCGGTGACTCCGTTCCTGCTCGAGCGCCTGCGCGAGCTGACCGGTGGCCGCACCGTGGCCGCGAACCTGGCGCTGCTCCGCGACAACGCGCGCCTGGCCGCGGCGCTGGCGGTGGCGCTGGCGCGGGAGGCGTGCGGCGCGTGAGCCTGGGCCGCGCGAAGGGGCTTCGCGCACGGGATCTACCTGGTGCGCCTCACGCACGGCGGCCGCACGCTCACCGCGCGCGCCTGCATCGTGCGTTGACCCGGCGCGTGAGGCCGAGAGTCCTGTTGCCGCGGGGGCTCCCGCTTGATAGCGTCCGGCCGTGCCACGACCGCCTTCTCATGACCGGAGCCTGGAGTCCCCCGAGGCCAAGGCACGCTGGTTCAGCTCGCTCAGCCTCGAGGAGCGCATGGAGATGCTTTGTGCCTTCACGGACCTCGCTCTGTCTGTGAACCCGGACCTTTCGCGCAGGAGAGATGCTCAACCGACTCGGCGGCGTATTCAGGTCGTTGCAAGACCATGAGGTCAGGTACGTCGTAGTCGGCGGCATCGCCGCCGTCCTCCATGGGCGGCTGAGACGCGAGTGATCCTCCGGAGGACGAACCGCGCAGGTGGCCCGGCCGCCCGTCTCCGGAAACCCGGCGCTGGTCAGAGCCGTATTGCCTGGTGCGGCGTGCGCAGCCAGACTGTGGGTCGTCCGCGGATCCCTTGCCCGCCTCGGACCGACCGGGCGTTTTCAACCTTTTGGCCGTCGTCCCGGTCTAACACGCCGCAGTCCAGACGCGTGTCCGAGCCCGAGCACCCGGGGAGCCCCGCCCTTGCGCCCAGCCCTATTCGCCCTGCTGTGCTGCCTCGCAGCCATGACCAGCGCATTCGCCGCCCCGCCCGACAGCTCGCTCACGGTCCGCGCGGTGCGCGTCACCTCGCCGCTCGCCGTGGACGGCGTGCTCTCCGAGGCCGTGTGGCAGGCGGACAACGCGGCCACCCGCTTCCTGCAGAGCGACCCGCACGAGGGCGAGCTGGCCACCGAGCGCACCGAGGTGCGGGTGGCCTACGATGACGACGCGCTCTACGTCGGCGCGCGCATGCACGACTCACACCCCGACTCGATCCTGGCGCGGCTGGTCCGGCGCGACGCCTCCATCTCGGCGGACCGCCTTACCGTGTACGTCGACCCGTTCCACGACCGCAGGAGCGGCTACTACTTCGCGGTGAACGCGGCCGGTGTGCTCTATGACGGCACGCTGTTCAACGACGGCTGGGACGACTCTTCCTGGGACGGCGTGTGGGAGGGCAAGGCCAGGCGCGACGCGCAGGGCTGGACGGTCGAGATGAGGATCCCGTTCTCGCAGCTCCGCTACGACCGGAGCCCCCGGCAGGTTTGGGGCATCAACTTCAGCCGCAACCTGCCGCGGCGCAGCAACGAGCGGGACTTCCTGGTCTACCCGCCCAAGAAGGAGAGCGGGTTCGTCTCGCGCTTCCCCGACCTGGTGGGCCTGGATGGCCTGAGCCCGGCGGGCGCGATCGAGGCGCTGCCCTACATGACCGGCAAGGCCGAGTATCTGGAGCACGAGGCGCACGACCCGTTCCACGACGGCTCGCGCTACACCCCGGGCGTCGGGGGCGACCTGCGCATGGGCGTGGGGAGCAAGCTCACGCTCAACGCCACCGCGAACCCCGACTTCGGCCAGGTCGAGGTGGACCCGGCGGTGGTGAACCTCTCGGACGTCGAGTCGTTCTTCCAGGAGAAGCGCCCGTTCTTCGTCGAGAACTCGCGCGTCTTCAGCTTCGGCAACGAGGGCGCGAACGACTACTGGGGCTTCAACTGGCCCGAGCCGCTGTTCTTCTACAGCCGCCGCATCGGCCGCGCCCCTCAGGGCGACGCGCCCGATGCCGACTACAGCGACGTGCCGCTGGCCACGCACATCCTGGGTGCGGCCAAGCTCACCGGGAAGCTCAGCCCGAGCTGGAACTTCGGCACGCTCCACGCGCTCGCCGCGCGCGAGTGGGCGAAGCTGGACGCGGGCGGCGTGCGCTCGCGCGCCGAGGTCGAGCCGCTCACCTACTACGGGGTGGCGCGCGGGCTGAAGGAGTTCCGGGAAGCGCGCCACGGGCTGGGGCTCATGTCCTCACTGGTGAAGCGCAGCTTCGGCGACGGCGGGCTCGCGGACCAGCTCAACGACGCCTCGCTGGTGGCCGGGCTCGACGGCTGGCACTTCCTGGACCGCAAGAAGGTCTGGGCGCTCTCGGGCTGGGCCGCGATGTCGCGCGTGAGCGGCACGCCCGGGCGCATGGTCTCGCTCCAGCGCAGCTCGCGGCACTACTTCCAGCGCCCCGACGCGGGCCACGTGAGCGTGGACAGCGCCGCCACCGCGCTCACCGGCTTCGGCGCGCGTGTGTGGCTCAACAAGCAGGAGGGCAGCGTCCTCTTCAACTCGGCCGTCGGGTTCATGGACCCGAGGTTCGACGTCAACGACATTGGCTTCCAGGTGCGCTCCGACATCGTCAACGCGCACGTCGGGACCGGCTACCGCTGGACCCGGACCAACCGGTGGCGGCGCTGGGCCAACGTGATCGGCGCGCTGTTCGACAGCCACGACCTCGACGGCAACCAGATCTCGGCCGGTGCCTACATCGGCGGCCAGGTCGAGTTCGCGAACAACTACAGCTGGAACACGAACGTCCTGGCCACGCCGCAGACCGTGAGCAACCGGCGCACGCGCGGCGGGCCGTTGACGCTCAACCCTGCCGCATTCCAGTGGGGCACGGAGTTCGACACCGACAGCAAGGCGAAGGTGTTCTACTTCGCCGAGATCAGCGTCTCCCGGTCGGAGTCCGGCTCGCGGGGGACGGGTCTCTACCCGGGGGTCGAGCTCAAGCCGGCCTCGAACCTCTCGGCCCGCGTCGGCCCCGGCTGGGATCACAGCATCGAGGATGCGCAGTACGTCACCACCGTGACCGACCCCACTTCCACCACGACCTTCGGCAGCCGCTACCTGTTCGCGAGGCTGGACCAGACCACGGTCTCGGCGAACCTCCGGCTCAACTGGTCGTTCTCGCCCACGCTGAGCCTCCAGACCTTCATCCAGCCGCTGATCTCGGCGGGCGGCTACACGGACCTCAAGGAGCTGGCGCGGCCGCGCAGCTACGACTTCGCCCGCTACGGCGCCAACTACGACCGCGCGACCGGCATGGTGGACCCCGACGGCCCGGGGCCCGCGCCCGCGTTCTATGTCGGGAACCCGGACTTCAACTTCCGCTCGCTGCGCGGGAACGCGGTGCTGCGCTGGGAGTACCAGCCCGGCTCGGCGTTCTTCCTGGTGTGGACGCAGCAGCGCACCGACGCGGAGACCCTGGGCGACCTCCAGTTCGGCCACTCGTTGGATCGGCTGGTGAGCGCGAAGGCCAACAACATCTTCCTCGCCAAGGTGACGAAGTACTTCACGATGTGACGCGGGGCCCTCTCGGGTCCGCGGCAGGTTTCGAGCTGGGGCTCGAAAAGGGGAAGCCCGGCGCGCGGTTCGGCGCCGGGCTCCCTGGTTTGTGGGCGTATGCCCGTGCCTATCGCGCCAGCGTGACCTTGCGGCCGAGCGGCCGCGGCTCGCCCGGCGCGAGCAGGCGGATGAAGTAGACGCCGTTCGCCGCCCACGTCCCGTCCTCGCGGCGACCGTTCCAGTAGGCCATGCCCGGGCCGGCCGCGTGCCAGCCGCGCTCGAGCGTGCGGATGCGGCGACCCTGCGCGTCGAACACGCCCACGTCCACGGCGCCCGCACGCGCCAGCGTGTAGTCCACGTTGGTGCACTGCGTCATCGGGTTGGGGTCGGGCGCGGCCATCGCGGTGCGGTACGCGAGCGGCGGGATCACCGGCACGTCCGTGCTGCCGCCGCCGGTGGTGCTGTCGCTGGTGGTGAAGATGCGGTCGCCGAGCGGCGTGACGTCGCCGTTCGCGGCGTTGCCCGCGGCGAAGAAGTAGACCTTGCCGCTGTAGCCGGTCGGCGCGTTCCAGTCGAACGACCATTCGACCGGCCCGCTCTGCCCGGTGTAGGTGGACGAGGTGTCGCCGCCGTGCTCGGCGTAGAAGCGCGTCTTCCACGCGGTGATCGAGCTGCCCTGGCGGATCTTGAGGCTGGGCGGCACGGTGAACGTGCCGGCGCCGGTGCCCGAGTCGGCGCGCACCGCAGTCAGCTCGAAGCCCCACTTGTAGGGATCCACGTCCTCGGGCGGGTGCGTGAAGGCGAGCCGCACGCGCAGCGTGTAGCTCGCACCCGGCGCGTAGCTCCCGGGCACGTCGAGGATGCGCACGCTCCCGTTCGGGTCGTTGGGCGGGAAGCTGACGTGGCACTGCGTGCACAGTCCCTCGGCCGGGATGTTCGCGACCTGCGGGGCGCCGGTGCGGCTGGCCGGAGGACCAGTGGAGTAGGCCCAGGCGAGCGTGGCGCCGCCGAGGACGAAGGCGGCGACCGTGACCCGAACGATGCGTCGGCGCATGATGCGTACCTCCCGTGGGGGTGATGGAGGATCGAGATGGCCGGAAATCATACCGGACCGGCCGGGGTTCGCGCGGAGAAACTTCCGTCGGAGGAGTTTGGTGACATCGAACCCGGGCGGTCCGCGCCCCGGGCGGCCGGTTGGTCCGGGGTGTTTCTGACCCCCGGCTCCCGGGCGATCGCGTCCCCCCGGACGTGTTTCCGCCGGCCCCGGCGCAGTCGCTATACTGCGGCCTCTCAGCCACCCTGGAGGAAGGATGCCCGGCCCGAACCACGCCCATCTCGCCGTCCTGAAGCTCAGCGACCCGGCCGTCGCCGCGGCCCGGCGCACCCTGCTGGAGGGCGGCCGCCTGACCCAGGAGGAGGGCGTGCGGCTCTTCGACTCCCCGGTCCTCGAGCTGGGCCGGCTCGCCGACGCCTGCGCCCGCGACCGGCACGGGGACCGCGTCTACTTCACGGTCAACCGGCAGTTGAACCCGACCAACGTGTGCGTGCTCTCCTGCCGGTTCTGCGACTACGCGAAGAAGCCGGGCGCGCCCGACGCCTACACGATGACGAAGGAGCAGATCCTCGCCCACGTGGACCCCGAGATCCACGAGATCCACATCGTGGGCGGGCTCCACGACAAGTGGCGCTTCGACGACTACCTGGATGTCATCCGCTGGGTGAAGGAGCGGAAGCCCGGCCTCCAGGTGAAGGCCTACACCGCCGTCGAGGTGGACTTCTTCTGCCGGCTGACCAAGAAGCCGGCCGAGTGGGTGCTCGAGGAGCTGCGCAAGGCCGGGCTCGACGCGCTGCCGGGCGGCGGCGCCGAGGTGTTCAGCGAGCGCGTGCGGCGCGAGCTCTTCCACCAGAAGATCGGCGGGCATCGCTGGCTCGAGATCCACGAGATCGCCCACCGCATGGGCATCCCCTCCAACGCCACGCTGCTCTACGGTCACATCGAGACCCGCGCCGAGCGCGTGCAGCACATGATCCTGCTGCGCGAGCTGGAGGACCGGGCGCCCGGCTTCCTCGCCTTCATCCCGCTGGCGTTCCAGCCCGGCGCGACCGGCATCGTCCGCCGCCAGGCCTCGGCCATCGAGGACCTCAAGACCATCGCGCTCTCGCGGCTCGTGTTCGACAACGTGCCGCACGTCAAGAGCTACTGGGTGATGCTCGGGCAGGACACCGCGAGCGTCGCGCTCAACTTCGGCGCCAGCGACCTGGACGGCACCATCGGGCAGGAGAAGATCGCGCACGCCGCGCTGGCGCGCAGCCCGGTCGGGATGGCCGAGGAGGCGATGGTGCAGGCCATCCGCGAGGCCGGCAAGATCCCGGTGCAGCGCGACGCGCTCTACCACGTGGTGCGCACCTACGACGCGGGCGGCGCGGCGGACGGCGGCGCGACGGCGGCCACCGCGGGCGCCGCGCCGGGAGCCGGGGCCCGGTGACCCACCACGCGCACTCGGCGGCCTTCCTGGCCCTGGTGGACGAGGCGAGGCCGCGCGTCCGGGAGCTGGACATCCCCGAGTACGGCCGCCGGGTGATGCGCGGCGACGTCCACGTCCTGATCGACGTGCGCGAGGACCACGAGTGGGCGGCCGGCCGGTTGCCCGGCGCGCTGCATTTGGCCCGCGGCATCATCGAGCGCGACATCGAGTCGCACTTCGCGGACAAGAGCACGCCCATCGTGTGCTACTGCGGCGGCGGCTACCGCAGCATCCTGGTGTGCGACAGCCTGCAGAGGATGGGCTACACGAACGCGGTCTCGCTCGCCGGCGGCATCCGCGGCTGGTCCGAGGCCGGGCTGCCGGTGGAGACCGACGAGGCGGGGTAGTCCAGGCCGACCCACCGGGGCGGCACTCTCGTCTGGCTACACGTCGCCAGCCACCCGGCGCGCTCGCCGTATCTCTCCGGCCCGGGAAACGTCTATGATCGAGCCATGCGATCCACTCCGAAGCACTCCGCTCCGGAGCGGCCGGCCGCGCAGGACGTGCCGAGCGCTCCGGCCGCGCCTGTGACCCCGCCCAGCGGCCTGACGGTGGCTGTGGACGACATGCTGCGGCGGCAGATCCTCGCCCGCATCCGCACTCTGGTGGCCGATGCCGACGAGGCCGAGGATCTCACGCAAGAGACCCTGATCCACGTCCTGCGCGCGCTGCCGCGCTTTCGGGGCGAGTCGAGCCTCAAGACCTGGGCGCTGCGCATCGCGGGGAACGTCGTGGTGGACGGCCGGCGCCGCGCGGCCCGTCGCCCGGCCGAGCGGGCAGGCCCACCGCCGGAGGGCGGCCTCGACGACGTCAAGGCGACCGACCGGCCCGGCCCCGAGGACGACCTGGAGCAGGCCGTCTCGGCGGCCTGCCTGCGGGGCGCGCTCGGCACCCTGCCCGAGTCGTACCGGCAGGTGTTCGAGCTGCACGACCTCGCCGGCCTCGAGAACGCGGAGATCGCCGAGCTGCTCGGCATCCCGCTCTCCACGGTGAAGATCCGCCTTCACCGCGCGCGGCGCCGACTGCGCAGCGCCTGCGAGGCGGGCTGCGAGGTCTACCGCAGCCCGCGCGGCGATGTGGCCTGCTGCGCCAGGGACAAGCGCTCCGGCTGAGCGGTTCCTCGGCGGGCCGGGCGACCGGGGTGTATCCCCCCGGTCGCTTGGCGCGTCTATGCGGCAGGTACGCCTTCGCGCCCGCTTCCCTTGACCTCGAAAGGAGCACCATCATGCGACACGCATTCGTCCGGAGCACCGCGGCGACCATCTTCCTGCCCGCGGCGTTCGCAGCGACCCTGGCCCTCGCGTGGACCTCGTTCGGGTCCACCGCGACCGACGCGCGGAGCCGGTACGTGGGCGTGAAGACCTGCGCCCGCTGTCACGACGCGGGCGGCCAGGCGAGCGCCGTGCGTCTGTGGCAGATGAGCAAGCATGCCCAGGCCTACGCCGGTCTCAAGGCCCACACCGAAAGCGCGCCACGCACGTGCGGCGACCTCGAGATGTGGATCGTCGAGCACGGCCGCGGCATGAAGTACGGCCTGCCACATCCGGCCGTCGAGTCCAAGGAGTGCCTGCCCTGCCACGTGACCGGCTTTGGCGCCGACCCGCTGTCGGTCGCCCCGTCCTTCGACCCGAAGGATGGGGTGCAGTGCGAGTCGTGCCATGGTCCCGGCTCGGCTCACGTGGAGGCCATGTCCGCGGCGAATGGCGCGAAGGGCGCCACGGCGCCCGCGTCGGCGCTCAAGCACTACGGCGACGAGCACGCCATCCAGGCCTGGTGCGTCCGCTGCCACGAGGGGACCTGCGGCGACTTCGACTTCGCGACGATGTGGCCGCGGATCAAGCACGCGACGCCGCGCGGGCGGTGAGTGCGTGCATCGGCCGCCGCGTTGGTCTACAGTCCGGTTTCCCCGGTCCGTACACCCCGCGCTCCCGTCCACGGAGGGACCATGCTCGACCCCGGCGCCCCCGCCGCCACCCGCTTCGCCGACCCGCAGCAGGTGCTGGAGTCGGTGTTCGGCTTCCGCAGCTTCCGGCCCGGGCAGCGGCAGATCATCGAGGCGGTGCTGGCGGGGCGCGACTGCATCGGCGTGATGCCCACCGGCGCGGGCAAGTCGCTCACCTTCCAGGTGCCCGCGAAGATCCTGTCCGGCGCGGTGCTGGTGATCTCGCCGCTCATCTCGCTGATGAAGGACCAGGTGGACGCGCTGACGCGCCTCGGCTTCCGCGCGGCGGTCATCAACTCGACGCTCGACTTCGAGGAGCGGCGCGAGCGCCTGGCCCAGCTCCGCCGCGGCGAGCTGGAGCTGGTCTACGTCGCGCCCGAGGGGCTCGAGGGCTCGCTGCGCGAGATCATCGCGGCGTGCCGCGTCAGCCTGGTGGTGGTGGACGAGGCGCACTGCATCAGCCACTGGGGGCACGATTTCAGGCCGGCCTACCGCCAGCTCCAGGACCTGAAGGGCCGGCTCGGCGGCGTGCCGGTGCTGGCGCTCACGGCGACCGCCACGCGGCGCGTCGCGGCCGACATCATCCAGCAGCTCGGGATGGAGAGGCCCGAAGGCTTCAAGGGCTCGTTCTTCCGCGCGAACCTCCTCATCACCGCGCAGAAGAAGGGTGACGGCAGGAACTCGCGCCGCGACATCCTCGGCATGATCCGCCGCCACCACGGCGAGAGCGGCATCGTCTACTGCCTGGCGCGCAAGTCGGTGGACGCGCTCGCCGAATGGCTGCGGCTCCAGGGCGTGAGCGCGCTTCCCTACCACGCCGGGCTCGACGACGCCACGCGCCACCGGCACCAGGACGCGTTCGCGCGCGACGAATGCGACGTGATCGTGGCGACGGTCGCCTTCGGCATGGGCATCGACAAGAGCAACGTGCGGTTCGTCATCCACCGCGACATGCCGAAGAGCGTCGAGGCCTGGTACCAGGAGATCGGCCGCGCCGGCCGCGACGGGCTGGCGAGCGACTGCGTGCTGCTCTACTCGTGGGCCGACGTCATGGGCTACGACGCGTTCCTCGACGGCATCGAGGACCCGGAGCTGCGCGCGGAGACCCGCGAGAAGACGGTCGGGCTGTTCCGGCTGGTGGACCGCGGCGGCTGCCGCCACCAGAAGCTGGTGCGCCACTTCGACGAGGAGATCGCGCCGTGCGGCGAGTCGTGCGACGTGTGCCGCGGCGTCGTGCTCGACGACCTGGTGGCGGCGATCCCGAGGCGCGGCGCGTCCGCACCGGGCGCGCGCGCCGCGGCGGGGTCCGCGCCGTTCGCCCGCGCCGGCGAGGGGATCGCGAACCCCGAGCTGTTCGAGCGCCTGCGCGCGCTGCGCAAGCGCCTGGCCGACGCCGAGGGCGTGCCCGCCTACATCGTCTTCAGCGACGCCGTGCTGCGGCAGATGGCTCAGCACGTGCCGAAGTCGCGCACCGAGATGCTCGCGCTCTCGGGCGTGGGCCCGGTCAAGCTCGAGCGCTACGGCGCGGCGTTCCTCGAGGCGCTGCGCGAGGCGTAGAAGGCCCGGCCCGCGCCGCTCCCATCGGTTCCCGCGGCGCGGGCGCGCCCGCGCGGGCGCTTCCTGCGCGGACGGGAGGCGGCCCGGCGCCTGCTGCCGCCCGTTCTCCACCGCCGCTCACCGGCTCCCGACCGCCGCTCGCCGAAAAGTGCGGGGCCGGCCGCTCTCGCCACCGCAGATTGCTCACGAAGCCCGGAGAGAAGGTGAGACCCGCAACATCAAGGCCATGGTCTGGGGCCTGTTCCTGATCGGCATCGGCGTGCTGTTCATGCTCGAGCGGTTCGACGTGGTGGACATCCCGCGGGTCGGGCAGCTGTGGCCGCTGGTGTTCTACGTGATCGGCATGCTCCATTTTGTGGACCAGCGGCCGGGCTCGGGCGTGATGTTCGTCCTGATGGGCACGTGGTTCTTCATCTGCGAGTTCGAGTGGCGTGGGTTGACGTACGGGAACTCGTGGGGGCTGCTGCTGGTGGCGGTGGGCGCGGGCATGGTGGTGAAGGCGCTGAGCGGCGAGCGGTCGCGCCGCGCGTGCGTGACGGAGGTGCGGCATGACTGACTCGAGGATGGCGCGCGAGCGGGTCGCCTGGATCGCGGTGGTCGCGGTGCTGGCCACGTCGCTGGCGTGGCTCGCGGTGATCGACCTGGTGTTGCTGGCCGGCGCGTACGGGCACCGGCTGCCCGAGGTGTTCGTGGTGGCGCGCGCCCTGCTGCGCGCGGGACGGCTGCTGGTGACGCAGGGCTGGCCGGGGACCCCGGCGGCGCTGATCGTGTGGACCGGGCTCGGCGCGGTCGCGCTGGCAGCGCGCCCGGGCGCGCTCTCCCGCAGCGGGCTCGGTCATGCCTGAGCCGCGCGTTCCCGTGACCGGCCGGCTGATCTTCGGCCTGTTCGTCATCGTGATGGGCGTGCTGTTCACGCTCGACAACCTCGGACTCGCGGACGCCGGCGAGATCCTGCGCTGGTGGCCGCTGGCGCTGATCGCGTACGGCGTGGCGCGGCTCAGCGGCTTCTGCTGCCGCCAGAGCGCCGTGCCCGGAGCGCTGTTCACGCTGGTCGGCGCGTGGCTGCTGCTCCATTCGCTCGGCTACGTGCGGCTCGGGTTCGGGGACCTGTGGCCGCTGGTGCTGGTCGGGCTCGGCGCCGCGATGGTGGGCGGCGCGCTGCGGCGCTCGCGCATCGCGGCCGCGGGCGGGGTGCCGGGTGAGGACATCTCGTCCACGCTCAGCGCGTTCGCCCTGTGGTCGGGCAGCGTTCGCAAGGTCGTCTCGCAGGAGTTCCGCGGCGGCGACGTCACCGCCGTCATGGGCGGGCACGAGATCGACCTGCGCGCGGCGAAGATGCCCGCCGGCTCGGCGGTCATTGACCTGCTGGTATGGTGGGGCGGCGTCGAGATCCGCGTGCCCGAGGACTGGAGGGTCTCGAACGAGGCCTTCCCCTTCATGGGCGGCATTGAAGACGCGACGAAGGCGCCCGCGGGGGAGGTGCGCGGCACGCTCGTCCTCAAGGGCCTGATCGTGATGGGCGGAGTCGAGGTCAAGAACTAAATCATTTCGCGTGATTCGGAGAAGTCGATATCAAGCTGCATGAGCATACTCCTGGGACTGCGTGAAGCGGGCCTCCAGCCAGCGCAGCGCGGCGGCCAGCAGCTCGTCGATCGTGCGGCAGCGGTGGTTGCGGGTG
>JACRPT010000022.1 GCA_016223045.1 Candidatus Eiseniibacteriota bacterium
GGGAGCTGCGCCAGCATCAGCGCCACGGCGCACCGGCCGGCCCGGGTGAACGCCTCGCCGCCCGCCGGGGCGAGGCCGCGGAAGCGCGCGGCGAACAGCACGGTGCCCGCGCCCACCATCACCGCGCCGAGCGTGCCGCCCACCAGCACGTCGGCGCGCGCGTAGAGGCCGGGCAGCGCCAGCATCAGCCCCGGGTAGTGGAGCGCCGGCTCGCCCGCCGCCCACCGCACCAGCGGCGCCATCGCCCACGAGAGCCACGGGTGCGCGAACAGCAGCACCAGCCCCAGCGCCGCCGCCTGCACCGCGCCCAGCACCAGCCACGGGCCCCACAGCCGGCGCTCGGTCAGCGCCGCGAGCGTGCGCAGCAGCGCCTGCCAGGCGACCGTCACCTGCTCGAGCACGCTCACGGCCTCCGCTCCCCTCCCGCCGCCGCGAACACCGCGGGCAGCGCGCGCGCCACGCGGGCGGCGAAGTCGTCGAGCCGCTGCGACGCGCCCGTCTCGCCGCCGCGCACCAGCGTCTCGACCCGCACGAAGGCCCCCCACGAGCGGTTGTCGAGCGCGCCCGAGAGCGCCATGCGCGCGCGGAACGCCGCGGGGTCCGCGGTCGAGAGCCCCGCCGTGGTCCACCAGCAGTAGACCAGCCGCCGGTCGTGCGGCCGCGTGGCGCCGAACACGTTCACCGCCAGGGCGGCGGGCGTGCCGTCCTCCACCCGGCGCAGCCCGCGTCCGTCCACCAGGTAACCCTGCGACTCGTAGCACACCCGCGGGTCGTGCGCCCCGTAGCGGCGGTTCTGGTGGTACACGATGCACAGCCATACCACGTCGCCGCCGCGCTCGTAGCGCCGCACCAGCACGTCGTCGGCCCGGAGCTCCTCGAGCACCGCGTCGGCGAACGACAGGTCCGCGCCGTTCCAGGCGCCGAAGCGGGTCGGGCACGCGGCGAGCGCGCCGCGACCCAGCGCCAGGTTCTCGGGCGGGTGGAGCTGTACGTACGCGCCGGTCGCGCCGAGCAGCAGCACGGTGGCCAGGAAGACCCTCATGCCGGGGACTCCGTGCGCCGCGGCGCCGCGCCGCGCGGCCGCAGCGCCGCGCGCGCCGCCAGCAGCGCGGCCAGCGCCAGCGCGAAGGTGAGGTAGCCGGTGACGTCGTGGAACGTCCCCACCGCCCGCTTCACGCTCGCATAGTGCGCGACCAGGATGAGCAGCGTGATGCGCAGCGCGTTCGCCGCCATCGCGATGGGGACGGCGAGCAGCACCAGTGTCCCGCGCCGCACCCAGCCGCCCGGCTGCAGGTAGGCGAACAGCGTCCCGGCCGCGAGCATGGCGAGCAGCGACCGGAGCCCGCTGCACGGGTTCTCGATCTCGAGCACGCCGCGGGCGAGGTAGAGCGTCATGCCGCTGCGCTGGATCGCCACGCCCAGCAGCTCGGCCGCGCGGGTCGAGAGCCGCACCGTGACCTCCTTGAGGGCGTAGGAGAGCTGGTTCATCACGAACGGCGGGAAGGTCAGCATGAAGGCGAGGTAGAGGATCGGGAACGCCAGCAGCCGCGTCACCGGACTCCCCAGCAGCGCGAGCGAGAGCCCGCACAGCATCACCACCAGCGACCAGCCCTGGAGCGCGAACACGTCCCCGCGCACGCCCGCGATCTGCAGCACGCACGCCAGCGCCACCAGCAGCAGGCCGCGCGCGTCGCGCCCGGGCGGCGCCGCCGCCAGCCGCGCGCGCCGCGACCACACCAGCGCCAGCGCCACCACCGGGATGAGCGGGCCGTGCGAATAGTTGTCGTTGGTGGTCCACGTCCGCCACAGCTCCGCCGCGGTGCGGTGGTAGACCGCCGCGAGCAGGACCAGCACGATGGCGGCCTGCGCCAGGCCCGCCGGGCGCGCGCCGGGCTCCATCCGCGGCGACACCGCCGCCACGCCAGCCGCGCGCGCCATCAGAACACCCCCCGCGAGGACAGCAGCGCGAACGGCGTGCGCACCAGGATCCACAGGTCCAGCCACGGCGAGGCGTGCTCCAGGTACCAGCGGTCGAGCGCGACCTTCCGCTCGAGCGGGATGTCGTCGCGTCCGTGGATCTGCGCCCAGCCCGTGACCCCGGGCTTGAGCGCGTCCACGCCCGCCTGCTGGCGGAGCGCGACCAGGTCGTCCTGGTTGAAGAGCGCGGGCCGCGGGCCCACCAGCGTCATGTCGCCGGCCAGCACGTTGAAGAGCTGCGGCAGCTCGTCGAGGCTCGTGCGGCGCAGGAAGCGGCCGAACCGCGTGACCATCGGCGCACCCGGGCCCACCAGGTGCGACGCCAGGTCCGGCGTCCCCACCCGCATGCTGCGGAACTTGGTGATGGTGAACTCGGCCGAGCCGCGACCGATGCGGCGCTGGCGGAACAGCGCCGGCCCCGGCGAGTCGAGCCGGATGGCGAGCGCGATGGCCAGCAGGAGCGGCGCCAGCAGGACCAGCAGCGCCCCCGCCACGACCAGGTCGGCCAGCCGCTTGAGCGCCCCCGGGATGCCGCCCGGGCGCCGGGCGACGGCACGCCCGTGCGCGCGGCGGTGCACGTCCTCGAGCAGCGCCGCGAGCCGGCTCCCGAGCGCGCGGCGCGAGTAGCGGGCTTCCACGAACGCGGGCCCGGCACGGGCCAGCCGCGCGCGCAGCGCCGGGTCGTCGGCCAGCGCGCGCAGCGCCGCCGCCAGCGCCGCGCCGTCGCCCGGCTCCACCACCAGCCCCGCGCCCGACTCCTCGACCACGCGCGCCGCGTCGCCGCGCACCGCGGCCACCACCGGGCGCCCGCAGGCCAGGTAGTCGAACAGCTTGACCGGGATGGTCTCACCGCAGAACGGATGGTCGCGCGTGGTGGCGACGCACACGTCGGCCGCGCGGATCACCTCGGCCAGCCGCTCGGGCGGCACGCTGGGCCGGAAGCTGACGCGCGCGAGCCCGGCCGCGGCGGCGCGGCGCTCGAGCAGCGGCTTCGCCACGCCGTCGCCCACCAGCACGAAGCGCACGTCCGCGCGGTCGCGCAGGTGCTCGGCCGCGTCCAGCAGCGCCTCCATGCCGTGCACCAGTCCGTGGGTGCCGGAGTAGAGCACGGTGAAGGTGCCGGCCGGCGCCTCCAGCGGCGGTGCCGGCGCGTCCGCGGCGGGGCTCCCGCCGCCGGCCGATCCGGGTGCGGGCGTCGCGCCGTTCTCCGGGGCGGGCCGGAACAGCTCGGTGTCGGCCCCGTTGGTGAGCAGCTCGAGCCGGCCGGCGTCCAGCCCGCGCGACTCGAGCGCGCGACGCATGCCGGGCGTGACCGCCACCACGCGCGCGGCGCGGCGCTGCAGGAAGCGCGCGAACGCCGCGAGCACGCGCGCGACGAGGCCGGGGCGCATCTCGCCCAGCGCCACCGCGGCGGTCGGCCAGTCGTCGCGCACGTCGAGCACCAGCGGCGCCCGGCAGCGGCGGGCGGCGAGCCAGGCGGTGAGGCCGAGGAACAGCGGCGGCGTGCTCGCCAGCACCAGGTCGGCCCGCGGGCCGGCGAACGCCGGGCCGAGCGCGCACCACGCGAAGGTCAGGTGGTTCCAGAACCGCGTGAGCGCGGTCTTGTCCGGCGTGGCGTAGAGCGACACCCGCTCCACCACCGCCCCCTCGTGGCGCTCGGTGGCGCGGCGCACGCGCTCGTAGCCCGGGGCCACCCGGCCCGACGGGTGATTCGGGATCCCGGTCACCACCCGCACCTCGTGCCCGGCGCGCGCCAGCGCGCGCACGAAGTGGAGCGCCCGGGCCGGGGCCGCCCCGGTCTCCGGCGGGAAGTACTGGGTCACGAACAGCACGCGCAAGCGATCAGCCTCCCCCGTCCCGGCCGCGGCCGGGCGCGGTCACCATGAGCTGCCGGCGCGCCACCCGGGCGCCCAGCCACCACTGGCGCTGGAGCGGGACCATGAGCGCGGCGTACGCGGGCCCCGGCAGCGCGCCGAGCCCGCCCCAGTAGAGCTCGTGCCGCACCACGCGCAGCCCGTTCTGCTCCATCTCCCGGCGCAGCTCGCGCGGCGAGAAGGTGCGCTCGACCGCATAGTGGTGGCGCTGGCCGTCGGGCGCCACGTACTGCTGGTGCACCTCGCTGCGCACCCGTGCCAGCCGGCGCAGGTGCGCCGGATGGGCGCCGTTGATGTCGCCGACCACCAGCACGCCGCCCGGCGTCAGATGCCGCCGCACCGCCGCGAGGAAGCCCTCGAGCGGGTCGATGTGCGAGAGCGCGTTGTAGACCCACACCAGGTCGTAGTCGGCGCCCCAGTCGCCGGTGAGGTCGGCGCGCACGTAGCGCGCCTCGAGGTCCCAGCCGGCGCTCTCCAGGCAGTGCGCGCGCCGGCGCTCCGCCACGTCGAGCCGGTCGGGTCTCAGGTCCACGCCGGTCACCGCGGCGCCCGCCGCCGCGAACATCATGGCGTAGGTACCGAAGCCCGAGCCGGCGTCGAGCACGCGCGGCGCGCGCCCCGCGCGCGCGGCGAAGGCGGCGAGCCACCGCGCGGTCCAGCCGGCCTCGGCGCGCCACGTGCCGCGCAGGTAGCGCGCGATGCGCGCGTGGTCGCCGGGGGCGGGCAGGTCGCGGTAGTACGCGGTGAACTCCCGGCACTCCTCGGGCGGCAGGAAGCCCGCCGCGGCCGGCAGCTCGTCGGTGATGGTCCAGCGCACCAGCCGCTCGAAGGCCGCGTGCGCGTCGCGCGGCCCGCTCATGACGCGCCCCTTCCCTGCCGCAGCTTCCGCACCGCGCCGGCGATGCGCGGCCGCGCGCGCTGCAGCGACGCCGCGACCCGGTTCGCGATGGCCCACGCCGCGCCACCGCCCAGCCGGCAGGAGATCTCCACGCAGGGGCCGCCGAAGTCGCGCTTGAAGCGCGTCGCCCCGCCCCAGTTGAGCCAGCGCAGGCCCCGCTCGCGCCCGCGGCGCATCGCCTCCCAGCCCAGCAGCACGTTCACTCCCTCCTTCTTCGCCGCCTCGGTCGAGGCGTTCGTGCGGTAGTCGAGCGTGCCGCCCGGCAGGAAGCCGAAGCCGGAGCCCGCCTCCACCACGCCGTCCTTCACCGCCACCAGCAGCCACATCCACGGCAGCTCCCACTCGCGCCAGCTCTCCCCGGGCGCCGGGTGCTCCGGCAGCGCGGCCGGCGCCGCGCCGCGTCGCGACTCGGTCGCGCGCTGGAGCCCGGCGAACGCGTTCCACTCCGCGGGGCGGACCGCTTCCACGACCTCCCAGCCCGACCGCTGCGCCTTCTTCAGGGCGCGGCGCTTGGAGGCGTCCAGATCCTGCATCAGCTCCGCCTCGGCGCGCTCGAGGCGGACGATCGACGTCAGCCCGGCCGCCCAGCCCGCGCCCTGTGGCGGACCGGGCAGGAAGCAGCGCAGGCGCGCTCCCTCCGCCGCGCGCTCGGCGCAGGCGAAGAGCCAGCCGCACTCCGCGGGCGTGAGCCCCTCGGGGAGCGCCCGCGCCGGATCCTCCACCACCGCGCCGCTGCGCCACGGCCAGCCGCAGGCCAACCCGCCCTTCTCCTCGCGCAACACCAGCGCCGCCCCGCGCCCGTCCTCGTCCACCAGCAGCGCGCGCGCCGCCGCGCCGTGCGCCGCGCTCCACGCCAGGTACGCCGGGTCGAAGCCGAAGTGCGCGTGCGGGGCGCCCGCCAGCCGCGCGCGCCAGGCGCGCTCGAAGCCGGGATCGAGCGGATCCCGGGTATGCCAGGTGACGAGGCTCACGCCGTCCTCCCGATGCGCCGGAGCGCCTGCCACAGCAGCGGCAGGTGCCGCGGCCGGATGCCGCCCAGCAGCCTGACCACGCGGTCGAGGCGACCGCGGCGCAGATGATGTCCGAGGCTCTCCAGCTCGTAGCGCAGCAGGCGCGGGGCCGACTCGGCGGCGAAGCGCGCGCGCGCCTCGGACAGCCCCGCGCTCAGGGCCTCGAGCCGTGCCCGCTGCGCGGCGGCGCGCGCGGCATCGGGCGCGGTGGGCCAGCCGTCGTGGTCGAGCAGCAAGGGCTCGAAACCGAGCCCCGGCGCCTCGGCCAGGGCGATCGTGAACACGCCGCTCTCGAGCCGCGTCGCCGCGGCCACGCCCGCCTCGAAGTCGCCGGCGCGGCAGTTGAACGCCGCGTCGCCCAGACTGAAGAGCGTGAGGCAGCGGCCGTCGCGGCGGAACCCCTGCAGCACGTGCGGGTGATGCCCGAGCACCAGGTCGGCGCCGCCCCCGGCCAGCGTCGCGGCCAGCTCCAGCACGCGCGGCGGCGGGTAGTCCACGTACATCGAGCCCCAGTGGACGCTCACCGCGAGCACGTCGGCCTCAGCGCGCCAGCGCGCGAGGTCCGCGCGCACCAGCTCCGGCTCGAGCGGGGCGTGCCCCGCGGCGCCGGCGCGCGCCTGCTGCCCGGAGGGCGTGCCGTAGGCGAGCAGCACCACGCGCCGCCCGGCGGCGGTGAGGCGCGCCGGCGCGCGCGCGGCGGCCAGGTCGGCTCCCGCGCCGGCCGTGGCGACGCCGGCCGCCGCGCAGGCCTCGAGCGTGCGCCGGAGCCCGCGCGGGCCGCAGTCCATGACGTGGTTGTTGGCGAGCGACAGGAGCCTCACTCCGGCGCGCGCCAGCGCCGGCACCACCTCGGGGTCGTGCCGGAACTCGCGCGAGCGACCGGGCCGCACCCACGCCTCGTCCGCCACCGGGAACTCCAGGTTCGCGAAGCCGAGGTCGGCGCGCCCGAGCGCGGGTGCCAGGGCCGCGAACACCGCGTCGTACCCCTCGCGCCGGGCGCGCGCGCGCGCCGCGCCGATCACGCCCACGTCGCCGAGCGCGGCCAGCCTCGGGCCCGGCGTGCCGCGCGACTCAAGCAGGATCATGGACGCCACCCGCCAGCTCCTCCGTCCGGGCGGACGCGCGGCGCGTCTCGCGCGCCACCGCCGCGTAGATCTCCTCGGTCTCGCGCACCATGCGCTCCGCGGTGAAGTGCCCGGCCCAGCGCCGCCGCCCCGCCAGCCCGAACGCCACGGCGCGGGCCGGGTCGCCGAGCAGCCCCGCCAGCCCCGCGGCCAGCGCCGCCACGTCTCCGGGCGCCGCCAGCAGCCCGGTGACGCCGTCCGCCACCGCCTCCCCGTTCCCGCCCACCCGGGACGCCACCACGGCGCGGCCCGCGCGCATCGCCTCGAGCAGGGTCACCGAGAGCCCCTCGCGCACCGAGGTGAGCGCGAACACGTCGGCCGCTTCCATCAGGTCCGGCACGTCGGGCCGCGCGCCGAGGAAGCGCACGCGGTCCCCCAGGCCCAGGGCGTCGCGCCGCGCTTCGAGGTCCGCGCGCAGCCGGCCCTCGCCGGCGATGAGCAGCACCGCGGCGGGCAGATCGCGCGCGGCCCGCGCGAAGGCCTCGAGCAGCACGTGCTGCGCCTTCTGCGGCGTCAGGCTCCCCACCGCGAGCGCGACGCGCGCGTCCGCGGCGAGCCCCAGCTCCGCGCGGAGCGCCGCGCGCGGGCGCACCGCCGGGGCCTCCGAGATCCCGTTCGCCACCATGACGAAGCGGCCGGCCAGTCGCGGCATGCGCCGGACGTGGCTGGCGCGCACCGCCTCGCACACGCACAGGACGCGGCGCACCAGCCGGGTCGCGATCGGCTCGATCGCCGGGTAGAACACCGAGTGCCGCCCCGGGTAGTGGAGGCTGTGCTCGGTGCGCACCGCGGGGATCCCGGCCAGGCGCGCCGCCGTCGCCGCGAACAACCCGCCGGTGGGGTTGTGGCCGTTCACCACGGTCACGCGCTCCGCGCGCATCAGCGTCGCGAGGCGGCGGAGCGCGGCCCACCCGCCCGCCGGCGACCGGCGCTTCTCCAGCACCAGGCAGCGCGCGCCCAGCGCGCGCGCCGCCTCGAGCGCCGGACCGCCGCGGTTCAGCGCGCACACCAGCGTCTCGACGCCCGGGGCGGCGTGGCGCACGTGCTCGAGGACCAGCGACTCCGCGCCGCCCTGGTGCATGGCCTCCACCACGTGCATCACCCGCATGGCCGCTCCGCTCACGAGGCCGCCCGCTCGACCGCGGCCGGCGCGTCGTCGGGGGCCTCGAACAGCGCCGCCAGGCGCTCGAAATTGCGCGCCGCGTCGAAGTCACGGCAGGCCAGGGCGCGCGCCGCGGCGCCCATGCGGTCGAGCGTCGCGGGGTCGCGCAGCAGCGGCTCGAGCGCGTCGGCCAGCGCGCGCGCGTCACCCGGCTCGTGGAGCACGCCGGTCTCGCCCGGCACGATCGCCTCCTCGAGGCCGCAGGCGCGCGAGCCCGCACACGGCACGCCCATCGCCATGGCCTCGACCACCACGTTGGGGATGCCGTCGCGGCGCCCGTTGGGCATCACGCGGCTGGGCGCGAGCAGCAGCCAGGCACGGCGGTAGAGCGGCAGCAGCCCGCCGTGGTCGAGCGCGCCGTGGAAGCGCACCTGCTCCGCCACCCCGAGCTCCCGCGCCAGCCGCTCGAGCGCGCCGCGTTCGGGGCCGTCGCCCGCCACCTCGAGCGCCGCCACGGACCCGCGCGCCTTCAGCTCCGCCAGCGCGCGCACCGCGACGTCGAATCCCTTGGGCGCCGAGAGCCGCCCCACCACCAGCAGCGTGGGCCGCTCGGCGCGCCGCCTCGCGGCGCCGTCGAAGCGCGCGAGGTCCACGCCGTGCCAGATCCACGCCACGCGCGCGCGCGGGCCCGCCAGCGCGCGCAGCATCTCGGCGTTCCCGCGCACGCACGCGGCGGTGAAGTCGGCGGCCCGCACCTTCTCGGCCAGGAACGCGCGCGAGCGGTAGAGGTCGGCCCCGGCGTGGGCCGACAGGCTGAAACGCCGCCGCGCCAGGCGCGCGGCCAGGTAAGCCACGGTGCCGGGGAAGTGGGCCCACGCGCCGTGCACGCGCTCGATCCCCGCGCGCTCCACCAGCCACGCCACGCGCGCCGCCGCCGGCAGGTAACCCAGGTGCCCGGCCAGCGCGTAGGGGTCGCGCCGCGACGCCCACAGCACGCGCGCCGTCTCGCCGATCAGCACGTGCGGCCGGCGCGCGAGCCACAGCAGCAGCGCGGCCCAGCCCCGCGGGTCCAGCGGCGATCCCACGCCGCGCGTGAGCGGCAGCAGCGCCGCGTGCTCCGGCTGGTAGCGGCCGGCGGGGCCGCGCAGGGTGTACACGCGCACCCTCACCCCGCGCCGCAGCAGCCGGTGCACGTCGTTCTCGGTGAACGAGGCCAGGGTCGGGAACGTGGTGGTGACGTAGGCCACGGACCTCATCGCGCCGTCCTCGCCACGCGCTCGTAGAACGCCTCGTGCCGCCGCACCATCGCCTCGATCCCCATCGCGGCCTCGACCGCGTGTCGCGCCGCCGCCCCGCGCCGCCGCGCCTCGTCGGGGTGCGCGAGCGCCTGCTCGAGCGCGTCGGCCAGCGCCGCCGGGGAGCCGGGCGGCACCAGCCAGCCGGTGTCGCCGTCGCGCACCACCTCGGGTGTGCCACCCACCGCGGTCGCCACCACCGGGCGCGCCGCGGCCATCGCCTCGAGCAGCGCGTTCGGGATGCCCTCCTCGCGCGAGGAGAGCACGAACACGTCCATCGCGGGCAGCAGCCGCTCCACGTCTCCCCGCTCTCCCAGGAAGCGCACGCGCGCGCCGAGCCCGAGCGCCGCCGCGCGCGACTCCAGCGCCGCGCGCTCCGGGCCGTCGCCCACCAGCGCGGCCTGGAAGGCGCGCCCGCGCCCCGCCAGCAGCGCCAGCGCCTCGAGCAGCGTGCCGTAGTCCTTGCGCGGGGCCAGGCAGCCGACCGATCCCACCAGCGCCCCGCCGTCCGCGGGAAGCGCGGCGGCCGCCGGGTCCGCGAGCCCGCCGGAACCGCCGGGCGCCCGGACCCGACCCGGTCCGGTGCCCGCGCGCGGGTCGGCGTCCCGGGGCACCCGCGCACCGCGCGGGTCGGCGCCCCCGCTGGAAGTGGGTCCGGGGCCGGGGGCGAAGCGCTCCACGTCCACCCCGTTCGGGATCACCGTGATGCGCTCGCGCGGCACGCCGAGGGCCGCCACCGTCGCCGCCACCGCCTCGCTCACCGCGGTGACGTGGGTGGCGCGGCGGTGGGTGAAGCGCTGCACCGCCACCTGGCGACCGGTCTCGAAGGCGTCCACATTGCGCTTCGCCACCACCACCGCGGGCACCGCGAGCCAGCGTCCGGCCAGCACCGCGAACAGGTTCGGCCCGAACAGGTAGCCGTGGATCACGTCGGGGCGGAAGCGCCGCACCCGGCGGGCGAGCCGCAGCAGCCCGGCGAGCCCGCGCGGTCCGTAGATGCGGCGTCCCACGCCCAGCTCGCGCACCGGCCAGCCCAGGGATTCGACCGCGGGGAGGAACTGGCCCTCGCGGCGGAAGCAGCAGATCTCGACCTCGAAGCGCGTGCGGTCCATGCGGCTCCACAGCTCGAGCAGGTGGCGCTCGGCGCCGCCGGCGACGAAGTTGCCGACCACGTACATCACGCGGATGCGCCGGGGGCTCATGCCGCGCTCTCCTCCGCCGCGCGCCCGGCGGCGTTCCCGCGCAGGCGGTCGAAGGCGCCGCACAGCTCGGCGGTGGCGAGGCGCGACGAGAAGCGGCCGCCGGGCCCGAGGCAGGCGCCCTCGGTGAGCCCGCGGCGCGGCAGCTCGAAGCGCGGAGCGGCCGGCAGCGCGTCGCCCGCGCGCGTGGTGACGGCGTACGCCAGTCCGCAGTCGCGCGCCGCCGCCACCGACTCCGCGTCGTGGTCGCCGCCCGGGTAGGCGAGTCCCGCCGGCCGCGCGCCGAGGCGCGCGTGGATCAGCGCGATCGAGCCGCCGATCTCGGCGCGCTGCTCCGCGGGCGCCAGCGTGGTGAGGAACGGGTGGGTGAGCGTGTGTGCGCCCACCTCCATGCCGGCCGCGGCGAGGGCGCGGCATTCCTCCCAGGTGGCGAGCCCGCAGGGCGCGGGCTCGGCGACCCCGAGGCGCGAGGCCAGCTCGGCCAGGCGCGAAGCCTGTTCCGGCGGCGCGACGCGCAGCTCGCCCACCAGCGCCCGCACCGCCGCGCTGCGCGCGCCGTGCCCCGCCAGCGGCAGGGCGCGCCCGCGCCACTCCAGGCGCTCGAGGCGCGTGCACGTGAGCAGGTGCTCGAGCACGTCCCACCACGGCGCGCGGCGCTCCTCGACCAGCCCCGCCGTGAGATAGAAGCTGGCCCTCGCCCCCGCGGCCGCCAGCACCGGCAGCGCGCGGCGCACGTTGTCGGCGTAGCCGTCGTCGAAGCTCAGCGCCACCCGGTGCCCGGAGCCGCCCGAAGCGAGCCACGCGAGCCCGTCGGCCACGGTGAGCGGGACCAGCCCGAGCCGGCGCAGCAGCCCGAGCTGGGAGGCGAGCAGGCTCTCGCCGACCCCCAGCCGGTAGAGCGGGCGCTCGCCGTCGCCGTAGACGCGGTGGTGGCGGATGATGGTCAGCCGCGGACCGGCGCCGTCGCGCGGCCGCGGCAGCAGGCTCAGCAGCCAGCGCAGCGCCCGGCCGCTCAAGCGGCCTCCCGCTGGCGCTCGAGCAGCAGGTCGTTCACGAGCGCGCAGGCCAGCCAGAAGTTGCCGGTGATGAGGATGTTGAAGAAGCGGTCGCCGAAGGCGCACGAGATGACGAGGGCCAGCGTGGCGGCCCCGAGTCCCACCGCGAGCTGGCGGTCGAAGGGCGAGCGCGCCGCGCGGAGCCCGTCCTGGGAGAGCTTCCAGCAGCGCCACAGCAGGACCAGGAACAGCAGCAGGCCGAAGATGCCCAGCTCGCTCAGGAAGCGCAGGAAGGTGTTGTGCGAGGAGTCCTTCACCTCGATGCCCAGCTCCTCCCCGACACCCGGCAGCACGTAGCCGAGGCCGGCGAAGCCCACGCCCTCCACCGGATGCTCGCTCACCACCTTGACGATGGCCTTCCAGGTGTCTACCCGCGTCTGGGCCGCGCCCTCCAGCGCCACGGCGTCGCTGCCCTCCACCTCGACGGTGGTGCCGGCCATCCGCTCCTTGAGGTAGTCGGGCGCCCACAGCGGCCAGCCGACCGCCGCCAGCACCAGCAGCGCCGTGAGCAGGCGCGAGCTGCGCAGCCCGACGTAGAGCAGGCCCACCGCCAGCGCGATCACGGCGCCGCGCGAGACGCTGAGCACTGTGGCCGCCGCACCCGCCACCATGCCGGCCGCCAGCACCGCGCGCGCGAGCCAGTTCCGCGCCGCCGGCAGCTGGGCCGCCACGAACACCGTGAACATGGCGACGAAGGCCCCCAGGTCGTTCGACTGCCCGAAGGAACCGAGGGCGCGCGCGCCGCGTCCGTTCCGCCCGTAGGCGATGGTCACCACCGACTCGACCAGCAGTCCGATCACCAGCGCCCAGGCGTAGCGCCGGCGGTCGCGCTCGCCGCGCGCCATGGTGAGCGCGATGAAATAGACCGCGAAGGTCATCGCCGAGCGGAACAGCTGGAGCGCCGCATCGCCCCCGTCGTAGAGATAGCCGGTGGGGAACGCCGCGCCGCGCACGATCGAGAGCGCGGCCAGCGCCACGATGGCGAGCAGGGTGCCTCCGAGCCGGTTGGGCCGGAACAGCGGCTCGCGCCGCAACACCCGCGCCACCGCCCACGGCAGGAACACCGAGAGCAGCAGGACGTTGAGCACGTTGATACCGGGGAGGGGGATGCGCGGCATCCACGGCAGGAACGGCGTGGCCACCGGGAGGACGAAGAGCCCCAGCCGCGGCTGCAGCAGGATGCCCCCGAACACCGCCCCGCCGAGCAGGATCTTCACCAGCCGGTGGGGATCCTGGTCGAAGCGGTAGTCGAGCAGCACGAACGCCACCACCAGCAGGAAGGCCAGCACCACGCCGAGCGTCACCGCGAGCCCGCCGGAGAGCGTGCGGGCCTGGCGCCTCGCCGCGGCGCGCACCTCCTGGACCGGCGTGCCGGCCGCCGTCCGCGGTCCCGTGGTCACGGGGCCCTCCGCGCCGCGCCGCGCAGCGCCACGCGCCGCTGCGCGAGCATGCGGCGTCCCACCCCGCGCGTCGCCCACGGCTGGCGGCGCAGCCCGCCGAGCACGCCGGCCGGCAGCAGGCTCACCCCCCACGCCGCCAGCACCGGCAGCGCTCGGCCCGGGAAGAGCCACGCGTGCGGCAGCTGCGCGCGGGCCGCTGCCGGGTCGCCCTCGCGCAACGCGCGCACCGCGAGCTTGTAGTGCGCCATCGCGCGGCGCCGGCGCGCGCGCGCGCGCAGCGGCGCGGGCAGCGTGGGGTCCGCGACCAGACGGTCGAACAGTTCGACGTCGCCGAGCAGCCGGCGCTCGATCTGGCGGCTGAGCCCGCCCGCTCGGTGCTGGTAGCGCACCAGCGCCCGGCGCGACCCCGCGGCCGGCCAGCGCCGCGCCAGCCGGATCCACAGGTCGAGGTCCTCCGCGTGGCTGAGCCCCTCGTCGAAGCCGCCGAGCGCCTCGAGCGCGTCGCGCCGCACCACCGCCGAGGACGTGAGCACGAAGTTCACCTCGAAGAGTTCCGCCACCGGGGCGCCCACGTAGTCCTCGGCGAGGTCGGCGTAGGTCTCGAGCCACGACTCCCGGAGCTGGCCGTCCAGGGCGCGGAACTCGCCGTCGCTGAAGAACCAGGCCGCCGCGGGGGCCGCCGCCAGGGTGGCGGCCGCGACCGCCAGCTTGCCCGGGAACCACAGGTCGTCGGCGTCGAGGAACGCGATCCACGGCGCCCGCGCCGCACGCCAGCCGGCGTTGCGCGCGGCCGCCGCGCTGCCGAAGCGTCCGCGCAGCACCCGCACCGGTACGGCGCCACCCTCCCCGAAGCGCCGCTCGACCGCCGCCGCGGTGCCGTCGCCCGAAGCGTCGTCCACGACGACGATCTCCGCGGGGGCCAGCGTCTGGGCGCACGCCGAAGCCACCGCCTCGAGCACGTCGGGCAGCGCGTCGTGCGCCGGGATCACCGCCGCGGCGCGGAACGGCACGCTCATCGTGAGTCCTCCACGCGGCCTTCGGGACCCAGCCGCGGCGGCTCGCGCCGCGCGGCCGCCACCGACTGCTTGAGCCAGCCCGAGCGCATCAGGCGGCCGTGCGCCCAGGCCGGCGCCAGCGCGCCGCCCGCCGCCAGCAGGCGGCGCTTCCACGGGCCGTGCGCCGCCGCGCGCCACAGCCGCTCGCGCGTCTCGGCCGCCCGCCCGGCGCGCAGCGCGACCAGCGCGAGGTCGAACTCGAGCGCCGCGGCGCGCTCCGCGGCGATGCGCTGGATCCCCGGCCGCCGCCCCAGCTCACCGCGCGCGACGCGACGCATGAGGCCCAGGTCGTCGCGGTAGCGCGCCTCGATCTGGCGCGACAGGGTGCCCGGGCCGGTGTAGTACTCGACCAGCCGCTCGGCCAGCACGCCGCCCGGGTAGCGCGCCGCGAGCCGCAGCCACAGGTCGTAGTCGTGCGAGTAGACGATCCGCGGGTCGAGGCCGCCCACCGCCTGGTAGGCCTCGCGCTCCACCAGCATCGCGCTCACCAGCGGGAAGCAGCGCTCCACCAGCGGCGGCAGCAGGTCGCCGGCGAGGTCGCGCACCGGATCGAAGTAGTCCTCGAGCCACGAATGCCGCACCACGCCCTGCTGCCCCACCAGCTGCCCGTCGGTCCCGCACCAGCGCACCTCGGGGTGGCGCGCGAGGAAGGCGAGCTGGCGCTCGAGCTTCTCCGGCAGCCAGCGGTCGTCGGCGTCGAGCAGCGCGAGCCAGTCGCCCCGGGCCTGCGCGGTGCCCACCCGGCGCGTCGCCGAGGCGTTGCGGTGCGGCAGCCGCAGCACCGTGACCGCGGCCCCGTAGCGGCCCTCGATCAGGTCGGGCGTGCCGTCGGTGGAGCCGTCGTCGCACACCAGCACCTCGTCCACCGGCCGGCTCTGCGCGAGCACGCTGTCGAGCGCGCGCTCGATGCACCAGGCCGCGTTGTAGACCGCCAGCACCGCGCTCACCCGCATCGCATCACCTCTCCGCCCCGGTCTGCACCCGCGGGCGGAACAGCCCGGGCACCATGGCGCCCCAGCGCTGGCGCTCGGCGGCGTCCGCGCCCCAGCGCCACGCCACGACGGCGAACACCACCCAGCAGCCGCCCACCGCCGCGCCCAGCGCCCACCACCCGGCCGGGCGCCACAGCGCCTGGACCGCCAGCGCCGGGACCAGGAACGCCAGCGACGCGAGTCCGGGCCGGAGCATGCCCTCGCGCAGGTAGCGCGCGAGCGGAAGCTCGAGCGTACGGCAGGTGTAGAACGCGACCACCACGCCGCTCACCAGCGCCAGCGGCACCGCGGTGCCGAGCGCCACGCCGACCAGCTTGAGCGGCTTCACCCACAGCAGCGAGAGCAGCAGGTTGATGAGCGCCGACAGCAGCGAGAGCCCGACCACGCCCTTGTGGCGACTCACGCCGAAGAGCACGGCGACCGCCGCCGACTGCGGCAGCGAAACCAGCGTGGGCGCCGCGAGCAGCGTGATGAGCGTGGACGTGGAGGCCCAGTGGTGCCCGTCCCAGGGCGGCATCAACGCCGGGCCGAAGCTGGGCCCGGGCTCGACGAACCGGCCCCCGACCCACGCCGTCAGCAGGTTCGGGCCGAACACGATGATCGCCCACAGCACCGGCCAGCTCACCAGCACGCTGTACTTGGCGCCGGCGATCACCATGGCGTGGAGCTTGTCCACCTCGGCGCGGGTCTCGAGCTCGCTGGCGGTCGGCGACAGCACCCAGGTGGCCGAGAACACCAGCGAGCGCGCGTTGTCCACCAGCCCCGCGGCGATGGCGAAGGGCGTCACGTAGGCGGCGCCGAGGAAGGCGCTGATGACGAGCGCGTCGGTCTGCAGCGCGATGCTGTTCGCGAGCGCGCCGAGGAACGCGAACCCGCTGTACGAGCCGATGAGGGCGAGATGGGTGCGCGTCACCAGCCCGACCCCCAGCCGCATCCGGGGCAGCAGCCGCCGCACGAACACCCACGAGAGGGAGTGCCCGAGCAGGTTCATGGCGAGCGAGGCCCACGCCAGCCCGACCAGCCCGCCACCCGCCCGGAGCACGCCCACGAACGCGAACGCGCGCACCAGCGCGATGCCGATGCCGATGGCGTTCGCGATGTCGTAGCGCTGGAGCCCCGAGAGCGCCGCGCCGAACACGCCGAGCGGGAAGCCGAGCGCCACCGACGCCCCCGCGATCAGGATCACGGTGCGCGCGCTCTCGACCTGCGCGGGCTCGATCTTGAGGAAGCGCGTGAAGGTGGCCGCCGCCACCAGGGTGAGCAGCGCGGTCAGCACGCCCAGCCCCCCGTTGAGGCCGAGCGCGCTGCTCAGCGTTCGCGCGACGCCCTGATGGTCGCCGCGCGCGTGATCGCGCGACACGTAGCGCACCAGCGACGGCCGGATGCCCTGGTCGAACAGGCCGAAGTAGCCGGTGAGCGAGAACACCGTCACCCACAGCCCGTAGTCCCCGTCGCCCAGCAGGTGGACCAGGATCGGCGTCAGCAGGAACGCGACCAGCCCCGACAGGAAGAACCGGAGGTAGTTGGTGACGACGTTCCTCAGGACGCGCACGCTGCGCAACGGGATCTCCTGCCGGCCATTCCCTGGCCGCGGGGTGCCGGCGCCTGCCCGCGGCCGCGAGAGCGGCCGCGGCGCGCCGCAGCTTCCGCCGGCGGCTACGACTCGCCGCCGGCCACCTCGGTGGAATATCCGTACGTGTCGGCGCGATACCCGTAGTAGTGCGGGAGGATCTCGCCGACGTCGTTGAGCAACACGCCCAGGACGTTGTCCCGGGCTTCGCGCTGCACCTTGACCCCGTACTCGGCGGCCTTGCGGATGGTGCTGCCCGCCTTGATCACGTAGATCACGCCTTCGACCGCGCGCCCGATGATGAGCGGGTCCGGCACCGCCAGGTTGGGCGCCGCATCGATCACCACCAGCGGGTAGCGGCCGGCCGCCTCCTGCAGGAACCACTCGCACGCGCTGGTGTCCACCAGCTCCCCGGCCGGCCGCTCGGTCTTGCCGGCGGCGAGGAAGTCGAGGTGCGGGAGCGCGGTCTGCCGCACGAAACGCTCGTCGAAGTGCCGCGACTGCAGCATCTGCGCCAGGCCCCAGCTCGAGCTGGGCAGGCCCAGCGCGCGGTGCAGTTTGGGGCTGCGCAGGTCGAAGTCCACCAGCAGCACCTTCTCGCCCAGCTCGCGCGCCAGTGTGATGGCCAGGCACGCGGTGGTCGTGGTCTTGCCCTCGCCGCGCGTGGCGCTGGTGACCAGCAGGGTGTGCGGCAGCGAGCGTCCGCGCGTCCGGGCGAGCTTGAGGTAGATGCGACGGAACTCGAGCCCGAGCGGGCTCTCGACCTTGAGCCGGTGGAGCAGGCCGTCGCGGGTCGCGGATGCGCCGGGCAGGGCGCCCGCCGCCGGGCTGCGGCGCCGGCGCGAGCGCTCCAGCTCCTCGACCCGCGGCACGACCGCCGCCATCGTCTCCTCGACCTCCGTGAACGTCCGGTGCCACAAGAGGCCCGCGGCCCGACGGCGCGCGTCGTCGACGGCCCCGAGGTAGGAGAGCGCCGCGACGTGGAGGAGCTCCGCCTCGCGCACGACTCGTCCTGCTTCTCGACCACCAGCACCGTGCCCACGCCGATGATGCCGCCCAGCACGAACGCCAGCAGGATGAGCACCGGGCGGTTGGGTTTCCCGGGCGCGGTCGGGCGCACCGCCGGCTCCAGCACGGCGAAGCGCCCGCCCACCCTGGCGTTCTCGAACGCCTCGGTGATCTGCGCCGCCGCGGACTGCTGCACGAACGAGTTGTAGAGCGCGCGGTTGTTCTCGACCTCCTGGCGCAGCCGCTGGATCTCGAGCTCGCGGTCGGGCGAGAGCGCGACCTGCCGCTGGTAGCCGCCCAGCTGCGCGCTGAAGTACTCGCGCCCGGCCTGCCGGGCCTCGAGGTCGGCCTGCGCGAGCCGGTACCGGACCAGCAGGTCGCGCGCGTCCGCCGAGGCCGCGGGCAGCGCCAGCGCCGCGTTCTGCGCCAGTTCGCTCTCGAGCCCGGTGAACTTGCGCGTGATGAGCAGCCGCGCGCCCGCCCCGTTGTCGCCGCCCCCCTCGTTGAGGAGCGCGGCCGAGTACTGGCGCTCGAGCTCGGCGAGCTCCGCGGTCAGCGTCGAGACCCGGGGGCTCGAGAGCAGCTGCGGGTCGTTCTCGCGCGCCCGGCCCGCCAGCTGCGCCTTGAGCGCCGCCACCTTCTGGCGCTGCTCCTCGACCTCCAGGTTCGCCTGGTCCAGCAGCCCGCGCGCCCGCGGCAGGTTCGCCTGGGTCACGAGCGCGGCGCCGGAGCCCAGCGCGGTGCGCGTCGCGGCCTCGAGCCGGCCCTCGCTCTCCTCGAGCTTGCGCCGGTAGATCTCCTGCTGCTCGATGCTGAACGCCTGGGTGGCGCGCACCATCTCCAGCTGCGAGGCCTTGGAGGCGGACACGAACTGGTTCGCCACCGCATCGGCCAGCCGCCGCGCGCGCTCGGGCTCGTAGTCGCCCACGGTGACCTCGAACACGTCGCCCTTGTCGCGCCTGACGCTGATCGCGCTGCGCAGGTAGTCGGTCAGGAACGCCTCGACCTCGGCGTCGGGCGCGAGCCCCGGATAGCGCTTCGCCGCGCGCAGCGCCCAGGCCCGCACCGCCGGCTCGCCCTTGATGCCGGTCGCGGTGACGACGCTGCGCAGGAACGGCGTGCTCCCGATCTGCTGCCGCATGACGTCGGCCTGCTGGTCCGCATTGATGCCGCCGCCCACCATGCCGCCGAGCGCGCCGCCCAGGGCGCGCGGGCGCTCGAGCATCAGCGTCACGGTGCTGAAGTAGATGGGCTTGAGCAGGAAGGCCAGGGCCACGCCGGCGGCCAGCGCCACCGCCCAGGGCAGCAGCACCAGCCACTTCCTCCGCATCATCACGCGGAGGACCTGGCGCAGGTCGAGCGGCGCGGATTCGGCGGCGGGGTCGGTCACTTCACGTTCCGCTTGAAATAGTCGGCGATGAGCACCGCGTTCAGCACGTCCCGCGAGATCGCCATGACCTGGGTGAAGCCCGCCCAGCCGCGGCCGATGACGCTGCCGCCGGTGGGCGTGACCACCACCACGTCGCCGGCGCGCACCACGAAGGGCGAGCGGCTGCCGTGCCGGAGCTCCTCGCGCAGGTCGACGCTCACCACCGCGCTGCTCGAGTCGCGCTGCCGCGAGAGGACCCGCACGTCGGCCAGGTTGCCACGCCCGGTGAGCCCGCCGGCCGCGGCCAGCACGGTCCACAGGTCCTGTCCCGCGCCCACCGCGTAGAGCCCGGGCTTGTTGACCTCGCCGAGCACGCCGGCCGAGCCGCCGGGCGCCGGCGCGGCACCCGCGCCCGCGCCGCCCGGCACCAGGATGCTGTCGCCGCTCTTCAACTCAGGCAGCCCCGCGTCCGAGCCCGCGCCCAGCGCCCGCGCCACGTCCACCGTGATGGGCTTGCGCGCCCCGCCTTCCCGCCGGAGCAGCTGGACCTGGCTCAGGTCCGCGCCGGGCGTCGGGCCGCCCGCCTGGTTCAGCACGTCCACCAGACCCGGGATCGTGTCGAAGCCGTAGCGCCCCGGCCGCGCCACCGCGCCCGAGACGTAGACGCTGCGGCTCAGGTACTGGGTCACGGCCACGGTCACCGTGGTGGTCTGCCTGAGGTAGGTCGAGAGCCGGTCGCCGAGCCTCACGGCCAGCTGGGTCGGGGTCTGCCCGGCCGCCTTCACCTGGCCCAGCGGCGGGAAGGTGATCTCGCCGTCGGTGCCGACCGGCAGCGTGCGCTCCAGCTCGGGATGCATCCACACCGAGACCTGCAGCACGTCCTCGGGTCCGATGGTGTACTCCTCGGCGCGCAGCGGGGCCGCGACCAGCAGCAGCAGTCCCGCGACGGCGAGCAGTCCGGCCGTCCGCTCCAGCGTGAATCGTCTCATCGAGCCACTCCTTTGGCAGCGGGCGGGGTGGACGCGGCGCAGCCGTTGCCCGTGTACGCGCCGAGCGCGGGCACGTGGACGGCGCCGGGTTCCCGGACCGCGGTGGTGGGGCGCCGCATCGAGCCGTCCCCGAGCACCAGGCGGACCGAGCGGAACAGCGTGCGGATGTCGAGCAGCAGCGACCGGTGTTCGACGTAGTAGAGATCGTACTGGATGCGACGGGCCATGCTCGCCGGGTCGTCGCTGAACCGGCCCGAGACCTGCGCGAGTCCGGTCACGCCCGGCAGCACGGTGAAGCGCCGCTCGTAGTCGGGCACGACGTCCTTCCAGCGCAGCACCGTGTCCTGATTCTCGGCCTGCGGGCCGATCAGCGCCAGGTCGCCGCGCAAGACGCTGAGCAGGAGCGGCACGCCGCCCAGGCGCCGGCGCGCGACCCAGCGGCTCAACGGCCCGAGGTCGTCACGGAAGCGCAGGCAGGCGACGGTCGAGCCCAGCAGGTTCTGCGTGCGCCGCTCGAAGCTGCGCCGGTCGATGGGGGTCTCCATCCGCCCGGCGCGGCGCTGGAAGCGGCGCCGCGTGCGACCGATGCGGGTCTCATGGACCAGGATCTCGCGCTGTCCGAGGGCCCGCGCTTCGAGCGTGAGCAGCAGCCACAGCGGGCCGGAGGCCGCGAGCAGCGCCAGCGCCACGCCGGCGTCGAGGGTCTGGCGCGCGGTCTCGCCCCAGTCGTGCAGCCGCGCCGGGAGCCGTTCGGGCGCTCCCGCCGGAAGCTCGACCACCGGGGTGTCCGCCAGCGCGGCCGGCGCCGCCTCGTACCGGGGCTCCAGGTACTCGGGCACCAGGTGATGGAGCTGCCGCTTGATGGCCGCCGCGTCGCCGGCCACCGCCAGGCGCTCGAGCTCCGCGACCTCCTCGAGCAGCTCGCGCTCGTCGCGGGCGTCGAGGTCCCACACCAGGATCCGCTCGTGCCGCGTGATGCGCATGCGTTCGGTGTCGGAGTGGAGTTCCTCGAAGAGCTTCTCGCCCGGCCTCAGGCCGGTGAAGACGATCTCGACGTCCTCGCCCTCGCGCAGCCCCGACATGCGGATGAGCTGGCGGGCCAGGTCCACGATGCGCACCTGCTCGCCCATGTCGAGCAGGAACACCTCGCCACCCCGTCCCATGGCGCCGGACTGGAGCACCAGCCGGACCGCCTCCGGGATGGTCATGAAGTAGCGGCGCGCCTCCGGGTGCGTCACGGTGATGGGGCCGCCCCGCTGGATCTGGCGCTGGAACAGCGGGATCACCGAACCGTCGCTGCCCAGCACGTTGCCGAAGCGCACGGCGGCGAAGCGCGTGGCGCTGTGCTGCGAGCGGCTCTGGCACAACATCTCGCACACCCGCTTCGAGGCCCCCATGACGCTGGTCGGGTTCACCGCCTTGTCGGTGGAGATGAGCACGAACTTGCCCACGCCGTGGCGGTCGGCAGCGTCCACCAGGTTGCGGGTGCCGACGATGTTGTTGAGCACCGCCTCGCGCGGGTTGGACTCGAGCAGCGGCACGTGCTTGTGCGCCGCCGCATGGAAGACCACGCTGGGGCGGTGGCGCCGCAGCGCGCCCTCGATCCCCGCGGCATCCTTGACGTCCGCGACCACCGCGTGGAGGGCGAGCCCCGGGTACTGCCCCGCCAGCTCGTTGTGCACGTAGTACAGTCCGTTCTCCGCGTGGTCCAGCAGGGTGAGGCTCGCCGGCTCGTAGCCCGCCACCTGCCGCGCCAGCTCCGAGCCGATCGAGCCGCCGGCGCCGGTCACCAGCACGCGCTGCCCGCGCAGGAACTCCGCGACCTCGGCCAGGTTCAGCTGCACCGGCTGGCGCCCGAGCAGGTCCTCGATGCTCATGTCGCGCATCTGCGAGAGCGCGGTGCGGCCGTGCAGGAGGTCCGAGAGCCCGGGCAGCGTCTTGACCCGGACGCGCGCCTCGGCGCAGAAGCGCGCGATCTCGCGCACCACCTTGGCCGGCATGGCGGCGTCCGACACGATCACGATCTCGGCGCGCTGCTCCTGCAGCACGCGCGGCAGGTCGGCGATCGTGCCGAGCACCTTGACTCCCTCGACCTGGTGCCCGGTCAGGCGCGGGTCGTCGTCGATGAATCCGACCGGCTGCAGGATCTCGATCCCCTCCGGGGCGCGGCGCATCTCCTGGATGAGGTGGACCCCGGTGTGCCCCGCTCCCACGACGATGGCGCGTCCGGCGCGCAGGGGCATCGGGCCGAGGATGCGTTCGCGCGACAGCCGCCACGCGAAGCGCGCGCCGCCGATGAGCACCAGCTCCCACATCCACACCATGACGATGAGGCTGTGCGGGAACAGCGGGTTCGGGGCGAAAAGCGTGATCACGACCATCGCCATGGCCGAGAGCGTCACGCCCTTGAAGACCTGGAACAGCGTGACCGTGCTCGCGTAGCGCCACAGCCCGTGGTAGAGCCCGGCGAAGAAGAAGCCCACCAGCGAGAGCACGGTGAAGAACGGCGCGGCCGCCAGGTAGCCGTTCCAGAAACGGGGCGGGACGGCGCCCTCGAACCTCAGCAGCAGCGCCGCCAGGTAGGCGACCTGGAGCAGGGATGTGTAGCCGACGGTGAGGACGAAGAACCGCGGCGACTTTCTCAGGCCCATCGCTTCAATCCTGGCGGTCCGAGTCCGAGGGGACCAGGACGTGGGGGCAACCCGTGAAGCACACAGGCGGAGCACCGGCGGAGCGTGCCGAGATCGCGGCGGTCAGGGCACGGAGTCGCGGGACGGCCGGACCGTCCGGACGGCGGTCTCGAAGGACCGGCCCCCCATGCCCGAGCCATCCGCCACTTCCGGGGCCTGCCCCGGACGAAGGACGCGGGAAGCGACCCGCCTTCGGACAGGCCAGCCCGGTGTCGGTCATCCTGCCTCCCAGGAACTTGCCTGAACGAAGGGCATTCTAGGGACCACGTCGGGGGGTGTCAAGCAAAGCGACTGTAATGTGTTAGCCGAACTGACACGGGCCATCGGCAAGCGATCTTGCAACTTGCACGGCAGCGCCCATGCGCCCGGCGATCATGCCAGGTCACCCAGCCGCGGCCACCCTCCTGTCAGCGGGCGCCGGACAGCAGTTCCGCGGCTTCCGCGCGGATGCCCTCGGAAAACGGGCGCGGCGCGAACCCGAGGTCGGTGCGGGCCGGCGTGATGTCCACCGCCTTGGACTCCTCCAGTCGCAATATCTGTTCCGGGCGCAGCGGGGTGGGCAAGCCGAGGCGTCGTGCGATCTGCAACGCCCGCCAGACCGGCCGCAGCGGCAGCGGGAGTACCCGGGCGCGCCGCCCCACCGCGGCCCCGCTCTGCGCGATCAGCTGGCGCAGCGTCAGCGGCTCCGGGCCGCCCAGGTCGTAGTCCCGCCCCGCGGCCGCGGGCCGCTCGAGGGCGGCGACGATGGCCGCCACCAGGTCGTCCACGTGCACCGGCTGCTGCGGCGTGTGGCCGCCACCCGGGATCGGCACCACCGGCATCACCCTGAGCCAGCGCAGCAGGCGCGCGAGGTTCCGATCGCCCGGCGTGCCGTAGATCATGCTTGGCCTGAGGATGGTCCAGGCGAGTCCCGAGGCCCGCACCGCCGCCTCGCCCTCGCGCTTGGCCGCGGCGCCCGCGCCCGGCAGCCGCGTGTGGACGCCGGCCGAGCTGACGAACACCGCCCGCTCCACCCCGGCATCGCGCAGCGCCGGTACCAGCCCCGGCGCCTGCGCCACGCCGGCCAGATGCACCACCGCGCGCGCGCCGTCGAACGCGTGGGGCTGCGCCGCGGGCTCGGAGAGGTCGGCGAACCGGACCTCCACGCCCGCCGACGCGAGCCGCGCCGCGTCGCGGCCCGGGCGCACGATCCCGATCACCCTGGTGCCGCGCCCGATGAGCCGCTGGAGCAGCCGCGAGGCCACGAAGCCGAGCGCCCCGGTGACCGCGACCGGACCGGCCACCGCGCTCATCCGCACACCTCCGTCCCGCCTCGGCAGGCGGGGTGCGCAGCGTGTACGCTACGGTGCGCGCGCGCGCCGGGGCATCCGCTCGTCGGAGCGGGCCCGGCGCCGCTTCCACGGGAGGGACCAGCATGACTTCTCCTGACTCCGCCCCCACGCTCGAGCACCGGCTGGAACGGGTCGAGCGGCAGAACCGCCGGCTCGCGGCACTGGTCGGGCTCCTGTTCCTCACCACCCTCACCGCGCTGGCCTGGCACGCGCTGGCGGGTCAGACCCTCGAGGCGCGGCGTTTCGTGCTGCGCGACGCGCGGGGTGCGAACCGTGCCGAGCTCGGCCTGCGCGAGGACGGCGCGCCCGCGCTGCGGCTCAACAACCCCGCCGGCCGCGCCCGCCTCATGCTGTTCGTGCGCGACGACGGCACCGCGACCGTGCGGCTGAGCGACGCGCGCGGCGTCCACCGCGCGCTGCTCGCGCTCGGGACCGACGGGGACCCGCACCTGCTGCTGGCCGGACGCGACGGCGCAGGCCGGCTCGCCCTCGGGCTCTCGGCGGACGACGTGCCGCTGGTCGAGGCGCGCGATGCCACGCTGCGGAGCCTGTGGCCGGCGCGGTGAGCGCGCCCCGCCCGGCCCGCCGCTCCCGGCACCCGCGGCCCGGCTCGCGCGGGTGCGGGCCGGACGGCCGGGGACTGGTAGCGCTACGGGGATTCGAACCCCGGTCTGATGGCTGAGAACCACCTGTCCTGGACCCCTAGACGATAGCGCCATGGTAGCGCCTGCGCGCGGGCGCGCAAGAGCGCGCGGCAATCTACCTTCCGCCTGCGTCCCGGGTCAAGGCGCCGGCCGCCGTCACAGCCGTTTCGGAACCGGCCCATCGGTCGTGCCGCGAGTGCCTGCGGGACGGTGCGTTGGACAGTCGCCGACGGTCTTTCAGGTTCCGTCCCATGGTCGCATGGCTC
>JACRPT010000023.1 GCA_016223045.1 Candidatus Eiseniibacteriota bacterium
GCTTGCGTCTGCGCACCCGACGGATGACACTGCCCATCTACGGCTCCTTTCTTCTGGGGGTGAGGACGACGTTCCATCGCCATCACACCACAGCGGTGGGAGCCGCTTCAATTCACCAACTAAGAATCGCACACATTCTACTTCACGACCATGGGTGGGCAGCCCCGCGGGCGGCTGGCCTCGTTCGACCTGACGACCGGCGAGCTCACGAGCTGGAACCCCAATGCCGCGAGCGACGTGTACAGCCTCGCGGTGCGCGGGAACACTGCATACGCTGCCGGGTTCTTCTGGACCATCGGAGGGGTGACTCGCAAAGGCATCGCGGCCGTCGATGCCACGACCGGGGCGATCTTGGACTGGGCCCCTCAAACAGACGACTACTGCAGGGCCGTTGCCGTCGTTGGCAACACGGTGTTCGTTGGCGGGAGGTTCAACACGATCGGAGGCCAGCCACGGACTAACCTAGCCGCGGTCGATGCCACGACGGGCGAGGTAACGTCATGGGCGGCGAACACAAACTCTACCGTCAGCGCTCTCGCCATCATCGGCGACACGCTCTTGGTTGGCGGGAATTTCTTCAACATCGCTGGAGAGGCGCGGCGCAACCTCGCCGCCGTCGACGTCTCGACCGGTTCCTTGCTGCCCTGGGACCCCTTGCTCGACGGGGGCGTGCTGTCCCTTACGGTATTTGATCACATGCTGTACGTGGGAGGTGGATTCCGCAGGGCCGACGCCAGCCCCGCCAGCAACCTCGCGGCGATCTCGTTCGCTCCCCCTACTCCTGACCCCGATCCGATTCCTCCCAGGGCGACCCTCGCCTGGATCGCACCCAATCCCGTACGCGCAAGCGCAAGAGTGCGGTTCGCCCTCCCATCGTCGAGCCATGTGACTCTTTCCGTGTTCGACGTGCAGGGCCGACAGGTCTCCGCACTTCTTCACCGCGTGGAGGTTCCGGCCGGCACGCACGAGATCCAGCTGCGGGCCGACGGATGGTCCGAGGGCTTCTACTTCCTGCGGCTCGAAGCCAATGGGACGGTGGCGACGCGGAAGTTCGTAGTCCTCAAGTAGCACGCCGCCGCTCAACCGCACTCGATGCGCCGGTCGCTTACGCGCCGAAGCTCGAAGACGCGATCCTGCCGCAGAAGGACGACGTGCTGCGCGCGATCCTCAAGATCGCGGCGTACTGAGCCTCGGCGCTCAGCGCCCGCGCGGCGCGAGCGTGACCTCGCTCTCCTTGGCGGCCTCGATCCGTTCCCACGCCAGGTAGAGCGGCACGTAGCCGTGTCCCGCCCAGCGCTCGAGCTGGTCGCGTGCGTGCGGGCTCCTGAGGTCGCCCGAGTTCCCGGGCGGGATCACGATCCACGAGGAGTCGGTCAGCGCGAGGTCCACCAGGTGGCGGAAGACCGGCCCGTGCGTGACGAAGGGACTCCACGGCAGGCGCGAGGGGCCCACGCCCGGCGTGCTGTTGTCGCCGTCCACGGCCACCGGAGGCGGCGCCCACGAAGGCTCCTTCAGGTCCTCGCCGAGCCGGTGCCGGAAGCGCGCGCGGTGGGCGCGATCGTACCGCCAGCGCGAGAGGTCGGGACCGAGCAGCTTCTCGAGCTCGGCGAGCGCCAGCTTCAGCGCCTCCGTCGCCGCCACCGCGGCGCGCTCGGGAGCCCCGCCGCGCGGCGCCTGAAGCTCTTCCGGTGCGCGGCCGTCGAGCGCGGCGAGCATCAGCCCGGGCACGCCGTCTAAGCCTGAGCGCCGCTGGAGCGCCCCTACCCACGCGCGGAACAGCGTGGGCGCCACGCGATCGCGCCGCGCCGTGAAGTCCCACTCCCGCAGCGTGTCGAGCGCGGCGCGGGCGCGGGCGTCGAGACGATCCGGAAGCGAGTCCGCGCACGCCAGCAGCACCGGCAGCACGCGCTGCGCGGCGCGCGAGGTGACGTCGTTCTGCACGCTCCGCAGGTCGGCGACCGTGACGCTCGCATCGCCTGACAGTCGTCCGGCGATGCGCAACGCGCGGTCCTGCGCCCAGTCGAAGCCGGGCAGCGGCTCGAAGTAGGCGGGGCCGACCGGGCGGTTGTTCGCGTTCACGACGAAGTCGCCGGGCGGCGCCTCCCACGCCGGCATGCGGTCGGCGGGGATGAAGCCCTGCCACTCCCAGCGCCCGTCGCCGGGGAGCGCGCCGCGCGGCGGCAGGAAGCCGCGCCGCGGCACCAGGCCGGCGGCCTGGTAGCGCACGTGCCCGTCGCGGTCGGCGGCCACGACGTTGAGCGTCGGCGTGACCAGCGCGCGGAACGCCGCACACGCTTCGGCAGCCGTGCGCGCCCGCTCGGTGCCGAGCAGCGGCGCCAGGTTCACGCTGTCGCTGAGCCCGGCCCAGCGCACGCTGAGGGCGACGCGGCGCCGGCGGTCGAGCGCCACCACCGGCCCGTGCGGCGAGTAGCGGCGCACCTGCCCGAACAGGCCGACCGGAACCGGGATGCCTAGCACGCGCGCGCAGAGATCGTAGGGCTTCTCGCGCAACGGCTCCCAGCGGCCGCGCCAGAGCACCCTGCGCCCGTCGCGCGAGAGCGAGTCGGCGTAGACGTCGAGCACGTCCATGCCGAGCGCGGTGATGCCCCACGCGACCCGCTGGTTGCGCCCGCTGACGATGGCCGGCCAGCCCGGCACGCAGGCGCCCGCGGCCTCGAGCACGCCGGGCACGCTCACGTGGATCAGCCAGAACGATCCGGGCGCGGTGAGCCCGAGGTGCGGATCGTTGGCGAGCAGCGCGGCGTGTCCGGCGCTGCGCCGCGGTCCCACCGCAAACACGTTGCTCGCGCGCAGGTCGGGATCGAACGCGGCGGGCGAAGCCCAGCGCGGCAGCGCCGCGCGCGCCGCGGCGAAGAGCCGCGGCGGCACGTCCGCCGCCGGGGCCTGCTCGAGCCGCGTGCCCACGGCGCCGGTCCCGAGGAGCCGCGGCGGCACGTCGGCCGCCGCGGCCTGCTCGAGCTGCGCGCCGGCCGCGCCGTCGCCGTAGAGCCGTCGCGCGGCGCTGTCGGGGATGGTGTCGTAGATCCACTGGCTCTCGAAGCGCCGGCGCCGCTCGACCCAGCCCGAGTCGTGCCGCGCGATCGAATCGCGTTCCGCCAGCTCGGGCAGGGCCAGGTCGAGGAGCGCGCCCATGCCGAGCAGCACCGAGACCGCGTCGGCCGGGGACCAGTCCGCGGGCCGATGGCGGAGCCGCGCCAGCTCCACCGGCCACGGACGCGCGCCGCTCCTGCACAGGGCGAGGTAGGCGTTGACGCCCGCGGCGTAGCGCTCGAGCGGCACCGCGACCGCCGGGTCGCGGCGTGAGCGCTCCCAGATGCGCTCGGCCACCGCGCGCATCTCGAAGAGCTGCGCGCCGCCGTCGTCCTGGAGCGTGCGGTTCCCGCACCAGCGCCACATCTGTCCCCTGACCGACTGGCGCATCGCGACCAGTTGCCAGAGCCGCTCGCGCGCGCTCACGAAACCCCAGGCGACGTAGAGGTCGGGCAGCGACTGCGCGCGCAGGTGCGGGATGCCGAAGCGGTCGGTGACGACGCGAACCGGCGCCGAGAGCGCGGGCAGGGCGAGAGTGGTGTCGGGCGCGGCGCCCGCGGCGCGCGGGAGCGCGAGCGCGGCGAAGAGCGCGAGCGTGCAGCGGAGGAACGATCGGCGGCGGGGGAACATGAGCGCGCGTCTCCCTCCTGGGACGGAGTGGCGGAAGCGGTCTTGACCTCGCCCGCGCTCCTCCCCGGTGCCGGCCAGTGTGAGGATGAGGCACCGGCGGGCGTTCAAGGTCAGCGTGCGGGTGTGCTACGGTCGCCGCATGTGGATAGCAGATGAGTGAGCCGCGGGCAATCGGTCTCGACCTGGGCGGCACCGACCTCAAGGCCGCGCTGGTGGACGCGGGCGGCGGCATGAACGGCTTCCGGCGTTGCCCCGCGCGCGCCCGGGAGAGCGAGGCCGCTCCGCTCGAGGCGATCGCCGAGACCGTGATCGCGCTCGCGCGCGAGGCGGGCGGCGGCGTCGTGGCCCTGGGACTCGGGACGCCGGGCCGGGTGGATCCGGCGACCGGGGGTGTGGTGGGGAACACGCCGCACCTGCCGCACTGGGAATCGCCCCCGCTGCGCGACTGGCTGGCGGCGCGCGTGGCCTGGCCGGTGGTGGTGGACAACGATGCCAACTTGGCGGCGCTCGCCGAGCACCGGTTGGGGGCGGCATCCGGCGCGCGCGTCTCGATGACCGTCACGGTCGGCACCGGGGTGGGCTGCGGGGTCGTCAGCGAAGGCCGCCTGCTCCGCGGCGCGGGCGGCGGCGCCGGCGAGCTCGGGCACCTGCCGCTCGACGGTCGCGTGCCGTGCCGCTGCGGCGTGCCGGGCTGCGTCGAGCCCGAGTGCTCGGGCGCGGGGCTCGCCGCGCGCGCCCGCGAGGCGGGACTCGCGGCGGAGGATGCCGCCGCGGCGTTCGCGCTGGCCGCGCAGGGTGACGCCACGGCGGCCGCGCTGGTCGAGCGCATGACCGACCGGCTGGGGGCGCTGATCGCGGCCGGCGTGCAGCTCGTGAACCCGGACGTGGTGGTGCTGGGCGGCGGCGTGTCGGCGGCGGGCGAGGCGCTGCTGCTGCCGGTGCGCGCGGCGGTGATGCGCTACGCGCTCCCGTCCCACCGCCGGGACCTGCGGGTCGAGCTGGCGGTCTTCGGCGAGCGCGCGGGTGTGGTGGGGGCGGGGCTCGCGGCGTGGGACGTGGCGCGCGGCGCGGGTTGAGCGCCGCTCAGCCGATGTGCACGAGCGGAGCGCCCGCGCTGTTCTTCTCCGCCGCCTCGCCGAACAGCGTCACCGGCGTGGCGCCCGCCACGCGCAACCGGCGCAGGCGGCCCGCCGGTGTGCCGTCGTTCGGAAACACGACGGCCTTGAACTGCGGGGTCCTGCCGTAGAGCTGGCCGGGATCGCGGCGCGCCGGCCCCTCGACCAGCACCTCGACCTCGCGGCCGATCCAACGGTCGTTGAGCTCCCCCGAGATGGCGTGCTGCAGCTCGATGAGCTGTGCGAGCCGCCGGCCTTTCTCTTCCTCCGGGACGGTCTCGGGCCAGCGCCAGGCGCGGGTGTCGGGGCGCGCCGAGTACTTGAAGAGGAACGCGCTGTCGAAGCGCGCCTCGCGCAGGTACGCGACGGTGCGCGCGAAGTCATCCGCGGTCTCGCCGGGGAAGCCCACGATGATGTCGGTGCTGAGCGCGACGCCGGGGATGGCCGCGCGCAGCTTCGCCGCCACCTCGTGGTACTGCGCCAGCGTGTAGCCGCGGCTCATGCGCTCCAGCACCGGGTCCGACGCGGACTGGAGCGGCAGGTGGACGTGCGGGCAGACCTTCGCGCATTCGGCCAGAGCCGCGATCAGCCGGTCGCTCATGTCGCCCGGGTGGGGCGAGGTGAAGCGGGTGCGCAGCAGCCCCTCGACCGCGTCGGCGGCGCGCAGCAGGCCGGCGAAGTCGTGGTCGTCGTCATGCCACGAGTTCACGGTCTGGCCGAGGAGCACCACCTCCCGAAAGCCGGCCTCGACCGCGTGGCGCACCTCGCGCAGCAGGTCGGCGAGCGGCCGGCTGCGCTCGCGCCCGCGCGTGAACGGCACCACGCAGTAGGTGCAGAACCGGTCACAGCCACGCTGCACCGTGACCCAGGCGCGCACCCCCGGCTCGCGCCGGGGCTCGAGGTCGCCGTAGGTCTCGTCGCGGTCCGGCCGCACCTCGGCCACCGGCTCGCGCGCCGCGCGCGCCAGCAGCGCTGGCAGGTCGCGGTAGCCGTCCGGGCCCACCACCAGGTCCAGCACGCGCGCGTGGTCCAGCAGCCGGGAGCGCAGGTGCTGTGCCATGCAGCCGGTGACGCCCACCACCAGTTCCGGCCGGCGGGCCTTGAGGCGCGCGAACTCGCCGAGCCGGCCGAGCACGCGCTGCTCGGCGTGCTCGCGGATGGCGCAGGTGTTGAGCAGCACCGCGTCGGCGTCCTCGGGCCGGTCCACGAGCGAGAGACCAGCGCGCTCCAGCACCCCGGCCATCAGCTCGCTGTCGGCCACGTTCATCTGGCAGCCGTAGGTCTCGAGGAACACGCGCTTCATGGGCCCGCGGGGACCTCGCGGCCCGAGAAGGCGCGCGCGGCGTCCGCCACCGCCTCGACCAGGCGGTCGAGCGGGTTGCGGCGCAGCTCGGCAGCCAGCTCGGCGACGCGATCCAGCCCGAACGGCTGATCGGTGTTGCCGCGCGCGTCGAGCACGCCGTCGCTCGCCACCAGCACCACGTCGCCGGGCACGAGCCTCAGGCGCTCCTCCTCGTAGCCGGCCTGCGCCAGCGCGCCGGCCGGCGGGCCGCCGCGGTCGAGCCGCGTGACCTCGCCACCGTCGCGCGGCACCCAGAGTGCCGGGGCATGACCGGCGGCGCAGTAGGACAGTTCACCGTTCTTCTCGAGCTGCGCGATCCACAACGCGGCGAAGCGCTCGGCTCCCAGTCGCGTGTGCAGTTCGGCGTTCACGCGTGCCGCCATCCCGGCGGCGGAGCGCTCGGGCGAGGCCAGCGCCACGAACAGGCCCTGCACGAACGCTGCGGTGGCCACCGCCACCGCGCCGTCACCCACCGGGTCCAGCAGCAGCAGCGAGTGGCTGCCGTCGGGGTGCGGGACGCGCTCGCAGCGGTCGCCCGAGAGAAAGGCCGAGGGACGATGGCAGAGGGCCATCTCGTAGTGGCGCACCTCGAAGCCGCCGGGCGGCACCAGCGTGCTGCCCGATCCGGACGAGACGGCCTCGAGGCGGCGCCAGGCGCGGTCCGCGATGCGGGCGCGCAGCGCGCGCTCCAGCGACGCGGCCGCCGGGCCCAGCGCCTGCTCGAGCGCGGCCATCTCGGCATCGCCGAACATCGGCGCGGGGGAGAGACGCGCCAGGTTGAGCACGCCGATGGTCCCGGCGCCGCCGGCGAGCGGCAGGCAGAGCGCGGACTCGATGTGGTCGGCGACGGCGCTGGCCTCGAAGCGCTGGTCGCGCACGTCGCCATTCAGCACCAGGCCGCGGCGGTTGCGGAACACCCATTCCGAGATGCTGCGCGGGCGCGGCGGCGCGTCCTCGCCGATCAGCTCGTCGCGCAGGCCGATCGCCGCGAGGATGGCCAGACGCCCGGTGGCGGGGTTCACGGCCATCAGCGAGCCGCGCGTGGCGCCGGTCTCGGCCACCAGCCGCTCGAGCAGCTGCCCGGCCACGGCGCGCACGTCGGGCGCCGGCGCGATCCACGCGCAGGCCGCGGCGAGGTCGGTCGCGAGGTTGAGGTCGGCAGCGCCGACGCGCGGGGCGGCCGCCCCCGCCGGTCCGTGGTCCTGCATGGGAACCCTCCGTGGCACGCCTCCGCCAGGGGAGGCGGAAGCGTTGCCGGGTTATCGGCGGGGCGGCGCCGGGGCTGAAGCGGCTTCCGGGCCCGGGGGGCGCGGGGGGCATCCTCCGTCCGCCCGCTCGGCGGGGCAGCCTCTGCCGGGCACTCGAGCGACGCACGAGCCGCGCCGCGGGGTCGCGGGCGCAGGCCCGCGGGCGGCGCGTCCGGGGCCCGCGCGCCGACTTGACCCGGCTCCGGCGCGCCGACACACTGCGCCATCCGCACGGAGGATCCATGCCCTCGAAGCCCGGCCGCGACCTCGTCACGTTCCCGAACCCGTCGCCCCGGCGGGACTACGTGATCCGCCACGTGTGCCCCGAGTACACCGCGCTCTGCCCGGTGACCGGGCAGCCGGACTTCGGCACCATCGTCGTCTCCTACGTGCCGGACCGGCGCTGCGTCGAGCTCAAGTCGCTCAAGCTCTACCTGTGGGCGTTCCGCGACGAGGGGCACTACTTCGAGCAGGTCACGAACCGTATCCTCGAAGACCTGGTGCAGGCGGTGCGCCCGCGCCGCATGACGGTGACCGGGCGCTTCCGCGTGCGCGGCGGCATCCGCACCACGGTGGTGGTCCGCTATCCTGGCGGCGCGCGGCGCGCGGCGCCGCGGCGCCGGGGCGCGAAGTGAACGACCGGCGCGACGCGGGCAGGGCGCGGGCCGCGGGCGCCGTGAGCGATGCGGGCGCTGCGCACGATGGGGGCGCGGCGCGTGCATTGGGCACCTCGCCCGAAGCGAGCGGTGCGCGCGAGCCGGACGAGGCGTACCAGGGGGGCAGCGGAGCGCCGGTGCAGGCGCCGATCCTGATCGAGCGAGCGCGCACCCCGGCCGCCGTCATCCTGGCGCTCGGCCTGGTGGGGGCGGCGTGGCTGCTGGGGGCCTCGGCGGCGCGCATCGCGGATTCGCGCGGCACGCTCGCCGTCACCGGCTCGGCGCATCGCCAGGTGCGCGCCGACCTCGCGGTGTGGCGCGGCACCCTCAGCACCCAGGCGCCGACCCTGCGCGCGGCCTCGGCGCAGCTCGCCTGGTGCCGCGAACGGGTGCGCGAGTACCTGGTCGCGCGCGGCCTGGCGGCCGGAGACACGATGTTCAGCGCGGTCTCCACCGAGGCGGCGCGCGGCCGCGGCGCGGCGGGCGAGGGCGCCGCGGGAGGCTTCCGGCTCTCGCAGGGAGTGGAGGTGCGCAGCGCCGACGTGGCGCGGGTCGCGGCGGCGGAACGTGGCGCGGGCGCGCTGCTGGATCTAGGGGTGCCGTTCGAGTCGCAGGCGCCGGAGTTCCTGTGCGCGGGGTCCGCGGGGATGGAAGCCGAGGTGCTCGGGCTGGCGACTCGCGACGCGCGGGCGCGCGCGTTGGCGATGGCCAGGCAGGGCGGCGGGCGCCTCGGCCGCCTGCGCTCAGCGCGGATCGAGGCGTTCCGCATCACGCCGGCCGGCGGGCGCGGCGCGGCGCCCATGGTGGAAGTGACCGCTGCGGTCGCCGCCAGCTTCGAGGTCCGCTAGCGCCGGTCAGAGGATCGCCACGGGCTGCGGTCGGAGCGCGCTCGCGGCAGCGGGGTCATGAATGGTGCGGGCCAGCCGGGAGGCGCCGCAACGAACGCCGCCGCCGGCACGTAGTGACGGGTGCACCGGCCCCGCGCCGGGATCCGGAGGCCGATGAGCTCGTTTCTCCTGCTGTCCACGCTGAACCTGTCGCTGGGCGGGCTGGTATTCCTGCTCGGGTTCATCATCCTGCGCGAGAACCCCGGGCAGCGGCTGAACCGCACGGTCGCCATGATGCTGTTCTTCGGCGGCCTCGGCGCGGTGTTCGCGGCGCTCGCCTTCATGGCGGCGCATGGCGCGGGCGCCGCGGGGGCGCAGCGCGCACCCGGGATGCTCGAGGACATCTCCTACGTCTGGGAGCTGTTCTTCCCGACGCTGTTCCTGTTCGCCAGCATCTTCCCGGAGGAGCGGCCCTTCACGCGCCGCCCGCTGTGGCGCACCCAGCGCTTCCGGCTGCCGGGGTTCGTGTGGCTCATCTTCGCCCCGCACGTCTTCCACTTCGTCTTCGTCTACGCCGCCTCGACCTGGAAGCCCGGGCTCGCGCTGCCGAAGCTCGGGCCGCTCCAGTACATCACGCCGGTGTTCGACGTGTTCGGCGTGCTGCTCCGCGTGTTCCTGCTGGTCCACCGGGCGCTGTTCTCGCTCGTCAACCTGGGCTTCGGGCTCGCCACCATGGCGCTGCTGTTCGGCAGCTACCGGCGCGCGCGGGTGCCGCGGCTGCGCCAGCAGCTCCGGGTCATCGCCATCGGGCTCTCGGCGAGCCTGGTGTGCTACAGCCTCGCCACCTCGATCCCGACGCTGCTCAGCCTGCGGCTCTCGGAGAACCTGCGCTCCGGGCTGACCATCGCCGCGCTCACGCTGGGGCCCGGCTCGATCGCGTACTCGATCGTGCGCTACAAGTTCCTCGACACCCGGTTCCTGGCGCGGCGCGGCATCCTCTACGCCCTGGTCTCGGCGGCGCTGGTCGGCGTGTACCTGGCGGTGGTGAGCCGCCTCAACCATCTGCTGAGCACCGCGACGGGCGTGGACGCGCGCGTGTTCGAGCCGGTGTTCCTGATCATGGCGCTCGCACTCTTCCAGCCCGCCGTCGCGCGGCTGGAGGAGATCCTGGACCGCACGTTCCTCAAGGACCCGGCGGACTACCGGAACGTCTTGCGCCGGCTGGGCCACGAGCTGCAGACGACCATTGATCTGGACGCGCTGCTCCAGCGCACCATCCGCACGCTGGCCGATGCGATGCTGCTGCGCACCGCGCACGTGGTGGTGCTGACCCCGGAGGGCGCGGTGGCGCGCAGCGGCGCCGGCGAGCCGCTGTCGGCCGCGGCGCTCGAGCGGCTGGCCGTGCTGCTGCCGAAACTCCCACCCCCGGCCACGAGCTTCCGGCTCTCCGACCGCGTCGAGCGGCTGGCCCCCGCGGAGCAGGCCGAGCTGGGCGCGCTCGGGGTCACGCTGGTGGTGCCGCTGCGCTGGCGCGACGACCTGGTGGGTGCGCTGCTGCTGGGGGACAAGGTGACCCGGACCACGCACACCTCGGAGGACGTGGCGCTGCTCACCTCGCTGGCCGGGCAGGTGTCGGTGTCGCTGCAGAACGCGCTGCTGCTGCGGGACCGCGTGGCGGTGGCGCGCTTCGAGCAGGAGCTGAACCTGGCGCGCCAGATCCAGCGCACCTCGCTGCTCTCGGAGTTCCCGGCCCTGCCGCGCTGCGAAGTGCACGCGCTCTCGATCCCCTCGAAGCACGTGGGCGGGGACTTCTACGACGTGGTGGAGGCCGGCGACGGCAGCCACCTGGTGGCGATCGCCGACGTCTCCGGCAAGGGCGTCCCGGCGGCGCTGCTCTCGTCCATGCTGCAGGCCGCGCTGCGCACCCAGGCCGCCACGGTCTCGTCGCCCGCCGCGATCCTGCGCGGCATCAACACGCTGCTCTACCGCAGCACCGCGATCCACCAGTTCGCCACGTTCTTCCTGGCGCGGGTGGAAGGCGACCGGCTGCGGCTGTCGTTCTCGAACGCCGGGCACAACTGGCCGGTGCTGCTGCGCGCGGGTGGCGAGCGCCGTCACCTCGAGCGCGGTGGCCTCATCCTCGGCATCGTCGAGGGCACCGAGTTCGAGGAGGACCAGGTGACGCTGGCGCCCGGGGACGTGGTGGTGCTCTACACCGACGGCGTCACCGAGGCGACCAACGGCAGTGGCGAGCAGTTCGGCGAAGAGCGCGTGTGCCAGTTGGTGGGATCCCTGGCGCGCGGGCTCCCGGCCCGCGCGGTGGCGGAGCGCGTGCTCGCCGCGCTCCACCAGTTCCTGGACGGCGCCGAGCCGCAGGACGACGTGACGCTGCTGGTGCTGCGGGTGACGGAGCCGGTGGCGGACCAGGCGCTGCGCGCGCCGGTGGGCGAGGCGGTGGTCGCGGGCTAGGGTCGCATCCCGAGCGCGCGCTCCTCGACCGGGATGCGCACGGCAAGCGCCAGCGCGTTGAACGCCGAGAACGCGAGCGCGGTGCGCCACGCGCCGAACATCAGCGGCGCGGCCGCGAACTCCACGACCACCGCCAGGTAGTTCGGGTGGCGCAGGAACCGGTAGGGCCCGCGCGCGAGCGGCGGCTCCGCGGGCAGCGCCCACACCCGCACGCTCCAGCGTGTCCCAAGCGCGCGGATGGCGCTGTAGCGCAGCGCCTGCGCGGCGGCGAAGAGCCCGAGCCACAGCGGCCAGAGCGCGCCGTGGCGCGCGCCGAGCAGCGTCACCTCGCCCGCGAGCGCGAGCGGGAACAGGGCGTGGAGCCCCACCAGCAGCGGGAAGTGAGCGCGCCCGTGCTCGACCGCGCCGCGCGCGCGCAGCGTCCGCTCGTGGCGCGCCGAGAGCCGCAGCTCGGCGAGGCGCTGCATCACCAGGAATGCGAGGAAGAGCGCGAGCGGCACCAGCGGCGGCGCGCTCAACGGTGCACTCTGCGCATCCCGGTCGGCATCACCCCGCGAGCCCCCGCAGCAGCACGTACTCGGAGGAGAAGCCGGGCCCGAGCGCCGCCAGCACCGCGGTCTGGCCCGGGCCGATGTCCTGCGCCTCCAACGCGCGCTCCAGCACGAACAGGCAGGTCGGCGAGGACATGTTGCCGGCGTCGCGCATCACCTCCCGCGCGTGGCGGAAGCCCTCGGGCGGCAGCCCCAGCGCCTCGGCGTAGGCCGCCAGCACCTTCGGCCCGCCGGGGTGCGCCACCACGTGATCCAGGGTGCCGAGCGTGAGGCCCTGCGCGGCCAGGAACTCCTCCAGGCTCGCGCGCACACGCTCGCGCACGAAAGTGGGGATGTCGCGCGAGAACACGACGTGAAGCCCGCGTTCGTCCACCTCCCAGCCCATGATGTCGAGGGTCTCGGGCCACAGCGTGCTGCGCGCGGCCACCAGCTCGAGCGGGCGGCGGCCGTTCACGGGCGGCGGTGGGACCGCGGCGCCGACCACCACCGCCGCGGCCGCGCCGTCCGAAAACAGCGAGGCCGCGACCAGGTTGCGCACCGTCACGTCGCGCCGCTGGAAGGTGAGGCTGCACAGCTCGACCGCCACCAGCAGCACGCGCGCGCGCGGGTGCGCCAGCGCGAAGTCGCGCGCGCGCGCCAGTCCGGCGGCGCCGCCGGCGCAGCCCAGGCCCCAGATCGGCGTGCGGCAGAAGTCGCCGCGGAAGCCCATGCGGTTGGCCAGCCGCGCGTCGAGGCTGGGCGTGGCGACGCCGGTCGAGGAGACGAAGACCAGGTGGTCCACGTCGGCGGGGGAGAGCCCGGCGCGCGCCAGCGCGCGGCCGGCGGCCTCGCCGGCCAGCTCCAGCGCGCGCTCGACATAGCACGCGTTCATCTCGCCGAAGCTGCGCTCGGCGTCGTACCAGTCGAGCGGCATGCAGAAGTGACGGGTCTCGATGCCGGTCGAGTCGAACACACCGAGCAGGCGCGCGCCGCCGGAGGGCAGCAGATCGCGGAACAGACGCTCCGCCTGGGCACGCACCTCCGACTGACGCGTCATGTGCGGCGGCAACGCGGTGGCGAGCGCGGCCAGGCGCGGCAGGCGCGCGGGACTCGCGGGGCCAACGGGGCGATCGGGCACCGGGAACATCTCCTCGCGGCCCGGGAAGGGGTGAACGTCAGGGCGTACGTCCCTGTTGACGCTCCAGCGCGCCCCGGGGTCCGAAGTATCGTGGCCCGGCGCAGGACGACGGGGTCAGCCGGGAGACACGCCACGGCCGCCGGCACGCACGGAGCCGGCCCGTGCCGTCCCCGCCGAACGGCGCGAGGCGGGCCCTTGCAGAGCTACGGTCGCCGCCGGCCGGCCGGGCGCCGCTCAGCGCCCCCGGGCGCCCGCGTTGGCGCGGATCAGCGAGTCCAGCTCTGCGGGCGTGGCCACGCCCAGCTTCCCGTCCGGGCGGTAGACCGCGTAGCGGTACGGCTCGGGCGCCGGTCGGAAGGCGCGCACGAACTCGACGCCCCCGACCTGCGGGAGCATCACGCGCACCGCGAGCCCGTCGAGCAGCGCGGCGCGTACGTTTCGCTCCCAGTAGCTCTCGCGTGGCGAAGGAGTGGCGCTCACACCGCCTTCGGCGATGGGGGACCAGAAGAGCAGCCGCGCCCCCCTCGGCAGCCCCGCCGCGCGCAGGTCGGCGAGCGCGTTCGTGGCGATGCGGGCGCGGTCCACGGTTGGGTCGGCCCTCAGCCCGGTCGCGCCGAAGGGGAAGCTCTCGACCTTGCGCACCAGCGCCGCGCCATTGACGGCGAGTGCCGTCGCCAGCGCCGCGGCCGTCACCCACGCGGCGGTCGGCCGCAGCCGCGCCAGCGCCGCATCCAGCGCCGCGGCCAGGCACCAGGCGATGCCCGGGAGCGGCGCGTAGAGGTAGTAGTGGTAGGTATGGTGTTCGAGCGGGAGCACGGGCGCGAGGAAGGCGAGCGTGAGCGCGCCGGCCGCCAGCCAGCCGCGTGCGCGCAGCGCGCGCGAGCGCAGCCCCGCGAGCCACAGCAGCAGTGCCACCGCCCCCCACGGGTAGACCGCCGGATCGATCGCGTCGCTGAAGCTCCGCACCAGCGGCAGCGGGACGTTCAGGCTCCAGCCGAGGTAGGTTAGTGCGTTCCACGCGATGGCGGGCGAGAGGCCGGACCCGTAGGGACTGCCGCGCGTGCCGCCGACGTGCTGGCCCATCGCGTCGGCGGCGAGGTAGTAGACGAGGTAGGCGGCTGCGACCAGCGCCAGTGACAGCACGACCGGGTCGCGCCAGGCGCGGCGCCCGGCCGGCGTGCGGTCGGGATCCGATCCGAGCACTGCGGCCGCGGCCACGGGCAGCAGGAGCACCGACTCCTTGCACAGCAGGGCGAGCGCGTAGAGCGGCAGCGCGGCCCAGCGCCAGCGGTCGCGGCGCAGCAGCGCGAGGAGCGCGGCGAGCGCGAACAGCAGCGCGCCCGGATCGCCGATCGCCGAGATCCAGTAGAGCGCGGTGTAGAGCGCCGGGTGAGCGGCGAAGAACACTGCGCCGGCGAGCGCCGCCGGCCCGTCAAGCCTGCGACGCAGGAAGACCCAGAGGAGGAGCGCGCAGGCCGCATGGAGCGCCAGGCTCGCCAGGTGGTAGGGGCGCGCGTCGAGCCCGGCGGTCGCGCGCATCACGTCGAAGAACGCCTGGTGCGAGAGGAAGCGCCACGGCTCGGCGAGCCGCGGCAGCAGCCCCGCGGCCCGCGCCAGGCCGGCGAAGTCGTCCTGCGAGAAGCCGTAGCCGAGCGCACCGCGGAACACCGGCACCGCGGCCGCGGCCACCGCCAGCCCCGGCAGCAGCGGGAGCGCCGCGCGGCGGCTCGCGGACTGGCGGGCGGGGGATGCAGTGAGCATGGCCGACGATGGTAGCAGCGCGCGCGGCGGTGGTCACAGGTTGGCCCATGGGCAGGCTCGGGCGTGGGCAACTTCGCGCGCAGGCACCGACGCCGGCGCAGGCGGGCGATGCACGGCGGCGGGGGGTCGCGCGTTGCCGGCCCGGCCGGCGCGCGGCGAGCTGCCAGACGCCCTTGCCTCGTTCGGCGATGCCGGGGTCAGGCAGAGATTGCACGGGGTGGGAATGTGCGCGGGCCGAGAATGTGCTGGTTCCCAGGCCGGACGGGCGCTAGCCTTCTGTCTGCGCGGGCGGACTTTCTCCCCGCGCTGCGGTCTCCTCACGACGCCGCGGTGGCCGCGGGGCACGACGGCGTCGCGCGAGGTCCCCATGGCCGCCATCGCAGCGCCTCACCCGTCGGTTTCTCGTGTCCGTTTCAGCACCCCGCCCGCGACGCGGGCCGCAGAGTCCCAACCGCCGCGCTCGAGCCGAGCGGCTCGCGGCGCGGCACTCCGCTCGTGCGCGAGGACCGGCCGTGGCTTCGGCCTCGGGCGCGGGCTCGCAGCCTGGCTCATCTCAGCCGCGCTGGCCCTCTGGGTGGCGCCCGCCGCGGCTCAGGTGGTGGACACCACCATGTGGATGACGAACGGCAGCGTCAACGCGGTGGTGCGCGATGGGAACACGATCTACATCGGCGGGGCTTTCACATACGTCGGACCGGCGACCGGCGGCGGCGCGCTCCTGAGCGCTGCGACCGGCGGGCTCGCCCAGCCGATTGCCAGGAAGGTGACGGGGTCGGTCTACGCGACGGTCTCGGACGGCGCGGGCGGCTGGTACATCGGGGGCCTCTTCAGCGCGGTCGGCGGGCTGCCGCGCTCGAACCTGGCCCACCTCCTGGCGGACGGCAGCGTTGCCGCCTGGAACCCGAACGCGAGTAGCTACGTCTATGCCCTGGCGGTGGGTGAGGGCACGGTCTACGCGGGCGGGAACTTCACCAGCATCGGCGGGCAGGCGCGCAACCGCATCGCGGCGCTGGATGCCGCGACCGGAACCGTCACCGCCTGGAACCCGAGCGCGGGTGGCTCCGTGCCCTTCGTCTCTGCCCTGGCGGTGAGCGGGAGCACGGTCTACGCCAGCGGGGCCTTCAGCAGCATCGGCGGGCAGGTGCGCAACCGCATCGCCGCGCTGGATGCCGCGACCGGCACCGCGACCACCTGGAACCCGAACGGGGACAGCACGGTGTGGGCCCTGGTGGTGAGCGGGAGCACGGTCTACGCCGGCGGGGACTTCACCAGTATCGGCGGGCAGGCGCGCAACAAGATCGCCGCGCTGGATGCCACCACCGGGACCGCCACCGCCTGGAACCCGAACGGGAGCAACACCGTCCGTGCCCTGGCGGTGAGCGGGGACACGGTCTACGCCGGCGGGCTCTTCACCAGCATCGGCGGGCAGGCGCGCAACCGCATCGCCGCGCTGGATGCCGCGACCGGCACCGCCACCACCTGGAACCCGAACGCGGACAGCACGGTGTGGGCCCTGGCGGTGAGCGGGAGCACGGTCTACGCCGGCGGGGACTTCACCACCATCGGCGGGCAGGGCCGCAACCGCATCGCCGCGCTGAATGCCGCGACCGGGACCGCAACCGCCTGGAACCCCAACTCGAACTTCATCGTCCGCGCCCTGGCGGTGAGCGGGGGCACGGTCTACGCCGGCGGGGACTTTCTCAGCATCGGCGGGCAGGCACGCAACAACATCGCCGCGCTGGATGCCGCGACCGGGACCGCCACCACCTGGAACCCCAACGCGAGCAGCACTGTCTTTGCCCTGGCGGTGAGCGGGAGCACGGTCTACGCCGCCGGGGCGTTCGCTAGCATCGGCGGGCAGGCGCGCAACCGCATCGCGGCGCTGGATGCCGCGACCGGCACCGCCACCGCCTGGAACCCGAACGCGAACAACTGGGTCTATGCCCTGGCTGTGAGCGGGGGCGCAGTCTACGCCGGCGGGATCTTCACCACCATTGACGGGCAGGTACGCAACAACATTGCCGCGCTGGATTCCGCGACCGGGACCGCTACCGCCTGGAACCCGAATGCGAGCGCCTACGTTTCTGCCCTGGCGGTGAGCGGGGGCACGGTCTACGCCGGCGGGGCGTTCGGTAGCATCGGCGGGCAGGCGCGCAATGGCATCGCCGCGCTGGATGCCGCGACCGGCAGCGCCACCGCCTGGAACCCGGACGCGAGCAGCTACGTCTCTGCCCTGGCGGTGAGCGGGGGCACGGTCTACGCCGGCGGGGACTTCACCACTATCGGCGGGCAGGTGCGCTACCGCATCGCCGCGCTGGATGCCGCGACCGGCAGCGCCACCGCCTGGGACCCGAACGCGAGCGGCACGGTCCGTGCCCTGGCGGTGAGCGGGGGCACGGTCTACGCCGGCGGGGACTTCACCAGCATCGGCGGACAGGCACGCAACCGCATCGCCGCGCTGGACGCCACGACCGGACTCGCCACCGCCTGGAACCCGAACGCGAACTACGCGGTCTCTGCCCTGGTGGTGAGCGGGAGCACGGTCTGCGCCGGCGGGAACTTCACCAGCATCGGCGGACAGCCACAGCGCGGCATCGCCGCCCTGACACGCTCGTGGACCGATGCCGAAGTGGGCGTGGGGGACGGTCCGGCTTGGGTGCTTCTTTCCCTCGCACAGAACGCACCCAACCCTGCTAGCTCCAGTGCTGTGCTGCGCTTCACGCTGTCCGCCGCGCGGCCGGTGACGCTCGCGGTCCACGATCTCCAGGGCCGCCGGGTCGCGTCACTGCTCGATCACGAGCTGCGGCCGGCGGGCACGCACGAGGTGCAGGTGCGCACGGCAGGCTGGCCCGCGGGCTGCTACTTCTACCGGATCGAGGCCGGCGGGGAAAGGCTGACGCGGAAGATGGTGGTGCTTCAGTAGTCGCGATGCGCCGGACTCCGCGGTGCCAGGGCGAGCCCCGATCGGCCCGGCCCGGGTCAGCGGCGCGCCGGAGCGCGCGTGTTGCTGACTCCCTGGAGGATGGTCGCCGAGCGGGTCCCTGACCGCTCGCGCTCGATCAGAACTGCGCCTCCTCGGTCGAGCCCTTGAGCGCGGCGGTCGAGCTCTCACCGGTGCTGATGGCCTTGGCGACCGCGTCGAAGTAGCCGGTGCCGACGAAGCCCTGGTGTCTCACCGCGGCGTAGCCGTGCGTGCGCTGCAGCGCGAACTCGCGGTCCTGGAGGCGCGCGTAGGCGGTCATGGCCTCGTCGCGGTAGCCGAGCGCCAGCTCGAACATCGCCAGGTTCAGGGCGTGGAAGCCGGCCAGCGTCACGAACTGGAAGGCGTAGCCCAGCGCCGCCAGCTCGCGCTGGAAGTCCGCGATCGCGCCCGGGTCGAGGTGCTTCGACCAGTTGAACGAGGGCGAGCAGTTGTAGGCGAGCAGCTTCCCGGGGAAGCGCGCGTGGATGCCCGCGGCGAAGCGGCGCGCCTCGTCGAGGTCGGGCGCGGCGGTCTCGCACCACAGCATGTCCGCGAAAGGCGCGTAGGCGAGCCCGCGCGCGATCGCGGCGTCGAGCCCGCCCCGGAGCACGAAGAAGCCTTCCGCGGTGCGCTCGCCGGTCAGGAACGCGCGGTCGCGCGGGTCCACGTCGCTGGTCAGGAGCTTCGCGCTGTTGGCGTCGGTGCGCGCCACCAGCATGGTGGGCACGTCGAGCAGGTCGGCGGCCAGCCGCGCGGCGTGCAGCTTCTGCACGAACTCGCGGGTCGGCACCAGCACCTTGCCGCCCAGGTGGCCGCACTTCTTGGCGGAGGCGAGCTGGTCCTCGAAGTGCACGCCGGCGGCGCCGGCCTCGATCATCGCCTTCATCAGCTCGAACGCGTTGAGGTCGCCGCCGAAGCCGGCCTCGGCGTCGGCCACCAGCGGCGCGAACCAGTCGCGATGCGCGCCGCTGCCGTTGGTGCTGGCGCCGTGATGCTCCAGGTGCTCGATCTGATCGGCGCGCTGGAGCGCGTGGTTGATGCGCCGCACCAGCGCCGGCACGCTGTCCACCGGATAGAGGCTCTGGTCCGGGTACATCTGCCCGGCGCTGTTGGCGTCGGCCGCGACCTGCCAGCCGCTCACGTAGACCGCGCCGAGCCCGGCGGCCACCTGCTGCACCGCCTGGTTGCCGGTGAGCGCGCCCAGCGCGCGCACCGGCGGATGCGTCGTGAGCGCGTGCCACAGCCGGTCGGCGCCGCGCCGCGCCAGCGTGTGCTCGACGTGGAGCGTGCCGCCGAGGCGTACCACGTCCTCGGCCGAGTGGTTGCGCTCGACGCCGCGCCAGCGTGGGTCGCGGTTCCAGCTGATCTCGATCTGGGCTGCGGTGCGCGGTGCGGTGCTCATCGAGTGCTCCTCGCGTCTGGGCGCCACCGGCTGGCGGGCCCGGGTCATCGGGCGCGGTCACGGCCGCGCTCCGTCATCGCCGGCCTGTCCTGCTACACGGGATCGAACCAGCCCTGGTGGATCATCTCCTCGCTCAGGCGCCGCGCCTCGGCGAGCGTCTCCGCGGTGCCTGCGTCCTTCCCACGGGGCAGCTCCGCCACCAGCCGCGCCAGCTCCTCGTCGAAGCAACGGCCGGTGAGGCCGGGCGTGTGGCGGACGGGGCGGCCCTCGCCGTCGCGGATCACGGCCGGATCGCGGTGGCGCAGGCGCTGCGCGATCATCAGCCGGTAGATGCGATCGGTGGCGAGGTCCTCCATGTAGCCGTCCAAGAGGCTCGCGCCCCGGCCGTTCAGCACGCCGTTGCGGTAGCGGATCACGGTGCGCACCGCGGCGCGCGTGCCCTCCAGCGAGCGGCGCCCCACGGCGCCGGGATGCGGGCGCAGGTCGGGGTAGCGCAGCGCGCCCGCGGGGATGCGCTCGAGCTGGTTCGGCGCCGGGAACTGGGCGACGGCGATGGCGTTCTGGTCCGGATGCCCGGTCCAGGCGCCGTCCATGAAGCAGGCCGCCTCGTTTCGCTTGTCCTGCTCGAGCACCGCGAGCGCGCGGGCGTTCAACCCCGGATCTTCCCGGCTCGGGTAGAGCGCGGTCATGCCGCCGATGGCGAGCGCGCCGCGGCGGTGGCAGATGCCCGCGAGCAGCAGGCGCAGGTTCTGGAAGAACGGCACGTCGTGCGGAATGGTGTTGCGGTCGGGCAGCACCCACGCGGGGTCGGCGGCGGTGAAGTGGATGAGGCTCGCCATGTAGTCCCAGCGCCCGAGGTTCAGTCCCAGGATGTGGTCGCGCAGGTGGAAGAGGAACTCCTCCATCTGGAAGGCCAGCGGATGCGACTCGACCAGCACCATGCACTTGATCGCGCCGTCGGGCCAGCCGCGCGCGCGCGCGACCGCCTTGAACGCGTCGGCCCACCAGCGCGCCTCCGCGGCCGACTCGGACTTGGGGATGTAGATGCACAGCGGATGCCGCAGCCGCGCCGGCTCCACCTGGAAGGCGATCAGCGCCAGATCGAAGAGCGAGGCCGCGGTGACCGCGCCCGCGGGGAGCACTCCGGCCTGGCCGAGGTGGAGCCCGCGCACCCGGCTCCAGATCACGGTGGCGCTCGGCTCGATGCCGACGGTGCGCCCGCGCTTCCGGTCCTCGTAGGTGAGCCTCCCCGCGAGCGCGGCGAGGATGTTGCGGGCGCCGCTCGCGAGGTTCGGCCACTGGTTCGCCATCGAGTCCTCGAGGTCGAGCATCACGCCCGGCGCCCCCGAGTTGAGCATCTTGACCACCAGCTCGGCGTCGTCCGCAGGGCCGGTCATCTGGTTGCGCTGGTCCGCGCACCAGGCGGGGAGCGCGATCCGCCACGCGCCGCGCGTGGCTTCGGAGGGCGGCAGGTGGTCCGGCAGGCGGCCTGCGTGGGCGGCGGCGAGCGCGGCCCGGCGGGCGGCCACCAGCGCGTCGCGCCGCGGCGTGAACTCGGCGTGGAGCGGGCGGTAGAAGTCGGGGAAGCCCGCGGGCAGATCGCGCTCCGGCCGGAAGTCCAGCGGAGCGTGGTTCATGCGCGGCGCGAGGCCGGGTGGGGGAGGTAGAGGGGCCATGGAGCCCTGTCCATATGCACGTCCGATGCCCGCACGAGCCCCGCGCGGCAGATTCCCTGCGCCGCGCGCGCCGTGCGCCGAAGTCCCCGGCAGGATGACGAGTTGGCGCCGTCTCACGAGGTTCTGCTTGAGATGGCGAAGGTGGGTGCCGGGGGCCGGAAAAAGTGGCGCCGCGGTCAAGCGCCCCGGGCGCGCTGGGGAAAATGACGGACCGGGCGGGGGCATCCGCCCGGTCCGCGAGCGCGAATCGGCAGGCGCCGGTCAGGCCCGCGCGGCACGACCGAACGCTCCGCGCCCGCGGGCGTGGGGCCGCGCCGCTCAGGCCCGTGCTGTGCGACCGCCCGGCGCCAGCCGGCTATGGACCAGCGTGGCCATCCCTCTCAGGCCTGTGCGGTGCGACCTCCCAGCACCAGCCTGCCATACGCCAGCGCGGCCGCGCCGCCGCCCAGCAGCGGGGCGACCCAGTAGACCCAGTGCAGGTCCCAGGAGCCCGCGACCAGCGCGGGTCCGAAGGCGCGCGCCGGGTTCAGCGCGGCGGCGGTGAGCGGGCCGCCGGCCAGGTGACCGCCAGGCCGATGCCGAACCCGCCGATCGGCGGATGGCGCTCGTCCACCGCGGTGCCCCACACCGCGGTCACCAGGAAGAAGGTGAGCACGAACTCGACCAGCGCGGCGCCGAGCGGCGTGAGGCCGGGGCTCACTGCGGCGGCGCCCAGGTGCACCGCTTTCCACACTGCGTCGGGGAAGACGGCGGCGAGCGCGAAGCTCGCCACCACCGCGCCGAGCAACTGCGAGACCCAGTAGGCCAGCGCCGAGGGCACGCTCTGGCGTCCGGTCACGAGGAAGCCGAAGGTCACCGCCGGGTTCAAGTGCCCGCCCGAGACGGCGCCGAAGGCCGAGATCATCACCGCCAGCGCGAGCCCGTGCGCCACCGCGATGCCGAGCAGCCCGAGGCCGGTCGGGCCCATCAGCTGCTGCGCGCAGATCGCGCCCTGCCCGGCGAAGCACAGGGTGAAGGTGCCGAGGAACTCCGCCCAGTACGACTTGATGCCCTGATCCATGGTTCCCTCCCTGAGTATCGGTCCGCCGACCCCGCGCTCCGCGGGCCGGCGTGTCCGGTGGCCGAGTATCCACGCGCGGGGCACCTGTGCCAACGGACTTCGCGCCCGGCGTCGGTGCGCCGGCGGGAGGGGCCGCGCTGCGGGCCGGCGGTGCCGGCGCGCATGGATGGCCGCACGGCCGGCACTTGTGGCAGAATCCGCCCATGCCCCCTGACGTACCGACCTCCCCCCGCAAGGACGGGCGGCTTCTGCTGCTCGTCGTGCTCCTGGCCGTGCTCGTTCAGACGGTGCTGATCGTCCTCAAGGGCCAGCGCTACTACTTCGCCGACACCGCAGAGTACGACGCCGCGGCGCGCCGGATCCTGCGCGGGCTCGGCCCCGGCGCCGACTTCCCGCGCGCGCCGCTCTACCCGGCCTTCATGGCGCTCGGGTACCTGCTCGGCGGAGTCGGGAACTTCCAGGCCGTGCGGCTGCTCCAGGCCGCATTCGGGATCGGGCTGGTGCTGCTCGTCGCCCGGCTGGGCCGGCGCATGGGGCAGCCGGTGGCGGGATTCCTCGGTGCGCTGGGCGTGGCGGTAGCGCCCACCCTCGCCTACACCACCTCGATGCTCTACCCGACCATGCTCTACACCGTCCTGCTCTTCGCCATCACGGCGCTGGCCTGGAGCCTCGCCGAACGACCGGGGCTTGGGCGGGCCGCGGGGCTCGGCGTGCTGATGGCGCTGGTCTGGCTCACCGACGCGATCGTGGTGGCGCCGCTCGCCGCGGTGCTGGTCTGGCTGCTGCTCGCCGCGCGCGGCACGTTGGCGCGGCGGCTGGCCATCGTGGGGCTGGCGGTGGCGGTGGCGCTGCTGGCCGCGGGCTCGTGGACGCAGTACCACCGCCGCGCCAACGGTAGCCCCGCCGTGCCGCTGGCCAAGGCGCAGTACGTGCTCTACGTCGCGCGCCACGACCCGGAGGTGGTAGGAGGCCACACGGTCAGCGACACCACCGGGAAGGAGTTCCAACCGCTCCCGCTCGGCCGCTTCCTGCGCCGCGAGCTGGGCCTCATGCGCGAGCAGCCCGCGGCCTACATGCACGACTACGCCCTCGAGTTCGTGCACTTCTTCAAGCCAATGCCGGACCGCATCCAGACGTCAAACCAGTACACCCGGACCGAGGTCCGGTGGCTGGTCGCGCTCTACTTCGCCGGCGTGCTGCTGTTCGCTCCGATCGGCCTGCTCTGGGGGGCGGCTCCGCTGCGCGCGAGGCTGCTGCTGGCGCTGGTCCCGCTGGCTACCGCGGCCGCCTATGCCCTCTTCTTCAGCCAGATGCGCTACCGCATCCCGACCGAACCGCAGCTCCTGCTGCTGAGTTCCCTGGGCCTGCTGCGGCTCTTGCCGAGAGGGCGCGCCGGCCGTGCCGTGGCCGTACCCGGGGCAGGTGGCGGCGCCGGGCGGCCGCGGCCGGGCGCCGGCGGCACTGACAGACCGGCCGCTCGCCCTGACAGGATGACAGCGGGTGAATGAGGCGCTCGCGCTGACCCGCCCCGCGCCGCACGGCGCACGGACTCGTGGAATCCCAGCGCTCGCCCCGCGCCCGGTGACCGCGCGCGGACTGCCCGCCGGGGCGCGGCTCTGGCACGAAGCGTGCGGCACGAAGTCACCCCGATGGCAGAGAGTCACCCGGGCCCGGGGCATCGCGGCAGCAGCGGCTGGCGCCCGAGCCTGGCCATGGCGTTGCCCGGCGAGGAGCATCTGATGCGCGAACTCCGAATCCACGGCCGCGGCGGTCAGGGGGCGGTCGTCGCCTCCAAGCTCCTGGCCGCGGCGCTCTTTCGCGAGGGCAAGTCGGTCCAGGCCTTTCCCGCCTTCGGGGTGGAACGCCGCGGCGCTCCGGTCACCGCGTTCCTGCGCCTCTCGGACGGGCCGATCCTGCTGCGCTGCGAGGTCACGCACCCCGACGACCTCATCGTCCTGGACCCCACGCTGGTCCAGGCCGTGGACGTGACCGCGGGCCTCAAGCCGGGCGGGAGCATCCTGATCTGCTCCGAGCGTGACCCGGCTGGCTACCCCGAGCTGGCCGCCCGCTTCCGCGTCGCCACGGTGGACGCCGGCGACATCGCGCAGCGCCACGGACTCGGCTCCAGGACCCAGCCCATCGTCAACACCGCGATCCTCGGCGCCTTCGCCGCCTTCTCGGGGCTGGTGAGTCTCGAGTCCATCTGCGCGGCCATCGCCGAGGACGTCTCGTACCGCACCGAGGCGAACATCGCCGCGGCCCGCGAGGCTGCCGCCGCGGTCAAGTCCCTGAACGGAGAGGCGCTCCATGCCTGACGATCGTCCGATCGCCGGGCCGGCGCGCGGCGTGTCGCCGGCGGCCGCGAGCACCACACCCGGCGGGCGGCCGGTCGCCGGCACCGTGCAGGGCGCGCCGCGGGCCGCGGTGCAGGCCACGCCGGTCGAGCGGCCGATCGCCGACACCGTGCACGGCGTGCCGCCGGTGGCGGTGAGCACCACCACGACGCTGGTCAACCGGACCGGCTCGTGGAAGTACATCCGTCCGGTGTACCAGGACAAGGTGGCGCCGTGTAACCAGGGCTGCCCGGTCGGGATCGACATCGAGGGCTACATGAACCTGCTGCGCGAGGGGCGCACGCAGGAGGCCATCGAGCTGCTGCTGCGCGAGAACCCGCTGCCGGCGGTGACCGGGCGGGTCTGCTACCACCCGTGCGAGGACGGCTGCAACCGCCGCGGCTTCGACGACGCGGTGGCGATCCACGCGGTGGAGCGCGTGCTCGGCGACCTCGCGCTCGCGTCGCCGCTGCCGCCGCCGGCGCCGCGCACCTGGCCCGAGACCGTGGCGGTGGTGGGCTCGGGGCCGGCGGGGCTGGCCTGCGCCTATCATCTGGCGCGGCTCGGCTACGGCGTGACGGTCTACGAGTCCGAGCTCGAGCCGGGGGGCGTGCTGCGCTACGGCATCCCCGAGTACCGGCTGCCGAAGCAGGTGCTGGCGCGCGAGCTGGAGCGGATCCGCGCGCTCGGCGTGAGCTTCCGCTGCGGCGTGCAGGTCGGCGGCGAGCTGCCGTGGAGCGCGCTGGCGGAGCACCACGCGGTGTTCCTCGCCACCGGCGTCCACCGCAGCCGCCCGCTCGGCGTGCCCGGCGAGGAGCTGCCCGGCGTGCGCGCCGGGCTCGACCTGCTCTCCGAGGTCAACCACGGGCTCAGGCCCGAGTTGGGACGGTGCGTGGTGGTGGTCGGCGGCGGCAACACCGCGATGGACTGCGCGCGCACCGCGGTGCGGCTGGGCGCCGAGGTCACGGTGCTCTACCGCCGCTCGCGCGCCGAGATGCCGGCCAACGAGGAGGAGGTGTTCGAGGCGCTGCGCGAGGGCGTGCACTTCGAGTTCCTCGCCGCGCCGGTCGAGGTGATGGGCGAGGAGCGCCGCCCCGAGGAGGAGGCGCTCGAGGCGATTCGCGCGAGCTTCGACGAGGAGGATGCGCGCCGCTCCGCGCTGCGCCTGGCCGGGCTGCGGTGCACGCGCATGGCGCTCGGCGAGCCCGACGCCTCGGGCCGCCGCCGGCCGGTGCCGATCCCGGGCAGCGAGTTCCTGGTGCCGGCCGACACCGTGCTCTGCGCGGTGGGCGAGGAGGCGGACGCGGACGCGCTGCCCGAGGGGCTGCCTCGCGACGGGGGAGCGGTGGCGGTGGACGCGCTGGGGAGCACCGGTCTGCCCACCTTCTTCGCGGGCGGCGACCTGGTGGACCAGCCGCACACCGTGGCGTACGCCATCGGCTCGGGCAAGCGCGCGGCGCTGGGCATCGACCGCTGGCTGCGGATCCGCGCCGGCGAGCTGGGCGACGGCACCGACCTGGCCGAGCTGCGCTACGGCCCGGCGGGCAACGTCAGCATGACGCGCTGGCGCGGGGACGACCCGGTGCAGCGCGTGGCGCCCCTGAACGAGGTGGTGACACCCGAGCGCATCAACACCGACCACTTCCGCCACGCCGAGCGCCACGCGGACCGCCAGCACCCGCTCGAGCAGGCGCTCGGCGGGTTCGACGAGGTGAACCAGGGGCTCGCCCCCGAGGAGGCGCTCGCGGAGTCGCGGCGCTGCTTCAACTGCGGGGTCTGCAACGCCTGCGAGCTGTGCCTGATCTTCTGCCACGACATCGCCATCCGGCGGCGCGGCGACGGCCGCTTCGAGATCGACTACGAGTACTGCAAGGGCTGCGGGGTCTGCAGCGCCGAGTGCCCGCGGGGCGCGATGGCGATGACCCGGGAGGGCCTGTGAAGAAGGTCATCGTCGGCAACCACGCGGTGTCCTGGGGCGTGCAGCTGGCGCGGGCCGAGGTCATCTCGGCCTATCCGATCACGCCGCAGACCCAGATCGTCGAGGAGCTCTCCGAGATGTGCGCCGACGGGCGGCTCCCCGCACGCTTCATCAAGGTCGAGTCCGAGCACTCGGCGATGGCCGCCTGCATCGGCGCGTCGGTGGCCGGGGTCCGCACCTTCACCGCCACCTCGTCGCAGGGGCTGCTGCTCATGCACGAGATGCTCCACTACGCGGCGGGCGGACGGCTGCCCGTGGTGATGGCGGACATCAACCGCGCGGTGGCGCCGGGCTGGAACATCTGGACCGACCAGAACGACTCGCTGTCCCAGCGCGACACCGGCTGGATCCAGCTCTACTGCGAGAACAACCAGGAGGTGCTCGACACCACGGTGCAGTCCTTCAAGCTGGCCGAGGCGGTGGACCTCCCGGTGATGCTGGTGCTCGACGCGTTCTACCTCTCGCACACCTCGGAGCCGGTGGACATCCCCGATCAGGCCGACGTGGACACGTTCCTGCCGAAGCGCGAGGCCCGGCTCAAGCTCGACGTGAACGACCCGCGCGCCTTCGGCGCGCTCTCGCCGCCCGACATGTACATGGAGCTGCGGCTGCGCCAGCAGGAGGCGATGGAGCAGGCGCTCGAGGTGTTCGACGCGGTGGAGGCCGAGTGGGGCGAGCGCTTCGGCCGCCGCTACGGGGCGATCGAGCCCTACCGCACCGAGGACGCCGAGATCGTGCTCGTCACCTCGGGCACCGTGACCTCGACCGCGCGCTACGTGGTGGACGAGCGGCGCGCGCGCGGCGAGAAGGTGGGGCTGGTCAAGATCAAGATGTTCCGCCCGTTCCCGACCGCGCGGCTGCGCCGGGCGCTGGCCGGCATCCCGCGCGTGGCGGTGCTCGACCGCAACCTCTCGCCCGGCCGCAGCGGCATCTTCGCCGAGGAGCTGCGCGCCGCGCTCTACGACCTCGAGCCGGCGCGGCGACCGGGGCTGGACGGCTACGTCATCGGGCTGGGCGGGCGCGACGTGACGCCGGACACCATCGGCGAGTGCCTGGACCGCTCGCGCGCCGCGCTCGCTGCGGGGCGCGCGCCCGAGCGCGAGGACCTGTGGGTGGGGGTGAAGCCGTGAGCCAGATCCTTATCAAGGACCGGATCCCGCGGGAGGAGCTGCTCGACTCCGGCCACCTCGCCTGCCCGGGCTGCGGCGCGCCGATCGCGATGCGGCTGGTCCTGAAGGCGCTGGGCGAGAAGACCATGGTGGCGCTGCCGGCCTGCTGCTGGTCCATCATCGCCGGCCCGTGGCCGCAGTCGTCGCTGCGCGTGCCGCTGTTCCACAGCGCTTTCGAGACCGGCGCCGCGGTCGCCTCCGGCATCAAGGCCGCGCTCGAGATGCGCGGCGACCTGGAGACCACGGTGATCGCGTGGGCGGGCGACGGCGGCACGTTCGACATCGGGCTGCAGGCGCTCTCGGGGGCCGCGGAGCGCAACGAGGACATCATCTACTTCTGCTACGACAACGAGGCGTACATGAACACCGGCGTCCAGCGCTCGTCGGCCACGCCGTGGGGCGCCTGGACCACCACCACGCCCGCCGAGCATCCCGAGATGCGGCCCAAGAAGGACATGCTCGCGATCATGGCGGCGCACCGCATCCCGTATGCCGCGTCGGCTTCGGTGGCGTACCCCGATGACCTGGTCGAGAAGGTGAAGAAGGCGAAGGGCATCAAGGGCACGCGCTTCATCCACATCCTGTCACCCTGCCCGCCGGGCTGGAAGATCGCCGACGAGGAGTCCATCGCGCTCGCACGCCTGGCGGTGCGCAACCGCGTGTTCCCGCTGATGGAGGTGGAGAACGGCGAGCGCTGGCGCTTCAGCGTGGACCACCCGGGCGAGCCGGTCGAGCCCTACATCCGGCGCCAGGGACGGTTCCGCCACCTCGGCGACGCCGAGATCGCCGAGATTCAGAGAGCGGTGGACGAGCGCTGGAAGTCGCTCGAGCGCCGCGTCCAGCACGGCACGTAGTCGGTTCTCACGAGAGCGCGGTCCGGACCGCGGGGTCGTTCCCGCGCGCCGGGTCGCCCGGCCACCGGGAGAAGGAGAGACCCCGCCATGAAGCTGTCGCGACTCGTCCCCGCCGCCGTCCTCGCCTCCCTCCTCGCCGCCCTTCCCGCCGCCGCCGAGGAGCCGCCCGCGCCGCTCGCGCCGCTCGCGGTGGGCGCCGCGGTCACGGTCAAGAAGCCGGTCAACATCGCGAAGCTCGCGAAGAAGCCCGAGCGCTTCGCCGGTAAGACCGTGCGCCTGGAGGGCAAGGTCAAGGCGGTGTGCCAGGGTATGGGCTGCTGGGTCGAGGTCGAGGACGCGAAGGGCGCGTCGTTCATCGCGCGCAGCCTCGACGAGAGCGTGCTGCTCCCGAAGGACTGCGCCGGGCGCTGGATCGTGGTGCAGGGCAAGGTCACGACGCTGCCGCAGGCGGCGAAGGAAGAGGCCAGGCCCGAGGACCACGCCTGCCCGCGCCCCGAGTACGTGGTCTCGACCGAGGGCGCCGAGCTGAAGTAGGCGCCGCTCAGAGTGCGGGTGGACGGGCGCGCCGCGGTCCCCGCTCGGACGGAGGCGCCGCGGTGCGCCCGCGGTTCGGAGGTTCTCAGGTGTCCCGACCACCTGCCGCTGCTCGTCCCGCGAGCCGCACCGTCCTCTGGCTGCTGGCCGGAGTGATGGCGCTGGCGGCGGCGCTGCGGGTCGTCACCGCCCTGCGATCGCCGCTGTGGTTCGACGAGATCTACGTCGTGCTGGCGGCGCGGCGGTCGCTGCCCGAACTGCTCCGGCTCAGCGCGCTGGACATCCATCCGCCGCTCGTCCCCCTGCTGCGCCAGGTCTGGCAGCACCTGGGCGGCGAGGGCGTGCTGTGGATGAAGTCGCTCTCCATCGCGCTCGCGCTCGGCGGCATCCTCGCGGGGTACGCGCTCGGACGCCGCATGTTCGGCCCGCGCGTCGGGCTGATCGCCGCGGCGCTCATGGCGGTGGACGTGGTCCACGTCCGCTACTCGCAGGAGGTGCAGTTCCACTCGATGCTCTGGCTGCTGCTGATCGGCGCGGTGCACGCGGGGTGGTGCTGGGTCGAGGACCGCCGCGGGCGCGACGCCGCGCGGCTGGTGGCGCTGGCCGCGCTGGCGCTCTACACCCACTACCTGGCGGGCGTGGCGCTGGCGGTGCTCCTGCTGTGGGGGCTGGTGGCGCTCCGGCGCGAGCCCGCGGCGGTCGGGCGCTGGCTGCTGGCATTCGCCGTGGTGGCGCTGCTGTTCCTGCCGCAGGCGCCGGTGTTCCTCGAACAGTTCCGGCGCGAGGGCTCGGCCTCGTGGTTCCGCTTCCCGCGCCCGCGCGACCTGCTCGACCTGTGGCGGCTGATGTCGCTCGGGCCGCGCTACCTGGTCCCGCCGCTGCTGGCGCTCTCGCTGCTGCCGCTGTTCCGGCGCGGGCAGCGCCGCGCCGCGAGCCTGCTGTGGGCGCTCAGCACGCTGACCCTGCTCGCCACGCGCGTGCTGCCGGTGGTGGTGACGCGCGACCTGCTGTGCGTGCTGCCGTTCTGGCACCTGCTGGTGGCGATGGGGATCGCCGATCTCACCGTGCCCTGGCTGGTCGCGGCGGTCCCGGTGCTGCTGGTGGGCTTCGGCCTGCGCTCGTGGCTGCGCTATGGCGGCGGCCCGGAGGGGGTGCCGCTGGCGCGGGCGACCGTGGTGCTGGGGGAGCGCACGCGGCCCGGCGACCTGGTGGTGTGCGCCGAGACCCACGCCCTGCTGTTCCTGCGCTTCTACCTGCCCGACCGCGACAGCCGCCTGCTGATGCCGGCGGGGTCGCGCGCCCCCTACTCCGATGGCGGGCTGGTGGTCGAGAACGCGTGGTATCTGGACGCCGGGCAGTGGGCCGCGGCCCGCGCGCGCGACGCCCGGTGGTGGGGCGTGCGCGTGGACCGCGCGGTGGTGACCCGCGGGGTGGCGCGCCGCGCCGGCAGCGCGGCGGCCGCGGCGTTCGACGCGGCCGCTCCGGCGCGCACCTGGGACTTCCCGCCGGTGCGGGTGTGGGAGGGGGCGGGCGCCGAGCGCTCTGCCGCGCCCGCGGCGCGCCCGCCCGCCGACCCGCGGCGGCGCGGGCCGTAGGCAACGGGCGCCCGGCCGGCGGCGGCGCCTCCAGCAGTGCCGCAGCAAGGCGCCCGCCGTGGGCACCGTCGCCGAGCGCGCACCGCACGCCCTGACTGTCGGGCTGGCGTCGCGCGGGCGGGCGGGTATCATGCGCGGGCGAAGGGAGGTCCGCATGGAGCCGGCCGTCGCCGTGCAGGAGGTGGAACGCTTCGCCGAGATGGCGCTCGCCGCGATCCGGCGCGAGTACCCGAATCACGTCGTGCACCTGCTGCGCGGCGACGACGACGCGCGCCCGCCGCGCGAGCTGACGCCCGCGTTCTGCGGCGCGTTCGACTGGCACTCCGCGGTGCACGGGCACTGGTGCCTGGCGCGGCTCGCGCGCCTCTGCCCGGATGCGCCATTCGCCGGGCGCGCGGGCGAGGCGCTGGGGGCGAGCCTTACCGGAGAGCGCATGGCCGGCGAGGTCGCCTACCTGGGCGCGGCGGGGCGGGAGGGCTTCGAGCGGCCCTACGGGCTGGCGTGGCTGCTCCAGCTCGCCGCCGAGCTGCGCGAGTGGCGGCGCGCCATCGCCTACGACTGGCTGGGGGCGCTGCGCCCGCTCGAGGAGCTGGCGATGCGGCGGCTGGCCGACTGGCTGCCGAAGCTGCGCTGGCCCGTGCGCGGCGGCGAGCACTCGCAGACCGCGTTCGCGCTCGGGCTCGCACTCGACTGGGCGCGCAGCGCGCGCGAGCAGGGCTTCGCGCTGTTCGTGAAGGAGCGCGCGCGCGATCTCTACGGCGCCGACCGGGGCGCGCCGATCGCCTGGGAGCCCTCGGGCCACGACTTCCTCTCGCCGGCGCTCGGCGAGGCCGACCTGATGCGCCGCGTGCTGGCGCCGGCGGAGTTCGCCGCGTGGCTCGAGCGCTTCCTGCCCGACGTCGCCGGCGAGGAGGCCGCGCGCTGGCTCACGCCCGTGGAAGCCACCGACCGCGCCGACGGCAAGCTGGCGCACCTGGACGGCCTGAACCTGAGCCGCGCCTGGATGCTCGAGGGCATCGTCTCCGCGCTCCCCGATGCCCACGCGCACCGCGGGCCGCTCGCCGCCGCGGGCGCACGCCACCGCGCGGCCGGGCTCGCGGGCGTGACCGGCGAGCACTATGCGGGCTCGCACTGGCTGGGGAGCTTCGCGGTCTACCTCGTCACCCGCCGCGGGCTCTCGTGAGGCCGCCGTGCCGCGCCCGTCGGCGCGAGGGCCGCGCTGACCGGGGCCCCGTTGACAGCGGTGCCCGGCGGCGTTCGAATCGCCGCTCCGTGTTCCCCTCGACGACCCGCGACGGAGGTGAAGCCATGAAGAAGAGGCTGCTGCTGAGACTCCTGCTGCTGCTCGCGCTGCTGCTCGGCGTTGCGGCGCGCGCACCCGCTCAGGACGCTCCCGCGGGCGCGGGCCTCGCCGACCAGGTCCGCCAGCTCAAGGAGGCGAACGACGACCTCCAGCACCGGCTGGACCAGCTGGCCAAGGCGATCGACGATGTCGCGTGGTCCCAGGCCGTGGGTGACGTCGCGGTGGTGGACAAGTGGCGCATCTGGGGTCCGCCGCCCGCGAACGTCAAGAACCCGAAGGGGCTCGGCGCCGGCAATCCGGTCAAGTTCTACACCTACACGTTCGTGCCCAGGGATCGGAAGCCCGGGCAGAAGCTGCCGATGCTCCTGCTGCCCCATGGCGGCGTCCACGCCGACATGGGCACCTACGCGGCGCACATCATCCGCGAGCTGATCCGGCAGGGCTACGTCGTGGTGGCGCCCGACTACCGCGGCTCGACCGGCTACGGCCGCGCCTTCTACGAGCTGATCGACTACGGCGGGCTCGAGGTGGACGACTGCCACGCCGCGAAGGAGTGGGCGCTCGAGAACCTGGACTGCGTGGACCCGGCCCGCGTCGGCCTCGTCGGCTGGAGCCACGGCGGCCTGATCGTGCTGATGGAGGCCTTCGCGCATCCCCGGGACTACCAGTGCGTGTTCGCGGGCGTGCCGGTCTCGGACCTGGTGCAGCGCATGGGCTACTACGACGACGAGTACCGCGGGCTCTTCAGCGCCCCCTATCACATCGGCAAGACCGCCAACCAGGACCTCGCCGAGTACAAGCGCCGCTCTCCGGTCTGGAACGTCGAGAAGCTCGACACGCCGCTGCTCATCCACACCAACACCAACGACGAGGACGTCAACTACGTCGAGGTCGAGCACCTGATCCAGGCGCTCAAGGCGGCGGGCAAGAAGTTCGAGTACAAGGTGTACGAGAACGCCCCCGGCGGCCACAGCATGGACCGCCTGGACACCGGGCTGGCGAAGGACGGGCGCCGGGAGATCTACGCGTTCCTCGCGAGGTACCTGAAGCCGCCGAAGCCGGGGATGTAGGGCCGCGCTTCGCGGGCAGGCCGCGCCGGTGCGCCGGCTCTCACGCGCGTGCCGTGCCGGGCGGCCGCGGAGCTGGATCCCGTCGCGGGACCTGGAGCGGGTCAGCCCGCCGCGCCGCGCTCCTGCAGCAGCGCGGCGACGGCGGCCTGCTGCTTCTCCCGCGAGAGAGCCAGTGGGGTCACGCCCGAGTCCGTGCGAGCGTTCGGGTCCGCGCCGTGGTCGAGCAGCAGGCGCGCGATCTCGAGCTTCCCGCCCGCCGCCGCCTCGTGGAGCGCGGTGTGGCCCTGTGCGTATCGGTGATCCGGCCGCGCCCCGTGCGCGAGCAGCGCGGCGACGATGTCGCGATCCCCGCGCGCCACCGCGCCCGTGAGCGCCGTGTAGCCGGTCGCGTTCGTCGAGACGGCATTCACGTCAGTCCCGTGCGCGAGCAGCGCGTCCACCACCTCGCGACGGCCGAAGAACGCCGCGAGCCCGAGCGGGGTGAAGCCGTCGGGGGCGGTCGCGTCGGCGAGGGTGCGATCTTCCTCGAGCAGGGCCCGCACGCGGTCCACGCGCCCGGCCGCGCACGCCTCCGGCAGGTCCAGGGCGACGCCCGTCGCGAGCAATGCGGTCGCGATCTCCGCGTGGCCGTGGTAGAGCGCGAGCAGGATCGCGGAGATGCCGGAGCCGTCGCGGGTGGTGGCGAGTTGCGGGTTGGCGGCGAGGAGGGCGGAGACGGCGGCGGCGTCACCGCTCCGGATGGCGTCGAGGAACCGCTTCAGGACCATGGCCGTTCGTGCGTCGGGCGACCGCGCCGCGCGCTCAGAACCTCACGGCGACCAGGCGCATGGTCATCCCGCGGCCGCGCTCGGGCACGGGCAGCGCCGCGTGCAGGCTCGGGGTTCCGCCCTGGAACTCCAGCAGCGCGGTCGGCTTCGGGCGGGTCGAGACGTGGTAGATGCCGTAGCCGAAGCCGAGGAAGGTGCCGCCCACGAACGACCACTTGATGATGCTGCCGTCGTTGGAGTCGGTGGCGAGAGCGAGCGCACTGCCCAGCACCAGCCCCGCCAGCCCGCCGTACACGGTGGACTTCGCCACCTCCTGCACCGGGTTCTCGGCGCCCTGCCGCTCGACGTTGACGGCGGCACGCGCGGCGGGGGAGAAGGCGGCCAGGGAGAGGGCAGCGATCGCGAGCGTCGAGAAGAGTCGCTTCATGTCGGCTCCTCACTCCGGATCGGGTGACGGGGAAGTCATGACGCGCGCAGCATAGCACGCCGGCGAGATGCTAACCTTGTAGGGTGGGGTGGGGCAGCCGGGACCCTCCGCGGCGCCCCGCTTCGAACCACTTCCCGCCGGAGAGTGTCCATGATGATGTCGTGCCTCGCTTCCCGCTCGCCGCGCCCGGCTCGCGCCTGGACTCTGGTCCTGCTCGCCCTGCTGGCCCTGGCGCCCGCCGGCGCCGAAACCCGTCCCGTCCTCTTCCCGCCGACGCCGGACGGCGCGCCGCCGCAGGTGCGCGACGAACGCGACGTGGCTCCCTACCTGGCCGCGTGGAAGGCCGCGGCCCTCCGCCGCAGCCGCGCGCTCCAGACCTCGGTCACGCCGAACCAGCTCGGCTACGACGTCCACTTCTACGGTCTCGACCTGGCGCTGGATCCCGTGGCCCGCCTGCTGAGCGGCACGGTGAGCGTGAAGGCCTCGGTGGCGAGCGGCCCGCTGGCCACCCTGGAACTGGATCTCTCCGCCAGCATGACGGTGGACGCCGCCACCTCGGGCGGCTCCGCGGCCGCCTGGTCGCGCAGCGCGGACGTGCTGACGCTCTACCTCGATCGCGCCTACGCGACGGGCGAGACGATGAACGTCACGGTGACCTATCACGGCACGCCGAGCGGCGGCTACTTCGGCTTCGACACGAAGTACGGCCGGAACCTGATCTGGAGCCTGTCCGAGCCCTTCGGCGCGCGGTCGTGGTGGCCCTGCAAGGACGCGCCGGAGGACAAGGCCGACTCGGTGGACGTCAGGGTCACGGTCCCGACCGGGCTCGTCACGGCATCGAACGGCACGCGCGTCGAGTCCTCGGACAACGGCACCGTGGCGGTGACCCGCTGGCAGGAGCGCCACCCGATCGCGACCTACCTGGTGTCGGTGGCGAGCTATCCCTACGCCACCAGCGTGGACCACTACCGCTACGCGCCGGCCGACTCGATGCCGATCCAGTTCTACACGTTCCCCGAGGATGCAGCCGGGGCGGCGGCCGTGCACGCGAAGGTGAAGACGATGATCGGCGCCTTCGCCGCCCGCTTCGGCGAGTACCCGTTCCTCGACGAGAAGTACGGCGATGCCGAGTTCCTGTTCGGCGGCGGGATGGAGCACCAGACCTGCACCAGCCTGGGCACCTACCTGGAGTACGTCGTGGCCCACGAGCTGGCGCACCAGTGGTGGGGCGACTGGATCACCTGCCGTGACTTCCACCACATCTGGCTCAACGAGGGCTTCGCCACCTACGGCGAGGCGCTGTGGGCGGAGGCCGTCTCGGGTCCCGCCGCGTACCATGATGACCTGAGCTTCAACAAGTACTTCGGCGCGGGCACCATCTACGTGCCCGACCTGACGAACGTGGGTCGCATCTTCAGCTCCGACCTCTCGTACAACAAGGCGTCGTGGGTGCTCCACATGTTGCGGCACGTCCTCGGGGACTCGAGCTTCTTCGCGGCCCTCGACCAGTACTCGACGCTGCACGCCTATTCGGTGGCCACCACCGAGGACTTCCGCGACGCCTGCGAAGCGGTGTCCGGCCGGGACCTCCACGCGTTCTTCCAGCAGTGGATCTACGGTGAGTACTACCCGGCCTACCGCTACGCGTACACCGCCGCGCCGGCGGGAGGCGGCTACGACGTGGCGCTGACGCTCGACCAGACGCAGTCCGGGCAGCTCTTCAACATGCCGCTGGACGTCAGGGTCACGACCGCGCTGGGCGCGCAGACCTTCGTGATTGGCGACTCACTGGCGTCTCAGACGTTCGTGTTGCACGTGGATGCCGCGCCGACGGCGCTGGCCATAGACCCGGATGACTGGGTGCTCAAGACCGCGGTGACGCCGGTGGTCGCGCCGCCGTTCGACAAGGGGATCCTGCTGGTCAACGGCGTGGAGTGGGCCGGCTACGGCAGCGAGATCACCGGGGCGTACGCCGACCGCGCGTTCTGGGGTGACTATACCGTGGACTTCTGGGACCACTTCGATGCGCCGCCCGCCGGCTACCCGGCGTCCCTGCCCGCGCCGCTCGGACACGGCGCCGTGCCGTCGGAAGTGCTCGGGCGCTACCGGAACCTGATCTGGGTCGGCAACAACTACCACGGCGACCTGGCGTCGTGGCTCGGGACGCCGATCCTCTCCTACCTGCAGGCGGGCGGGAACGTGCTGCTCCTGACGCGCCAGGGCGACCAGTTCCTGACGGATTCGCTGCGCAGCTACCTCGGTATCAACTTCCTGAGTGGCACCACCCTCTACGACTGCGTCGCCACGCGCCCGGGCCTCACCGACATCGCCCGCCTCGGCACCCAGAGCCTGTGTCCGGTGTTCGACACCGTGCGCACCCGCAGCGACACCCAGCTCCTCTACAAGGTGGACCTGAACTACACGCCCGACCGCGGCATCGGGGTGTTCCGGCGCCCGACCGGCGGCGGCGCCGAGCGGCCGAACGGGGCGCGCTTCATCTTCCTGTCGGGACGGCCCTACCGGTGGGATCACCTCCAGCTGCGGACCAACGTGATGACCATGCTGCTCGACTACTTCGAGGAGCCGCTCGACCCGACGGCGGTGACGGATCCCACGGGCGCGCCGCGCCGCCTGGAGCTGTCGGCGCCGGTTCCCAATCCGTTCGGCGCCGCCACGGCGCTGCGCTTCACCCTGCCGCGGGCGGGCGTGGTCCGCATCGAGGTGGTGGACCCGGCGGGGCGCCGGGTGCGGAGCGTCCTCGCCGGACGGCTCGCCGCCGGACCTCACGAGGCGCGGTGGGACGGGCGCGACGACGCCGGCAACCCGGTCGCCGACGGCATCTACTGGGCCTTGCTGCGGAGCGAAGGCGAGCAGGTCGCGCGCAAGCTCGTGCGGATGCGGTAGTCATCCGGCTGCCGATGCAGGGCCGTGATGCGTCCCCAGGTCATGGTCCCGGCGGGGGTCGGGACATCACCGAACCCCTGGATGCGCATGTTCCGGGCTTGCGCCACGCAGGCGCTGCCGTCCGTGCTGTTGCGGCGCCGGACCGCCGCGGCTGTATGGCGCTGGCGCGGGCAGAGCCGGACTGCACCGCTCCGGGCGGGCGCGCCGCGCGGGTGTACGGCGCGGGACAGCCAGCGGGTCGCGCCGCACGCGACGCCGCCATCCCGACGGGACTCCCGAGGCCATTCGGCGCGGCCGCGGCGCACACGTCATCCGCGACGTCTTCATGGCACTTCGATTGCTGCGAGCGCCCGCGACACGCATGAATCCCCCACCCCGGAGGTCGCAATGAGGCCCGGCACCCTGCTCGCAGTGCTGGCGTTCGCCATCCCCTTTCAGGCCGTCGAAGTGGCGGCCGCAGTCCCGGTCCCGGTCCACACCCGCAACGTCTGTTCCGATGGCCGCGGCACGCGCCAGATGGAGCCGGCCGTCGCGACCAGGGACTCCGTGATCGTCGTCTCGTTCAACGACACGCGGGGGCTCCTGTGTCCGACGTCGGGCTACCAGACGTCGGGCTGGTCGTATTCGCTCGACGGCGGCGCCACGTTTCACGAAGGCGCCCCGCTTCCCGGAGGCAACCGCTGGTCAGCCGACCAGTGGCTCGCCGTGGGCCCGGACGGCGCCTTCTATCACTGCGCGCTGTCGATCGAGCCTTCGCGCCACGGTGTCATCCTCGATCGCGGCGTGGCCGGCGCCGGTGGCATCACCTGGAGCGAGCCGATCGTGTACGTGCCGCTCACCGGATCGTGCGACAAGCCGGCCATGGCCATCGATCCGGCGAGCGGGACGATCTACGTCGCGTACACCGTGTTCGCCGGCGCCACGAATCCGGGGAGCGGCCTGTGGCTGCTGCGCTCCACGGACGGCGCGCAGAGCTTCCTGCCACCGGTCAAGGTGGCGTCGAACGTGGCTACGTCCGGCGCCAACGCGGTATTCCCGGTCGTCGAGCCGGACGGCTCCCTCGCGCTCGCCTGGAAATCCGGCCGCAACACCGATTCGACCGTGACGATCTACTTCGCCCGCTCGACCGACGGCGGCAGTGCGTTCAGCGCACCCATCATCGTCGGGACCGCGTGCCCGTTCAACGCTCCGGGAACCGACGGTTCGCCGGTGTTCCCGCAGCTCGCGCAGGACCGCAGCTCGGGACCGGGCCGTGGCGCGCTCTACCTGGCCTGGCAGACCGCGTGTCCGCGCGCGGGCGTGAGCACTCCCGGCGACGTGGTCGTGACGCGCTCGGACGACCACGGCGCATCCTGGAGCGCGCCGGTGGTGGCCAACGGCGATTCCGGCTCGGCGATGCACGTGCAGCCGACGCTGACCGTCGACCTCTACGGCCGTCCGTGGCTGTTCGTCTATCGCGTGATTCCCATGGGCGACAGCTCGCTCGCCACCCTGGTACGCACGCGCTCGAGTGACGGCGGCGCCCACTTCGAGCCGCTGCAGGACGTCAGCGACGTCCCTTCGACCTGGGGCGTCACGACCGAAGCCGGACCGCAGAACTACGGCGAGTACATCAGTGCGATCACGACCGGCGACCGCGTCGATGTCGTGTACTGCGACGCCCGCTTCCGGGACCCCGACGTCTACTGGACCGCGTTCACGACTTCGGACGTCGCGGCCGCTCCCGCTCCGACCGGCCCCGCCCGCACTTTCCTGGATCCGATCGCGCCGAACCCGGGCACGAGCCGGGTGCGGCTGCGGTTCGGGCTCGAGCAACGGGCGGACATCACCCTGGCGATCTACGACGTCGGCGGCCGGCTCGTGCGCTCGCTCGAGCGCGGGACCCGCGATCCCGGGACGTTCTCGGCCGGGTGGGACCTGCGCGACGAGCGCGGACGCCCCGTCGCACCCGGGATCTACCTGGCGCGACTGCGCAGCGGAGCCGCGGCCGTGACGCGGACGGTCGCGGTGTCACGGTAGGGGCGCTCGCTGCCTGCCGCTCTCCCTCGAGTGCGACAGAGCGTGGACCGCGGGTCCCTCGCCATGCTGTCACCGGGGTTGGGGGGACCGCCGCGCAGGATTCCGGTACCGAAGGCCTGCGGCGAGCATCTGAGGTGAGGCCGCTTTTCGACCTCGATCCCACCCCCGACAGGAGCAGCCCCATGGTACTCCGCTTCGACAGGATCGCCGCCCTTGGCCTCGTATGCGGCGTGCTGATGGCCCCGACAGCCGCGCACGCCGTGAACCTGGTCCCCAACGGCAGCTTCGAGAGCTACGTGAGCTGCCCCACCAGCTTCACCCAGCTCTATCAGGCCGCGCCGTGGAATGCGCCGACCACCGGCACTTCGGACTACCTGAATGCCTGCGCGCCGGTGTCCTTCCCTTCGGTGAACGTGCCGCAGAACGAGCAGGGCTACCAGACCGCACTCAGCGGCGTGGGGTACGCCGGGCTCATCCCGCTGTCGGCTGCGGCGGACTACCGCGAGTACGTGCAGGCGCCGCTCACCTCGCCGCTCGTGGCGAACGCGTCGTACCTGGTGAAGTTCTACGTGTCGCTGGCGGACAGCTCGATCCTCGCGATCGACCGACTGGGCGCGTACCTGTCGGTGGGCCCGGTGGGCCCGGTAGGCAACTACGCGCCGCTCGCGGTGACGCCGCAGGTGGAGAGCCCCGCCAACGTGTACCTGACCAACTCCACCGCCTGGACGCTGGTGAGCGGTGTGGTGGTGGCGAGCGGTGGCGAGGACCACATCGTGATTGGCAGCTTCCGCGACGATGCGAGCACGGCGACGGTTCCGGGCCCGGGCCTGTGGCCGGGCGGCGCCTACTACTACGTTGACGACGTGAGCGTGGAGCTGGCGCTGCCCACCGAGCAGGCCTGCTGCATGTCGGACAACAGCTGCTCGATGCAGTTCCCCGGCGAGTGCACGCTGCTCGGTGGCACGCCGGGTGGGTCCGGGACCACCTGCACGCCCAACCCGTGCGTGCCCACGAAGACGCACTTGAAGAGCTGGGGCGCGGTGAAGACGATCTATCGGTGAGTCGCCGGGGAAGCGCTGCGGGTGGGCGCGTGACCACCGCGGGTGCGGGTGACCGCTGGCGCCTGATTCGCTACCCGATTCCCGGAGCAGCGCGGCTCTCGTCTTGGGTTGTGCGCGGCACTCGGAGGCCGCCGGAGACTCGCAAGCGGCGAGCGAGATCGCTTGACCTCGCTCGCCGCCGGGTCGTGCCTGGACCTGGTTCAGGCTTCCGAGGTAACCGGCTCGATCACCGCGTGGACGCGCGCGACCAGATTGGCCGGGAAACCTCCCTGGGTCGCGTGCTCGCGGACTACGGCCTCGTTCGGCGCCACGTAGACACAGTAGATCTTGTCGTCCGTGACGTAGCTGTGGACCCACTGGATCTGGGGGCCCATGTTTCGGAGCACACTGCACGACTTCTGCGAGATCGCCTTGAGGTCGCTGGCGCTCAGCTTCCCTGCGCCCGGAATCTGCCGCTCGATGACGTACTTGGGCATCTCATCGCCTCCTGTGGATCGCCGATGCTGATCGCGTGCGGCGCGAGTGCGGCCAAGGAGAGGGAGGCTAAATCATTTCGCGTGATTCGGAGAAGTCGATATCAAGCTGCATGAGCATACTCCTGGGACTGCGTGAAGCGGGCCTCCAGCCAGCGCAGCGCGGCGGCCAGCAGCTCGTCGATCGTGCGGCAGCGGTGGTTGCGGG
>JACRPT010000024.1 GCA_016223045.1 Candidatus Eiseniibacteriota bacterium
CGGCACGGCGTTGGCGGTCTTCGAGGGATCCGATAACGGCTGGTTCCAGCCTTGCAGGGCCTGGAAGGTGATGTGAGTGGCGTCCTTTGAGAGATAGAGCGGTGCGGCGAAGGTGGTGTTCGGATTTCCCGTGACCGTCCCCGTGACCGAATCCCTGCTGGCTGCCAGGTTCTCCATGAAGAAGCCAACACGAGGATTCGTGTTCCCATCGAATTCGGCGAGGAGCCCGGTGCGCAGCTCCTCCCAGAGTTCAGGTGACGCAGTGTTGTCGGTCACGCGCCAGAACCCAAGGGAGGCGAACTTGTCCGGAAACTCATCGGTCACCGCATGAAGGCCTTCCCTGATCGCGTCGATGAACTTGCTGCGCGTGTAGCCGGGAAAGCTGGCAAGCTCGAAACCCTCTTCACGGATCCACCCGATGCCGATCCCGACGCCCACGAGCAGGCGATAGAGCGCCGGATGATCGCGCAGCGGCGTGAGCAACCCGCCGGCCTCTGCGTTCGGAATACCGTGATCGCCCAGCGCTCTCGTGAAGGCCCGGTAGCGAGCGCGCAGCGTGCTGTCCCACGGAACGGCCCTGGTCTTGAGCTGGCCGAACTTGTCCGTGTAGGTGTATGTGGTCACGCCGGGCTTCTCCAGGATGTACGGTGGTTCCCCGGTGATCTGGATGGACAGCGTCTTGCCGAGGGGTTGCAGTCTCCCGATGATGTGATCGATCGATGAGAAATCGTATGCGCCTTCTGATGTTTCAAGAGTTTCCCACGAAGTTCTCCATGCGTAGCCTGCAACGAAGGGATAGTCGCGAATGTTGGCATCGCGGTAGGTGCCATTGCGGCTGTCCAGAGCGAATATGCCGCGCGGACGCGGGAACTCCGCCTGGGCGGAACGAGGGCCAAGACCGAGTGCGGCCAGAATGAGAAGGAGTGCGAGCAGCGCGGGCTTCGACACCATGGTGTTCCCCCTCACCTCACCACCGCCAGCTTGCACCCGCTCGCCTGGTTCTCGAACTCGAGGCGCGCGAAGTAGAGCCCGTCGGGCAGCAGCTGGCCGGCCTCGTCGCGGTGGTCCCAGGTGCGCGTGTGCTCGCCGGCCTCGAGCCAGTCGTCGTTGAGGACGCGCACGCGCCGTCCCTGCACGTCCGAGAGCGCAAGCACCGCGCGTCCGGGTCGCGGCAGGACGAACCGGAGCGTCACGCCGGACCGCGACGGGTTGGGCGCGGCGGGCCGGAACAGCGCCGCCGCCGCGGCGTCGCCCGACGGCGCGGGCACACCGGTCACCCCGCCGCTCCAGCGGAACACGTCGCCGTTGGGCGTGGTGGCGGCGAACAGCGTGCCGTCCGCGGCGCGCAGGAAGGCGAGCACCTCGTGCGTGCCCGTGAGCGCTCCCTCGATCTGCCAGGTTGCGCCGCCGTCGGTCGAGCGCTGCGCCACCGAGTCGGGTCCGGGCTGGTAGCCGATCCGCAGAGTTCCCGAAGCGTCCTCGTCCAGCGCGTAGACGCGCACCGCGTGCACCGCGCCGATCATGATGCGTCCGGTGGTGTCCCAGGTGGCGCCGGCGTCCGTGCTCCTGAACAGGTAGCCGCCGTGCCCGTGCACCCAGCCGGCCGCACACAGGGAGGAGTCCGCCATCTCGCGGAGCGCGTCGATCGAGCGCGCCTCGCCGGGGAACGGGAGACCGGACACCGCGGACCAGGAGAGGCCGCCGTCGGTCGAGCGCTGCGGCTGACCCCAGCCGCCGGCATAGAGGACGCCCTGGCTGGCTTCGAGCAGGCAGGTGATGCCGTTCGATATCCCTGCGATCGTGGCGAGGGTCGCCCAGGACTGCCCGGCGTCCGTGGTCGCGAAGACGGTCGGCCGCGGCGAGGTGCCGGCGAGGATGCGGTCGCTCGCGGTCTCGATCAGGGCCCGCACGGCGGTGGCGCCCGACAGGTTGGCGGTCGGCTGCCACGAAGCGCCGGCGTCGGTCGTGCGGAAGACGTCCCCGTTGGGATAGGTGCCGGCGTAGAGGCTCCCGTCGCTCGCGGCGAGGAGCGAGTAGACGATCGAGGCTCCGGCGAGCGGCGCGGTCGGCGCCCAGGAGTTGCCGAGGTCGGTCGAACGGAAGACCTTGCCTTCGGGCGACGTGGCCGCGAAGAGATCTCCGGCCGGGAGCTGCGCCAGCGCGTAGACATTCCAGGCGCCGTCGAGCTCGCCGCACTTGGACCAGACGCCCGGCTCGTGCACGACCTCGCGCGGAGCCGGCATCGAGTCCAGGTAGGCGATCCAGACGTCCTCGGTCCCGCGGCTTCCCTCGTAGGACTCCGAGGAGGTGTAGAGCCGGCGCCGGTCCGGGGTGAGGAACGGCGTGCAGGTGATGCGATCGGTGTTCACCGGCGGGCCGACGTTGACCGGCGCGCCCCACGCCGACCCCGTCCAGGTGGAGAACCAGAGATCGGCGCCGCCATAGCCGCCCGGGCGCCCCCCGGGGAAATCGCTCCAGTAGAGCTGGGTCTTGTCGTGCGTGATGAACGGCCGCACTTCGGCGTACTGCGTCGTGTTGACGGGCGGGCCGACAGACCGGTGGTTCACCCAGTCGGTGATCGAGCTCCCGCGGTCGGCAAGCCAGATGTCATTCTGCTTCACGTAGTAGATCTGGGCCAGGTCGCTCGTGATGCAGGGGTCGGAGCCGTTGAACAGGGCCACCGGGCTCGACCACGTGCCGCCGCTGCGGAAGGCGACCAGGATCTGATTCCCCCGGCTGAAGAAGAGGGTGTCGCCGGTCGCCGTCGAGGACGGTCGCCGCTCGCCGCCCGCGGTGTTGATCGGCGGGCCGACGTTCACCGGCGTCCCCCAGACGCCCCGGATGTCGTCCCACGACGCCTCGTAGATGTCCCAGTCGCCCTGGAAGCCGGGCCGCGGCGGTCCCATCACCGCATCCGACGTGATGAAGAAGAGGTGACGTTCGTCGGCGCTGACCCACGGGTTGCAGTCGGGGTTGTAGTTGTTGGTCTCGAGGCTGATGAGGTGGCTCCAGGTCCCCGTGGACAGAGCGCCGGTGGGCCGCTCCGGTCCGGCGGCCATCCCCGCGAAGCCACCGCCGTCGAAGGCGGCCGCTCCAGATTCGAGACCTGCGACCGAAAGCGCGGCGAGAGAGTCCCAGGCGGCCGGGTCGCAGGCCCGCGCGGGTGCCGCGGGGACGAGCGAGAACGCGGCGCACGCCGCACCCAGCAGGGCGGCGAGCACGAACGGCGCGCGGAAGTCGAAGCGCATGGCGTGGGTTCCTTTCTTTCGACCGTTCGAACGGGTCGGTGGCGCAAAGGGGCGCCGGGCTCCAGTCCGCGCCGCGCTCACTGGAGATCTCCGCAGACCGGGCAGCCGGGCCGGCGAGGCACGGCGATCGGTCTCAGGTCCAGGCTCGCGAGATCGATGTGCAGGTACGCGCCCCAGGGCACGCTGCCCCAACCGGTGAGGGCGCGGATCGCGAGCAGCGCGGCCAGGTTCCCCACCACGGCCGAGAGCGCGCCGAGCACCGGGAAGTCGGCGTCCCACGGCGGGTCCTCCGGCGACAGGCAGCGCAGGCACGCCGAAGCGCCGGGCCGGACCGCGAGGATCTGGCCCTGCTCCCCACAGACCGCGGCGTCTATGTAGGGCTTGCGGGCCTGCACGCAGGCGGCGTTCAGGATGAAGCGCTCCTCCAGCGTCGGCGCGGCGCCGATGGCGAGGTCCACGGTCTCGAGCCAGGCCGCGGCCTCGGCCGGCGTGATGCGCGAGCCCCGCGCCACCACCTGGACCTCCGGGTTGAAGCGTCGCAGCGCGGCCTCCGCCTGGGCGGCGCGCGCGCACCCCAGGCCGGCCTCCTCCATCAGGATCATGCGGTTCAGATCCTCGGGCTCGAGCACTCCCTCGTGATGGAGCACGATCCGGCCGACGCCCGCCGCGGCGAGCGAGAGAGCCGTCGGGCCGCCGAGCCCGCCGGTGCGGCTGATGAGCACGGCCGCGCGCCCGAGCCGCGCCTGCTCCTCGGGCCCGAAGCCTGCCATGAGCCTCTGCCGCCGGTACCGGTCGGCCGTGCGGTCCACCGGAGCCGCGTCCGCTCGAGAAGGGTTCACCGCACTACCCTCCGGCCACCGGGAGGAGCAGCTCGATCTCGTCGCCGGGCGCGAGCGTGCTCCCGGGCGGCGCGAGCCGGTCGCGCACCACCGCCAGCACGCTCGGATGCAGGCTGCCGTTGCGGCCGAGCCGGGCCCGTGCTCCCGGCGGCAGCGCCGCCGCCACCGCCCGCAGCGCCTCCTCGATCCGGGCGTCGCCCGCGAGCTCGAGCTCGAGGCGGCCCGTGCCGGCCAGCTCGCGCATCCACCCGGTCATCCGAATCGCGACCTTCATCGTCCCGCCTCCATCGCCGTGCTCGGCGCCCGCCTCGATCATGGTCGCGCGCCCGCTGCCGCTTCCGTCGCTGCCGCGAGCAGCCTTCCTCTCGACATGTGCACCACGCGGTCGGCCAGCCGCTCGGCCTCTGCCGGATCGTGCGTGATCTGGAGCACCGACGCCCCGGCGCGGGCCTGCCACGTCTTGAGGAAGGACCCGACCCGCTCGCGCGCGTCCTCGTCGAGGGCCGAGGTGCATTCGTCGAGGAGCCACACCTCTCCACCCGCGAGCAGCGCCCGCCCCACCGCCACGCGCTGGCCCTCGCCCCCCGAGAGCGTCGCGGTGCGGCGCCCGAGCAGATGGGCGATCTCGAGCCCCTCGGCCGCCGCCGCCACCTCCGCGGCGCGCACGCCCCGCCACATCCCGAACCCCAGGTTCTCGCGCACCGTGAGATGCGGGAAGAGCAGATCGTCCTGCGGCGCGTAGCCGATCCCGCGGTCCTCCGGCGGCCGGCCCGTGAGGTCGTGCCCGCGCGCCAGCACCCGTCCGCCGGTGGGCGCCAGGAATCCGACCGCGGTCTCGCACAGCAGGGTCTTGCCGGCGCCGGTCGGGCCCATGAGGGCGACCCACTCCCCCTCGGCGAGAGCGAGGCTCACGTCAGCGAGCCGGAAGGCGCCGAGGTCCAACTCGACGCGGTCCCAGGCCAGCGGGGCCGGACGGCGGCGCGTCGTCGTCATACCACGAGCCTCCCGCCGAAGCGCCGGATCAGGGCGAGCGCCGCCACGCCGACGAGCACGAGCAGGGCGCTCAGCGCCACCCCGCGCTCGATCTCGCCGTTCGAGAACGAGAGGAAGATCGAGATCGGCAGCACGTCGGTCTTGCCGCGCACCGCACCGGCGAACACCAGGATCGGGCCGAACTCGGCGATCGCCCGCGCCCACACCAGCACCGTGCCCGCGACCAGCCCGTTGCGGGCGAGCGGCAGGCTCACGCGCAGGAAGGTCGAAGCCTCGCTCCGTCCGAGCGAGCGCGACATCAGCTCGAGGCGGCGCGGCACGTCGTCGAAGGTGGCGCGCAGCACGCGCACCGCGAAGGGAGCGGCGATCACGAACTGCGCCAGCACGATCCCCGCCCGGGTGAAGCGCAGGTCGAGCCCGGCGGCGCCGAGCGTGCCGCGGCCCAGCCAGCGGTCCGCCAGCGCGAACAGCAGGAGCAGGCTGAAGCCGGCCACCAGCGGCGGCAGCACGATCGGCAGGTCGAGCAGGATGTCGAGCGCGGCCGCGCCGCGCGGGCGGCGGCGCGACAGCGCGTAGGCCGCGGGGACGCCGGCCAGCATGGCGAGCGCGGTGGCGAGCGCGCTGGTCCACAGCGAGAGCAGGATCGAGCGCCGCGCCTCCGCTTCGCCCAGCAGGTCCAGCATCCGGTGCGGGCCGGCGTAGAGGAAGTTGGCGAGGAGGAAGAGCCCGATGAAGCCGGCGAGCAGGACCAGCACCGCGGCGAGCACCGCGGGGAAGAGCCGGCTCGCGCGTCGCGCCGGCGCCGCCGCGGCGCCGGTCGAGGGGCCCGCCGCGGAGAGCACCGCGGTCACGGCCGACTCCCGGCGCCGGCGTGCGACACCGCCACGGTCACGGCCGGCTCCCCGCGCCGGCACGCGGAGTCCCGGCGGCCGGCGAGGGTGAAGGTGTGCGACGTGAGCGGCTGTCGGGTGAGGACCCCGCACCGGCACCCGGCGTCCCGCTGGCCGCCGCGGGAGCCGCGTCCCGGTACGGCAGGTAGCCGTAGCTTCGGAAGATCGCCGCGCCATCCTCCGAGGCGAGGAAGGCGAGGAAGGCCTCCGCGGCGCCGCGGCTGCGCGCCGTCGCCAGGACGGCGCCGGCCACGACCGAGCGCTCGCCCGCCATCTCGGCGGGTGACACCGCTTCGAGCTTGCCGGCGAAGAGCGGCACGCTCGCGTCCCACACGACGCCGGCATCGAGCGCGCCGAGAGCGATCTGGCTGCCGATCTCGTTCACGTTGAGGGCGCGGGTGCGCACGTTGGCGAGGATCGCGGCGCGGTCGCGACGCGCGGCGAGGAGCCGCTCGGCCACGATGCCGACCGCCACCGACTGCGGGTCGCCGAGGCCGACGCGCACGCCGCGGCGCGCCAGGTCGGCGAGGCCCCGGATGCGGAGCGGGTTGCCGCGGGCGACCGCGATCACCGGCCTGAGCACGGCGATGGGCACCGGCGGACCGGCGAGGCCGCGCGCGCGCGCCTGCTCGATGTAGAGCAGCTCGCCGGGGATGAAGAGGTCTCCCCTGCCCGAGAGCTCGGCCTGCGCGAGCAGGCATCCCGAGCCCGCGAAGGTCAGCTCCGGAACCCGGCCCCGGCGTACACCACGAGCGGCGCGGCGGGCACTCCGGAGGTGGCCGGCGCCGAACCGCCGGCGACCGCCGCCTGCGCGCGATGCGGCTTCGCGGCCGCCGCGGTGGGCGCAGCCGTCGCAGTGTGCGGCGGGGCGGGCCCGACCTGCTCCGCGGCGCCCGCTGTCCCGGCGCCATGCGGCGCCACGCCCTGCGCGGCGGCCGCGGCCGCAAGCACGAACGCCGCGCAGACCAGAATGGGCAGCGCGCGCCGGGGCGTGGCCGGTCTGCCGGGGCGCGCGCGCGTCCGGCCGCGCACCGAGGTGGAGCAGCACGACGCCGGCATGACCGGGAGGCTCTCGCCTTGTGTCGGCATGGACGGCCCTCTCATCTCGTGAAGACCATTCTTCTGGTCTCGGCCAGACCGCCGGCGGTGAGGCGGTACAGGTACACGCCACTCGGCAGACCTCCCGCCTGCAGGGTCCCGGCGGAGAATGGGACCGTGTGCTGGCCCGGGTTCAGCTCCGCGTCCAGCAGCTCTGCCACCTCTCTGCCGAGCGCATCGAAGACCTTGAGGGTCACGCGCTCGCGCCGCGCGAGCGTGAAGCGGATCGCGGTCGTCCCGTGGAACGGGTTGGGACGGTTCTGCCACAACGCGATCCCCGTGCGCGGCGTTTCCTCGCCGGGCACGGACGTGGTCGCCACCTCGTACACCAGCACCTGCGCGTTCCCGCTGCCCAGCGAGGCTCCGGCGCTCTGACCCGAGAAGATCCGGTTGCCCCGGACCTCGAGCGACGGCCGTATCTCTCCTCCGCCCGGACCCCAGACAGTGGTTCGGATCAGCTCCTGGTGGACCATCCGGAAACCTCCGTCGAAGATCTTGATCCAGGCGCGCTGCTCCCCGGTCGGGGGGATGCCCACGGCCTGCTTGTAGGTGACGTAGAAGAACTCCCCGTCGGTCCTCAGGCCGGTGACGTAGTTCTCCCGGTCGTTCGGCTCGGTCGAGATGATCCGTACGCTGTCCTGGGGATCGAGGGTCCAGTCCTCGCGCAGCGTGACCAGCGCAAGGTCCGAGATGGCCCCGTCATCTACGGCGTCGTTGAGTCCCACGTCCGAGACGGTGGTGGCGAGCGCCATCCGGATGACGCCGTTCGAGCGGAGCAGGCTGGTGACCCGGCCCCGCCCGTTGGCGACGGCGGACAGGTCGAGGTCGAACTGGGACAGCAGCGCCAGGGAGTCCTTGCTGAACTCGCGCACCCGGTAGGTCGTGGGAGCCGTAGTCGCCAGCGAGTACTTGAGCCGCGTGATCACGAACACCGAGCCGGGCCCGACGAGCGGCGCCGGGTCGTCAAGCAGCTCGCCGCCCTCGGGAAGCTCGGCCATGGGCTTGCTGCTGGTGATGGGCGTCGCGGTGTAGGCGACCCGGGTGAAGCTGTCGTCGAGCGTGTACCGCGCGCCCCACAGGTAGGTGACGGCGGTGGTCGGCGAGGTCGGCTTGTGGGTCTCGTAGAACACCTGCAGGTACTGGCCGTCCGCGGCGACCCGGATGTCGGTGGGAGAACCGTACGCGGTGGTCCTCGAGACCAGCACCCGCGTGGCGAGGACGCTGTCGAGGCTGCCGTCGTAGAGCTTCAGGCTGAACGTCCGGTTCTCGCCGGAGGTGATGTCGCCGAGATAGAGGACGAAGGTCCGATCGGCGGTCGCGACGACCTCGGGCCGCGCGCTGCCGCCCTGCTCGGCCGTGGTCACGGTCACGGTCTTGAGCAGCGTGAGCTGCGCGCCGGCCGTCGTGACGAAGGCGCCGAGGAACGCAGGCGCGATGAGCGCCACGAAGAAGCGCGCCGGGGCCGCGAAGGCCGTCGTCCGCCGGCTCGTCCCCTCACCCGGACCGGTGCGGCTCATCGGAGCATCGCCAGCTTCTGCGCGAACGAGCGGCCGCCGAAGTCCACGCGCAGGAAGAACAGGCCGGCCGCGGTCTCGGCCCCGGCGTCGTCGCGGCCATCCCAGGTGACGGCGTGCGCGCCGGCCTCCAGCCGCGCGTCGAGCAGTCCGCGGACGCGCCGGCCCTGCGGATCCACCACGGTGAGCACGGCCCGTCCGGCGCGCGGCAGCCGGAAGCTCAGCGCCACGCTGGAGCGCGTCGGGTTCGGCACGGCCGGGGAGAGCGACACCCGGTCGCCCGGCCGCCCGGACCCCGGCACGCCGGTGACCCAGCCGTTCCAGCGGAACACGTCGCCGTTGGGCGTGGTGGCGGCG
>JACRPT010000062.1 GCA_016223045.1 Candidatus Eiseniibacteriota bacterium
GGCACGGGCCACGCGTAGCTGCCGCTGTTCGCGATCCCGGTGGCGATGGCGTTCGGGAAGGTCGCACCGCCGTCGGAAGACCAGGCGATGTCCACCGCGGTGACGCCGACCGCGTCGGTGGCCGTCCAGGTGATGTTGTGCGTCGAGCCCGCTTTCCAGGTCTCGCCGCCGTTGGGCGCGGTCATGGTGACCACCGGCGGCGTCACGTCGCCGCCCGTCACCGTGAAGGTCTGGCTGTTCGAGGTGCCGCCGCCCGGCGCCGGGTTGAACACCGTGATCGCGTGGGTCCCGCCCGTCGTCATGTCCGAGGCCGGGATGGTCGCGGTGAGCTGCGAAGCGCTCACCCAGGCGGTGACGCGGTCGCTGCCGTCCAGCCGGACCACGGCGCAGCGCACGAAGTTCGAGCCGTTCACCGTCATCGGGAACGGCGGATCGCCGACGTTCTTCGTGTTCGGCGCGATGCCGCTCGTGAGCGGCGCGGCGTGCGTGCTGGTCACCAGGAACTGGTTGCCGCTCGAGGTCTGAGCGTTCGTGAGCACGACCTGCAGGTCGCTCGCGCTGATGCGCGTCTGCGAGGTGCCGCCGCTGCCCGGGATGGCGTCCACCGCCGCGCCACCCGCCGGCGGCGTCACCACCACGTCGTAGGTGCCGGACTCGAGGTAGCCGAAGCTGTAGTTGCCGGAGACGTCGGTCGTCGTGGTCGCCAGCGTGGTGGCGCCCTGCTTGAGCGCGAGCGAGACCCCGGCCAGCGCGCTGCGGTCACCGGTGGTGCCGGTGCTGCCGTCGCAGTCGTCGAGCACGCTGCCGGCGACCACGCCGTAGCTGAAGGTGAGCTTGTTGATCCAGGTGCCGAAGGTGTTCGTGCCCTTGGTCCACTGGCCCGCGTACCAGGCCGTCGAGTTGGACGGCCCGAACTGCGAGTAGTCCTGGTCGATGCCGGTGTAGTCGCCCCAGCGGCTCTGCGCGGTCGCGCTCAGGCCCGCCTTGAGCAGCGCGCTCGGCTCGATCGTGGAATCCGAGCGGCGCTTGCCGGTGCCGTAGCACGACGGATACTCGGTCGAGCTCGAGCGGTCGAAGCCGAGGAAGATGGTGCCGACCGAATCCACGGTCACCGCCGGGTAGTAGTAGAAGGTCCCGGTCGCGCCGTAGGTCTCGTCGGTCAGCACGGCGCGGTCGCTGGTGCGCATGCGGAACAGGCGGAGCGCCGAGACCGTGCCGCCGAAGTTCGCGGAGGTATGCCAGGCGCAGATGAGCACGCCGTCGCGCACGTAGAAGTCGGTCGGCCGGCAGTCGTTCGTCGCCACCAGCGTCGCGCTGCCCTTCTGCACGGCGTCGGGCGGCGGGCTGTAGGAGCCCACGGTGACCAGGTTGCCCGCCGAGAGCGTCGGCGAGGAGGGCGCTCCGGTGACGGTGCGGTAGGTGACGCGCGTGCCGCCGTTGGTGCGCACGCACAGCAGGTGGATGGTGTTGTCGCCCGCGCCCAGGTTGCGCGCCGGCTTGGTGACGAAGTTGTCGCTCGAGTTGCCCCCGGGCGGCACCGCGAAGTTGTAGAAGTCCACGTAGGTCACCGCCGCGCCGGTGTAGGCGGTCGCCCGGTCGATGATGCGGATCTTCGGGTACTTGTACACGTCCCCCGCGAACGAGAACTGCTGGCTGCTCATCGCGATCTTGTCGTCGCTGACGCCCAGGCCCTCGTAGTCCGCCCAGTTCGAGGTCGGGGTCGTCCCGTCGAGCGTCATGTCGAACTTGTAGATGTACCAGGCGCCGCGCGCGTCGTTGGTCTGCGAGATCGCAAGGTAGAAGTACGAGTAGTTGCTCGGCGCGGTGCCCTGGGTGAAGCACAGCGCCACGAAGCGGCCGCGCAGCGCGTCGTAGTAGCACTGGGCGTCGGAGATCGCGCCCTCGGCGCCGGGCACGCCGAAGAACACCTGCCCGTCGGTCTCGACGCGGTTCGTGCCGTCCTTGTTCGTGACCGTCACCGACACGTTCCCGGCCGAGAAGATGTTGAGCGGCCCGGCGGCGCAGGTCGGCTCGCTCGGGATGTAGGGACCCTGCGTGATGCCCTCGAAGCCGTTGCCGATCGCCGGCGCCAGCGGCGCGAAGCCGCCGGCGTTGGGATCGAACGTCACGTTCCCCAGCTCGGCGGGCGTCAGCGGCAGCGGGTTCTGCTTGAGCCGCGCCAGCTCGGCGTCCACCTCGGGGTAGTGGGCCTCGACCCTCTCACGGATCGGTCCGGTGTAGGGCGTGGTGCGGTGCGGCAGCGACTCCAGCGTCACCACGCGCGGGACGACGCTCCGGCCGCGCACGCCGGCGATGCCGGCCCCGGGGTTGGGGATCGGAGCGGCGTGCAGCGCGCCGGGAAGCAGGACGAGCAGGGTGACGGCGAGGGCGGCGGTGCGCGACCATCTCATGGCTGGGATCTCCCGGGTGCGCCGTGGGCAAGGGACGAACGAAGTGCATGAAGTCGGCACGCGGGCCGGTACTCGGGATGGACGACGCCAGGCACCCGCTCGCGGCGGTGGGGTGAAGATCGCGAGGGACGACCTGCCGAGGGGTGAGAAGGCGGCCGGTGCCGCGGGCGGCGCCGACCGGACCGCAAGGATTGTACCGGACCCGGAGGCTCCGGTTCAACGACGGTCTGTCCGCCCTCCGGCCCCCGGGCCCGCCCGGCGACCGTGCGTTTCGCCCGCCGCCAGCCGCAGCATGGCCTCGAGGCTGCGCTCGACGTCCGAGTCGGCGGTGGCCCACGAGGACACGCTGATGCGCATCGCGGCGCGACCCTGCCAGACCGTGCCCCCGCACCAGCAGGTGCCGTCCCGCTGGATCGCCGCGATCACCCGCTCGGTCACGACCGGGTCGCCGAACGAGACCAGCACCTGGTTCAGGACCACCTCGTTCAGCACCTCGTAGCCCGCCGCCGAGAGCCCCGCCGCGAAGCGCGCCGCGTGGCGGCAGGTGCGCTCGACCAGGTCGGCGAGCCCGCGGCGGCCGAGCGAGCGCAGCGCCGCCCACACCTCGATCCCGCGCGCGCGCCGCGACAGCTCGGGCGTGTGATCCGAGGGGTCGCGCGGCGCGCCGGTCGGCAGGTACGCGGCGCGCACCGCCATCGCCGCGCGCAGGGCGTCGCCCTCGCGCACGAAGGCGAGCCCGCAGTCGTAGGGGACGTTCAGCCACTTGTGGGCGTCGGTCGCCCACGAGTCCGCGTCCGCCACGCCCGCGACCAGGTGCGCGCGCGCGGGCGCCGCCGCCGCCCACAGCCCGAACGCGCCGTCGACGTGGACCCAGGCGCCCGCCGCGTGCGCCCACGCCAAGATCTCGGGCGCCGGGTCGAACGCGCCGGTGTTCACGTTGCCCGCCTGGATGCACACGATGCTCGGGCCCGCGAGTCCCGGCAGCGCATCCGCGCGCATGCGGCCCTGCCCGTCCACCGGCACCGTCACGACGCTCGCGCGCCCGAGCCCGAGCAGCCCGAGCGACTTGATGAGCGTGGGGTGCGCCTCCTCGCCCACCACCACCGTGATCGGCGGCGCGCCGAACAGGCCGTCCGCCTCGACGTCCCAGCCGGCGCGCGCGAGCACGACGTGACGAGCGGCGGCGAGCGCGGTGAAGTTGGCGACCGTGGCGCCGGTCACGTACGCGCCGGCGCACCCGGGCGGCAGGCCCAGCACGTCGAGCAGCCAGGAGAGCGCGATCCGCTCGAGCTCCGCGGTGGCGGGCGTGACGGCGTGGAGCCCGGTGTTCTGGTCCCACGCCGCCGCGAGCCAGCTCGCCGCGACGGTCGCGGGCAGCGCGCTCCCGATCACGAAGCCGAAGAAGCGCGGACCCGCCATCGCCATGGTCGCGGGCGAGCCGATCTCGTCGAGCAGGCGCAGCACCTCGCCCGGGTCGGTGGGTTCAGCGGGCAGCGGCGTGTCCCAGGCGGAGAGCCGCGCGACCGCTTCGGGCGCGGGCGCCACGCGCCGGTCCCCCAGTCCTTCCAGGTAGCGCAGCGCGCGGGCGGCCGCGTCGTGCAGAAGATCGCGTGGCATCAGCGGACCTCCGGGATGGCCGAGCGGGAGCGGAGCGTGACCCTGCGGCAGGCGGCCGGGCGGTCGCCGGCCCGTACCGGTCGCGTCCGGCTCGCGATCGCCGCGACCGCGCCGCCGGGGATGGAGCGGACCGCGCCGGATGCGCAGGACGAACCCGGTCCTATGCCCTCTCCTCCCAGGTCCGCGCCAGGTTCACGATCACCTCGACCGCCTTCTCCATGTCCTGCGCCGAGACCCACTCCAGCCGCGAGTGGAAGTTGTGCTCGCCCGCGAAGATGTTGGGCGTCGGCAGCCCCACGAAGCTCAGGCGCGAGCCGTCGGTGCCGCCGCGGATCGCGCGCTCGTTCAGCCGGAGCCCGGCGCGGCGGATGGCCTCGCGCGCGTACTCAACCACCTGCGGAAAGCGGTCGAGCACCTCCTTCATGTTGCGGTAGGACTCGTCCACCCGGATCGTGACCGAGGCGCCGGGCCACGTGGCGGCCGTCTCGCGCGCCAGCTTCTCGACGAGCGCCTCCTTCTCCTTCAATCCCGCCGTGACGAAGTCGCGGATCAGGAACTTCACCGAGGTCCTCTCCACCGACGCGTCCACCACGTACGGATGGACGAAGCCCTCGCGCAGCTCGGTGGTCTCGGGCGACAGCCGGTCCTTCGGCAGGCGCTGGATGAAATCGGCCGCGACCTTGATGGCGTTCACCATCCGCGCCTTCGCGAAGCCCGGGTGCGTGTTGAATCCCCGGAACGTGACGGTCATGGAGTCGGCCGAGAAGGTCTCGGCGTCCAGCTCGCCGAGGCTCTCGCCGTCCATCGTGTAGGCGCAGGAGGCGCCGAACTTCTTCACGTCGAAGTGGGTCGTGCCCCCGCCCACCTCCTCGTCGGGCGTGAACCCGATGCGGATGGCGCCGTGCGGGATCTCCGGGTGCTGCACCAGGTACTCGGCCGCCGCCACGATCTCCGCCACGCCCGCCTTGTTGTCGGCGCCCAGCAGCGTGATGCCCGACGCGGTGATGATGTCGTTGCCGACCTGCTCTTTCAGCTCGGGGTTGTCCCCGAGTCGGAGCACCGCGGTCGGGTCGTCGGGCAGCACGATGTCTCCGCCCTGCCAGGCGCGGTGGACGATCGGCTTCACCCCCGCGCCGCTCGCCTCGGGCGAAGTGTCCACGTGCGCGATGAAGCCGATCACCGGCACGCCCTGCTTCTTCGTGGTCGCCGGGATGGTCGCGAAGACGTAGCCGTGATCGTCGCGCACCACGTCCGTCAGGCCGAGCGCGCGCAGCTCACCGGCGAGCGCGTCGAGCAGCACCAGCTGCTTCAGCGTGCTGGGATAGGTCTTCGAGTCCTCGGCGGACTGCGTGTCAAAGGTGACGTAGCGGAGGAAGCGCTCCACCACGCTGGTCTTCATCGTGGGAGTCTGAACCATCGGACTGCTCCTGGGTTGTCCGGTCGGAGATGGAGGGGTCGGCCGGCGGCCAAGCTAGTGCAGCGCGCGCGCGGAGGCAAACGCGGAGTCGTGCGCCGGCCGCGTGAGCGCGCAGCCCATGGCAGGACTCGCGCGGCCCCCGCCTCCGATGTTCCCGATGCGCTTCAGCGAATCGCCGCCATCCGCGACCGCAGCGTGCGACCCTCCGCCTCGAGCTGCAGGAAGTAGATGCCGCTCGCCACCGCGCGTCCCGCACCGTCGCGCGCGTCCCAGGCCGCGGCGTGCCGCCCCGCCGGGAACGCCCCGTCCGCCAGCTCGCGCACCAGCCGCCCCGAGGCGTCGAAGACCGCGAGGCGCACGCGCGCCGCCCGCGGCAGCGCCCAGCGGATGGTCGTGGCTTCCCGTACCGGGTTCGGCGCCGCTCCGGCGAGCGCAATCTCGCGCGGCAGGTCGGCGGGCGCGTCCACCGTCCCGCTCGGCTGCACGAAGGAGAACGCGCTCTCGTTGCCATGGATGTCCACGGCGGAGAGCTTGTAGAAGTACGGCTGCCCCGCGTTGTCCAGGTAGCCGGGGCTGCTCTTCTGGACCACCAGGTTCCCGGGCCCCGGGACGAAGCCGGCGCTGGTGCCGCGGTAGAGCCGGTAGTTGGCGAGGTCGGGCTCGCCGTTCGCGCCCCACTGCAGCGCGGTCTGGCCCGCCAGGTACGTGCCGGCGAACGGCGCGGGCACCGCCGGCGGCAGGTTGTCCACCGAGTAGCCGCTGTCCGGCCGCGAGTCCCAGTAGCCGTAGCCGTAGCTACGCGCCTCGATCAGAAAGACGGTGTAGGGATTGGACCCGCTCACCGAGTCCCCGGCCGTCGGGGCGACCAGGCTGTAGCTCGGGAAGCCGTTCGCGGTCTGGCTCGTCACGAACTCCCAGTACCAGGCCTGGCTCGCGAGCCCGCCGGCGCGGAAGACGCGCCCCGGGATCGCGCCCGGATCCTCTTCGGGATCCGCCAGCCGGGCGCCCGCGGCGAGCGCCGCCAGCGCCGCGCGCGCGGGGACCTGCCGCCACAGCCAGTAGGCAGTGACGCCGAAGTCGGGGTAGGCGTCCATGTAGCTCGCGTTCCAGCTCACGCGCACGCTGCCGCCCTGGTCGTTGGGGATGTCGCGCACGCTCACGATCGCGGGCTCGGGGTCGCCGAGCTTGCCGAAGCGTTCGACCCGCTGGGCGTAGATGTCGCTGTAGCTCAGGCTCCCGTTGCGGCCGTCGAGCCAGGCGACCACCGCTCCGGAGGCGCCGTCCGTCGCAATCATGGGCGAGCCCTGCTCCAGGTCCGCCGTGCAGATGGGGTTGTTGTCGTAGCTCCATCCCTCGGCGAGATACCCGCTCGCGGTGATGTGCGTCGCGTAGATGTCGGTGCGGATCCTCGTCCTCTCGTCCGGCCAGGCGATGATCGCCCCGCCCACGCCATCCGACACCGCGACCGGCGTGTACTGGCCGTAGGCCGCCGTGCAGACGGCGAGGCCGGTGCTGGCGTCGGGCCATCCGGCGGCGATGTAGCCCGAGCCGGTGATGCGCTCCGCGTAGATGTCGGAGTAGGAGCCGCTGCGCCCGTCATACCAGCAGGCGAAGGCCCCCCCGGCCCCGTCCGGGGTGACGGAGAGCCCGACCTGGTAGCCGGCGGCCGTGCAGATGCCGCCGCCACCGATATAGCCGACCACCATGCCTGTGCCGTTGATGCTCGTGGCGTAGATGTTCGGATCGCTCACCCCCGCCCGGTAGTCCACCCACACGTAGAGACCGCCGCCCATGCTGTTGGGCGCGACCTTGAGCTCGTCGAGCGTGTAGTTGCCCGCCGTGACCAAGACACCGTCAACCGTCCATCCCGACGCGAGTCCGCCCGTGCTCGTCACCCGCTGGGCGTAGATCGCGTACGTGTACGGCCCGCGCTGGTCGAACCAGGCGACGTCGAAGCCTCCGTAGCCGTCGGCCACGACAGCGGGCCAGTACTGGACACCGCTCGCGCTGCAGAAGGCGTTGCCGCCGCTCACCCACGACCCCGGCGCGATGGAGCCGGCGGACGTGAGGTGCTGCGCGTAGATGTCGTACGACCCGAATCGCCTGTCCTGCCAGGCGATGAACACACCCCCCGCGCCGTCGGGGGCGACGACCGGGTAGTACTGGTAGTCCCCGGACGTGCAGACGCCGACTCCCGTGGAGCCCCACGAGCGCGAACCGCCCGCGGTCACTTGCTGGGCGTAGATGTCCACGTCAACCTCGCTGTACGTCTCATGCCAGGCGACGATCGCCCCACCCGCTCCGTCGGAACAGATCTCGGGCTCCGCCTGGTCGCGCGTCGAGTAGGTGGTCGTGAGCTGCACGCCGTTGCCCGGCCAGCCCGGTGCGATGGTGCCGTCCGCGAGCACCCGCTGCGCGTAAATGCGGCCCACGCCGCTGCGCTCGTCCCTCCACGCGAGGATCATCCCGCCGGTGCCGTCCGAGCAGGCGACGAGACTCCGCTTGTACTCGGAATGGACGCAGATCGGGACGTTGACGCGCGGGTCGTGGGGCCAGGCCGCGGAAGCGGGCCGGGCGGTGGCGAGGATCGAAGCCAGCGTGCCGAGAGCCAGGCACGCGACGGGGAAGGCAGTTCGGGGCTGCATACGGCCTCCGTGGACCCGGCGGCGCGGCGCCGCCGGCCGGTCGAGTGGGCAGCATCGGGCCGCGCGGAGGCGGCCCTCGCTCCGAGGATTGTCCCGCCGCGGCTCGCGCAGGGGCAAGGGCGAAAGCGCGGGCCCGGGGCCGGCGGTTCGGAGCGAGGCCCATGCTGCCTCGGCGAAGAGGCCCCGTCCGGCGTGCGAACCCGGACCGCCCGGAGCCGGCGCCTTGCCGGCCGCGCGACCCCGGCGCCGCCGTGACAGTCGGCGACGGTACCCGCGAAGCAGAGGCGGCGGTCAGGATGATAGCGAGGACCGTGCTGCGCACGTCCCGACCCTGCCCCCGGCCGCGATCGGCCCTTTACAGTCGTGGGGCACGCGCTAGAGTGGTGCCCGCGATCGCAAGCGCGTGGGCGCGCCACACTCCCACCCTCCGCCGTGGACCGCGACGTTCGGAGTCCCTGGAGGCGCAGCCGGGATCATCCCCGGCCTGGAGGACCCAATGCTGGGCACCGGATTCGTTCTCGCGATGCTCGCCCTGGTCGTACCGACCGCTGGCGTGCCCTCTCGTGGACCCGCGATCGCTCCCGCCCCGGCGACCGACGGCCCCGCGGCCGCGCTTCAGGCTCTCGGCCGAGCCTATTCGGACAGGTCGCTGGAGGACGTCGGGGCGCTGCTCACCGGCGACTTCCAGTTCCACACCACGGACGCGCGCATGGCCTCCCACTTCCCCGATGGCATCGCGCGCGACCGCGAGCTCCAGGTCGTCTCGGGACTCATCCACGGGGTGACCCGTGACGGAGAGGTCGTGATGCCGGCGGCCGACAGCATCAAGGTCACCCTCGACGGACTCACGGAAGGCCCGGACCCCGAGCACCCGGACTCGACCGGGCACTACCGGCTCGTCGCCGTGCGGCGCTTCCGGTTCGATATCCGTCTGCCGGACGACAGGACCTTCGAGAGCACGTCGGCCCTGCACGTGTTCCACCTGGTCCGGGGCGACGCCGCCGTGCGAGTCCCCGGGCAACCCGGCAACGCGAACCGCTGGTACATCCGACGGTGGCTCGAGGATGTGGATGCGCTGGTGGTCGCGCTGGGCAATGTGGAGGGCGACTGCGACCGGCCCAGGCCGCAGCCCGTCCGGGCCGACTCCGCGGAAGGCGGTGGCCCGCCGCCTAAATCGTTTCGCCTGAATCGGCGAGGTTGAGGTCAGGCTGCATGAGCGTACTCCTCGGTCGCGGTGAAGCGGGCCTCGAGCCAGCGCAGCACGGCCGCGAGCAGAGCGTGCATCGTCCGATGGCGATGGTTGCGGGTGA
>JACRPT010000063.1 GCA_016223045.1 Candidatus Eiseniibacteriota bacterium
AGGTCAGTGTGCGATGCGAGCGGAGACTACGAACAGCGGGAGGAGCGCTCGGCAGGCGGCGCAGGCGACCGTCAAGCCGGAGGAGGGACCAGGAGCACCAGGCGGGAATCCAGCCTACCGCGCAGCGGTTTAGTTCAACAAGTAGTCGGCCGAACTACGTATCCGGATACACCGCCCAGCCTATCAAGACTCGCGGTTGCTCTGCGGGTGCCGCAATCCCGCGCCTGGCTTGCAACTCCGTCCCGGTGACCGGGTCCCTCGGCCGCGATACGCTGCGGGCGACACTGCATGGGCGGCACAGGATGACGCTCACAGTCGGTCGGCCGGGCTGGCAACACCTCGTCCTCCCCGGTTCAGGACATGCGTGTAGATCATCGTCGTACTCACGTCCCGATGCCCGAGGAGTTCCTGGACGGTGCGGATGTCGTGGCCGTCCTCGAGGAGATGCGTCGCGAACGAGTGTCTGAACGTATGGCAGTGTCAGCGCCGGGTGTAGAAGTCCCCTGATCGCCGGCGAAGAAGTCCTCCAAACGCCGAGCAGTTTGTACCTTCGTGGTGGGTTCCAACCACACGGAGGTGCGCATGCTCAGGAAGGAGGACTTCGTGGAGATTCAAGCACACACGGAGGTGCGCATGCTCAGGAAGGAGGACTTCGTGGAGATTCAAGCACTGGCGAAGGCGGGTGTCTACCGGCGTGACATCGCGGAGCAGTTGGGGGTGAGCCCGAAGACCGTGAGTCGGGCGCTGAAGCGTGGTGCGGCGCCCACCAGGCCACGGCGGGACCGCTGGGTGAAGCTCCGACCGTATGCGGACGCGATCCACGGGATGCTGGCCGCAGGGGTGTGGAACGCGAAGGTGATCCTGCGGGAACTCCAGGCGCTGGGCTATGGCGGCAGCTACACGACGCTCAAGGCCTACGTGCGGCCGCAGCGGGTGCTGCGGCCGAGCCCGGCCACGGTGCGCTTCGAGACGCCGCCGGGCCGGCAGCTGCAGAGCGACTGGGGCCAGATCGTGACCCGGATCGCCGGCGTCGAGACCGAGGTCCACTTCATCGTCAACACGCTCGGCTACTCGCGGCGGATGCACGTGTGGGCCACCGACTCGGAAGACGCCGAGCACACCTACGAGGGCATGGTGCGGAGCTTCGAGTACTTCGGCGGGGTGACCGAAGAAGTGCTGGTGGACAACCAGAAGGCCGCGGTGCTGGAGCATCGGGTCGGCCAGGAGCCGCGGTTCCACCCGCGTTTCCTGGATCTCGCCGGCCAGTACGGGTTCCGGCCGCGGGCCTGCCGGCCAGCACGGGCGCAGACCAAGGGCAAGGACGAGCGCATGGTGGGCTACGTCAAGGGCAACTTCTTCGTCCGCTACCGCGAGTTCGACAGCTGGGTCCACCTGAACCAGCTGCTCGAGCAGTGGCTCAAGGAGGAAGCCGACCCGCGGGTGCATGGCACCGTCAAGGAAGTGGTGGCGGAGCGCTTCGCGCGCGAGGCGCCGCAGCTGGCGCCACTGCCCGAGCGGCGCTTCGACACCGCCTATTCCGAGCTGCGCCAGGTGAGCTGGGACGCCTACGTCGAGGTGCGCGGCAACCGCTACAGCGTGCCCGACGCGTTCGCCGGCCAGGTGGTCCCGATCCGGATCACGCTCGACGACCAGCTGGTCGTCTACGACTGCGAGCAGGTGATCGTCACCCACCGGCTCCAGCCCCGCAGCGCCGGCTGGGTCACCGTGCCGGAGCACCACGCGGCGCTGTGGCAGCGCACCCTCAACGTCGAGCAGCGGCGGCTCGCCGACTACGACGAGGCGGCGTCATGGAACTGACCGCGCTGCTGGAGAAGATGAAGCTCGAGCACCTGGCGGCCCAGCTCGACACGGTGTGTGAGCAGGCCGCGGGGCGCGACCTCGACTTCAAGGCGTTCCTCGCCCAGGCGCTGGAGACCGAGTACCGGGGGCGCTTCCAGCGCGGCACCGAGGCGCGCATCAAGCAGGCCCGCTTCCCGTGGCTCAAGACCCTCGAGCAGTTCGACTTCGAGTTCCAGCCCAGCCTCGATCGCAAGCTGGTGCGCGAGCTGGCGGGCCTCTCGTTCGTCGAGCGCGCCCACAACGTCGTGCTGCTCGGCCCGCCTGGCGTCGGCAAGACCCACCTCGCGATCGCGCTGGCGATGAAGGCGGTCGAGGCCGGCTACTCAGTGCTGTTCCTCACCCTCGAGCAGCTGATGACCCGGCTCACCCGCGCGCGCCACGAGAACCGCCTCGAGCGCACGCTGCAGCAGCTCGTCTACCCCAAGCTGCTCATCCTCGACGAGCTCGGCTACCTGCCGCTCTCACGCGAGGAAGCGAGCCTGTTCTTCCGGCTGCTGGCGCGCCGCTACGAACGCGCCAGCCTGATCGTCACCAGCAACAAGAGCTTCCTCGACTGGGGCGAGATCTTCCAGGACCACGTGCTGGCCACCGCGATCCTCGACCGCCTGCTGCACCACGCCACCACGCTCAACATCAAGGGCGAGAGCTACCGGCTCAAGGAGAAGCGGCGCGCCGGGCTGCTCGGCCAGGCCCCCCAACCCCAACCCGAGGAGGCGACCACCGCCAACTGACCGCTCGGCGCCATGACCTCCAGGTCATCCGTGATGGCGATCGAGGCCCCTGCGCGATCCTGGGAGGTCGAATCCGCGCTCCAACCCCTGCCCTCCCAGAAGTCGGCGTTCAGGGGACAAAGATCTCGGCGATCAGAGGACAGGCTCGATGGCGAAAAGCGGACTTCTCACCCCGGCGTTGACAGGCAGGAGGCGGGCTTGGCCACGCCCGCCTTGAGAACCGCCGTCTTCACCGCCCGCTGGATGACGGACTCGTGCAGGTGGTGGCGTCTCTTCTGGCCGGTCAGGCTGTCCACGTAGTACCGGGTCGCCGGGAAGACCCATTGCCACGCCCACTCCCGGCCGGCCGCCGGGTACTTGCGCGCGAGCGCGCCCGGCAGCTCGATCCAGCCGGCCCCGTGGAGCAGGTCGTCGCCATGCTGGACCCGGACAGGCTGAAGATGGCGACTCAGTTCCGCTTTCACGCTCGCCGGAAGCATGGTACGGCGGTCCCGGTCTCCCTTGCCCGCGCGCACCACGATCTCGTTCGCGCCGAAGTCCACATCCTTTACCCGCAGCCGAAGCCCTTCCAGCAGGCGCAGTCCCGAGCCATAGAGCAGGGTGGCGACCAGGCGAGGGACCCCGTCGAGACAGCTCAGCACGGCCCGAACTTCCTCGCGGGTCAGGACCACCGGCAGGCGCGAGGACGCTTTGGCGCGGACGACGTCGTTCAACCACTCGAGTTCCTTCTCGAGGACGCTCTTGTAGAGGAAGAGGATCGCGCTCAGCGCCTGGTTCTGGGTGGAAGCGCTCACGCGACGGTCCACCGCCAGGCTCGACAGGAAGGCGGTCACCTCCGCGGCACCGAGCACGGACGGATGGCGCTTGCCGTGGAACAGGATGAAGCGCCTGATCCACAACAGATACGCCTCCTCGGTGCGGCGGCTGTAGTGCCGCATCCGAACGGCGCGTCGCACCTGCTCCAGGAGCCGCGGGGGCTGCGCTGCTTGCGTTGCTCGCTCGCGAACCACGCACAATCGCGCGGCGCCCGCTGCTGACGGTGCCGCGGTGACATCGCGCGATGCGTAGGACTCGACCATGAGAGAAGCCCTTCGCGGGGACGGGTGACGGGAGCCGCCACGCTACAACCCCGTGACCCGCGGTTCAAGGGTCGTTGGGCGCTCCTTTCGGCGCGGCGCTGCTCTCAGGCGGGCCCGGGCCTGCCTGCATGAATCGGCCGAGAGGATATGTCGAGCGTTCACTCCCCAGGCGCCGCCGGCGAGCCGCGCTGGAGCCGCATCGCCCGGTTGTGGCACCGCACCGTTGCTGATCGCGCGCGGCTGCCAGGTCCCGCACGCGACTTCCCGCGCCCGGTTGTGGCACCGCACCGTTGCGGATAGTCTCGCCGCGTGGGTCGGACACGGAGGTCGCTCGTCGCTGCCACGCTCACGCTGGTGATGATCGCCACCGGGGGCACGCTCTGGCTCCTGCACGCCAACGCGTGGGGGCTCGGCGGCCGTTCGCCCGTCCTCAACTACGACACCTCGCAGTACGCGCTGGCCGCGCGCGAGCTCGCCTCCCACGGCCGCCTCGCCACCACCTTCGCCCTGCCGCTCGAGCTGTCGCGCCACGCCCGCCCGCCGTGGCCGCTGGCGGTGGTGCAGCCCGGGCTGGTGCTGGTGGAGGCCGCGATCTTCAAGCTGGCGCCCCGCGAGGCGAGCCTCGGCGGGCGCCAGCTCGCGCACCTCTACCGGCCCGACGAGCGCGAGTGGCTGGTGCTCCTGCTGCCGATCCTCTGCTACCTGGCGATCGCGACCCTGCTGGCCTTCGCGGCCTCGCGCCTGCTGCGCCGCCACGCTCCCGATCTCCCCGGGCCGCGCCGCACCGCCGCCGCGTTCACGCTCGGCTTCATGTTCCTGCTCGATCCCGAGGCCCAGCACTTCGCGACCAGCGGCTTCACCGAGCTGCCGTTCACGCTCGGGCTGCTCGCGGCGGTCGTGGGCCTGGCGTTCGGGTGGGCGCCGCGGCGGCCGCTCCTGTTCGGCCTGCTGCTCGGCGTCACCGGGAGCTTCCGCGCGAACATGCTGTGGCTGGCGCCGGTGCTGGCGCTGGCCGCGGCGATGCTGGCGCCGCGGGGGCGGCGACTGCGCGTGCTGGTGTTCGCGCTCTCCGGCTGCGTGCTGCCGCTCGTGCCGTGGTGGTGGTACAAGTGGCGCGCCTTCGGCTCGCCCTCCTGGGACCTCACGCGCTTCGTCGTGTGGGACGGGGTCGAGGGCCGCACCTGGTTCTCGCTCTACCACCTGCCCGAGCTGCCGCCGCTCCCCGCCGGGTTCGCCGCCGCGAAGCTGCTCGCGGCGAAGACCCTGCGCAACCTCCCGGCGCTGCTGCTCGCCTCGCTCACCGGACCGCGCGCGCTGTGGCTCGGCGCGATCGTGGCCTGGCTGGTGGCGCTGCGGCCGCCGCGCGCGCTCGCGGTGCCTGCGCTCGCCGTGCTCGCCGCGTTCGGGCTGAGCCTCGCGCTCGCCGCGGTGAGCATCCCGTGGCTGCGCTACGTGTTCCCCGCGCGCGTCGCCTGCGAGGCCGCCGGGCTGCTCGCGCTGTGGGCGCTGGTGGCGCGGCTCCAGCCGCCGGTGGCTCCGGCCGCCGCGGCGCGTGCGCTCCACATCGTGGCCGCGCTGCTCGCGCTCGGCTGGGGCGGGTTCCAGAGCGCGCGCGCCAACGCCGAGGCCGCCGCCACCTCGCAGGAGCGCGGGGTGCCGGGCACGCTGACGCTGCTCCAGATCTCAGTGCTCATGAACCGCGAGATCCCCGCGGGAGAGCCGGTGATGAGCAACCTCGGGCCGGCGCTGGCGTGGCAGGCGCGCCGCCCGGTCCTGCATCTCGCGCTCTCTCCCGGCGACCTCGAGTCGTGCCGGCGCCGGCTCGAGTTCCGCCACGTGCTGCTGGTGTTCCGCGACCCATCGCGCGCGTGGCCCGGCTGGACCGAGGTGGTCGCGCATCCCGAGCAGGCGGTCCGGAACCCGGAGTGGAACCTCGCGCGCGTGCGGGTGTGGCGCAGCGAGGACGGCTTCAGCCTGGTATGGTTCGAGCTGGGCCCGCCGGCAGTGAGGCTCGCGGAGCGGTAGCCGGGCCCCTCACCGGGCGCGTCGGGCAGATGAGACACGCGCCCGGCAGGCATGCGCCCCCGGGATGCCCCGAGCGGCCCGGCCGCGGCATGTCGCACGCGCGGTCCGAGCGGACGTGGCACGGACCCGAGCGGACGTGGCGCGACCCGCGCCGGGAAGGCGACGCGGGCCGCAACCATTCGGCATCGGAAAGCGCGATCGTCAGTGATGCGTGGCCATGGTGGTCGCGCCCAGCGCGCGCGTGGCCGCTTCCACATCGGCCGGGCTCACCCAGATCAACGCGCCGTAGCGGTTGCCGCCGCCGCACACCGCGGTGGTCGAGCGCACGTTGATGCCGGCGTTCCCCAGCCGGTCCAGCACGTCGCCCAGCGCGCCGGGCCGGTCGGTGCCCTGCGCCAGGAACACCGCCTTCGGCTCGCCGAGCGCGAGCCCCAGCTTCTTCGCGGCCTTCGTGAGCTTCTCGGGATGCTCCGGCACGAGATCCACCTGCGTCCTGCCCGCCGCCACCGGGAACGCCGACAGCGCCAGCAGGTTCACGCCCTCCTGCGCCAGCTTCTTGCCGAGGCGCGCGCCTTCCCCGGCGCGGTCGTCCATGGTGAGCGCGAAGTACTCGATGCGGCTGACCTGGTCCTTCATGGCTTGCCTCCTTCCATCTGCACGCGACCCGGTCGAATGACTCGGGGACGGGCGAAGTCTCCACCCGGCGCGGCGGCGGAGGCAACGACCTTCGGAGGCCGGGAACGCAGGGGGCCCCGACCGGGACGGGGGCGTCCAGGATCGCCCAAGACGATGCGGGAGCGCGCAGTGCACGCGCCCGCGGGCACATCCGCGCCGGGCGGCGCCGCGGACCGCGCCTGCCCGGGCGCCGTGGACCACGGCGCTATGGGCGGCCGCAGAGGTCGTGCGACGCGGTGAGGGGCTCGGAGCCGCGCAGCTGTGCGCCGCAACGGCCCTCGAATCGCTGCCTTCCCCTGGCGGCGCTCGATAGCGCGGAGATCATCTCACCAGCGCGAATCTCCTCACGAGCGTCTTCCCTTCCACAGTGGCGCGCGCGAAGTAGAGCCCGGGCGTCGCGGGGTGACCGTCGCGGTCCTCGCCCGGCCAGGCGAGCGTCCACCGGCCCGCGCCGATCTCGCGCGCGGGCGCGCTCCACACCGCACGGCCCGTGACGTCGAGCACCGCGAACCCGACACGCGCCTGCTTCGACAGCGCCAGCTCCATGGCCGCGCGGCCGCCCGTCGGGTTGGGGAACGCGTTCGAGAGCGACACGCCAGCGGACGCCCCCGGCTCCGCGGCCACCGTTCCGGTGTAGCGGATGCGGTAGACGAGTCCGGTGGAAAGGCCGGTGTAGAAGACATCGCCGCTCACCGGGTCGGCGATGAGGTCCACCGGCACCTCGCTCACGTCGGAGGCGAAGTCGAGCACCTGGAGCAGCGAATCGGTGGAGGAGGTCTGCGCGACGCGGATGGTCTTCATCACGCAGTCGGCGAAGTAGAAGCCGTCGCGGTAGGGCGGCGGGTAGCGCCGCGCGCTGTAGAACGTGCCGCCGATGACGCAGCTGCCCCGCCAGCCCGGTGGCACGCTCTGGCTCGCGTCAAGGTGGTTGGTCACGACGATGGGCGGGGTCGGCGCCACCGGGTCCTCGGAGCTGGGCCAGCCGCCGCACGCACAGTGCGAGGGCTGCGGACCGCTCAGGTACTGCGTGTTCGACGCGAAGCCCTCGTAGCACGGCCAGCCGAAGTTCATGCCCGGCTGGTTCGCGACGTCCACCTCCTCCCACGTTCCCCAGCCCACGTCGCCGATGTAGAGCGTGCCGGGGCTGCCGAGCGCGGGATCGCCGGCCCCGGTGCCGGGCCGCACGTTGAAGCGGTACGGGTTCCGCAGGCCGTAGGCCCACACCTTCGAGCGCGGCGCGTCCGGGTCGCCGTTCCAGTACGGGTTGCTCGGGTAGCCGCGGCCGGTGGCCGGATCCAGGCGCAGGATCTTGCCCGCGAGCGAGCCCACGAACTGCGCGCGGTAGGCGCCGATGTCCTCGTAGGGGTCGGTCCGACCCGGCTCGAACAGCGCGGGCTTGAGCCCGCCCGCGTCCACGCGGGAGTACTCCGCGCCCTCGCCCGCCGAGACGAGCAGGCTGCCGTCCGCGCCCCAGCGCAGCGAGCCGATGGCATGCGTGATCGAGCCCGAGCATGGACCCTTCGGCCAGGTGACGCCCATCAGCACGGCGCGTGTCGTCGGGTCCACCAGGTTCGAGTCCGTCCCGCTCACCTGGTAGCGCGTCAGCCGGCCGAACGCGACCATGTTGGTGTCCACCGCGTCCGAGTCCGGGTCCACGGTGTAGAGCAGGTAGAGGTAGTGGTTGAGCGCGTAGTGCGGGTCCACCGCGATGCCGAGCAGGCCCCGGTCGCCCATCTGGAGCACCTCGCCGGTCCCGTCCCACATCGGAGTCGGGAGCTTCACCCCGTCCCGGATCACCTGAACGCGACCGGCCTGCTCCGCGACCAGGATGCGCCCGTCCGGCATGAACGCGATGCCCACGGGGGTGTCGAACGTGTCGTCGGGCGTGACGTTCTCGGACACGAAGTCGGGCGGCAGCACGACCGCGGGCGCGGGCGCGGCGGCGAGAAGGCACAACAGCGCCACACCGGCCGCAGCGCGCCGCGGCGCCCGGGTCGGGGAACCGGCCGCGCGACGCGGCAGCGCGCAGCCCGAGGCAGCGGATCTCAAGGAGGGGCCTCCGTGGGGATGCGACCGCGGGCGCTGCAGGGCGGGCGAGCGTCTTCGGCCGTCGCGACCCCTCGATGCTAGAGGCCGGACGGCGACGGCGGCAAGCGCGGAGTGCGGGGCGGCACAGTCTTGACGCCGGCACGACATGCGCGTCGTGCGCTTTGCATCGCGGCGCTCGCCCGGTGCCGTGGGGCCGCACGAGCGAAGGCCTCGCCGCAG
>JACRPT010000017.1 GCA_016223045.1 Candidatus Eiseniibacteriota bacterium
ACGCCGGGTCCACCGCACCGCTCGCCAGCACGTGCTGGGCGTAGATGTCCCAGTTCGTGCCGCTGCGAAGGTCGTACCAGGTGACGATGGCGCCGCCCGCGCCGTCCGCGACGATCGTGGGGTAGTACTGGTTGTTCGCCGCGGTGCAGAGCGCGCGACCGTTCGCGGGCCACGCCGGGTCCACCGCACCGCTTGCCAGCACGTGCTGGGCGTAGATGTCGTAGCTCGTGCCGCTGCGATAGTCATGCCAGGTGACGATGGCGCCCCCCGCGCCGTCCGCGACGATCGTGGGGTACTGCTGGTTGTTCGCCGCGGTGCAAAGCGGCAGGTTCGTGTAGGGACTGTTCGGCCAGGCCGCGAACGCGAACCGGGGAACGAGAGCGAGCGCGAGAAGGGCGACGTACAGCGCGCGGAACACGTGAGGCTTGAACATGGATGCGGCCCTCGCTGGAAGCGCGCCGGCCGCCGGAGCACCGCCCGACAGGCAGGACGCAGGTGTGGGGAAGGAACGCGAACGTGGTCCTGACACTGCGATCGAATGCAGGCGCGTCGGCTCGTCACCCCGAGGCTCCGCGCCGCGCCCGCTACGAATCGGCCCGGCGGCTCCTCCTCCGAAGTCGCCGGCTGCCCGGGAGGCTCCCATGCGGCCTGACCATTGCTTGACATTAACATTAGCCCCGCACCGGTCACGCCTCCAGCCCTTTCTGCACCCGCTCGTGACAGCATTCCCGCAGCTGCATCTCGGGCCGTCACGGCTGTCGCGCGGTCGCTGTCCCGGGTCGCTGTCGCAGGTCGTTATCGCGGGCTGCCGCGCGGGCTGTCGCGGGCTGTCGCGGGTTTGCCCACCCTCCCACCCTGCGCTAGGCTTCGCGCGTCGCGGTCCCACGGAGCCGGTCAATGCCCAAGCATCCCCAGGATCCCCTCGAGAGCCTGCAGCGCCAGGTCGAACGGCTGTTCCACGACCTGGTCTACCACCGGCATCCGTCGTCGCACTTCGCCGAGCCCCGCTGGTCCCCGCCCGCCGACCTCGTGGTGTCCGAGCACGGCGCGCGCGTCATCCTCGAGCTGGCCGGCGTGCCCCGCGAAGGCGTCAAGGTCCAGCTGCGCGGCAACGTGCTGGAGGTGAGCGGCCGGCGCGACCCGCCGCAGGAATCCGCGGGCACGCACTACCACCGGGCGGAGATCTACTTCGGCGACTTCCACCGCCTGGTGGAGCTGCCCTGGGAGGCCGACCCTGCGAAGGTGGACGCGATCTACCGCGACGGGATGCTCGAGATCCGCCTCCGGCCCGCGCCGCTGTCGCAGCGCACCGAGGTGCCGATCGAAGAGCAGGGAACCTCATGAGCGAGCGGCGCCGCGCTCCCCATGAGGAGGATCTGATGGCCGGTCGCGCCCGCAAGATCACGGTGGCGGCCGAGTCCGGGAGCGCGCCCGAGACCGGCACGCCCGAGCCCGGCTCGATCCGCGAGCTGCCGGTGCTGCCGGTGCGGCACACCGTGCTGTTCCCGTTCGCGCTGCTGCCACTGAACGTCGGTCGCGAGCGCAGCGTCGCGCTGCTCAACGACGTCATGGCCGGCGACCGCACCATCGCGGTGGTCGCGCAGAAGGACGGCACGGTCGAGGAGCCCACCTTCGACGACCTGCACGCGATCGGCACTCAGGGCACGGTGCTGCGGATGCTGCGCTTCCCCGACGACCGCTACTCGGTGCTGGTGCAGGGCGTCGCGCGCATCCGGCTGGTGCAGCCGGTGGCCGATACGCCCTACCTCAAGGCGCGCTTCGAGGCCCTGGGCGAGACCAGCGACACCGGCGTCGAGACCCAGGCGCTGGTCAAGAACGTCACCGAGCAGTTCGAGCGCATGGTGGCGCTGATCCCCTCGGTCCCCGACGAGGCGGTGGCCAGCGCGTGCAACCAGCCCGGACCGGGACACGTCGCGGACTTCATCGCCTCGCTGATCGAGCTGCCGTCCGAGGACAAGCAGCACCTGCTCGAGACGCTCAAGGTGCACGATCGGCTGCGGCTGCTGACCGACCTGCTGGCGCGCGAGCTGCAGGTGCTCGAGGTGGGCGCGCAGATCCGCAGCTCGGTGCAGGAGTCGCTCGACCAGCACCAGCGCGAGTTCCTGCTGCGCCAGCAGATGGAGGCCATCCGCAAGGAGCTGGGCGAGGGCGACGAGAACCAGCGCGAGATGGAGGAGCTGAAAGCCAAGATCGAGAAGGCCGGGATGCCGCCCGACGTGAAGAAGGAGGCCGAGCGCGAGCTGGCGCGCCTGCAGAACATCCCGCCCCAGGCCGCCGAGCACACGGTCGCGCGCACCTACCTGGAGTGGATGGTCGAGATGCCGTGGGCGGTGGTGACCGAGGACGACCTCGACCTGAAGCACGCGCGCCAGGTGCTCGACCAGGACCACTACGGGCTCGACACCATCAAGGAGCACATCCTCGAGTACCTGGTGGTGCGGCGCTTCAAGAAGGACGCGCGCACGCCCATCCTGTGCTTCGTCGGCCCGCCCGGCACCGGCAAGACCTCGCTCGGGCAGTCCATCGCGCGCGCGCTCGGCCGCAAGTTCGTGCGCCAGTCGCTGGGCGGGGTGCGCGACGAGGCCGAGATCCGGGGCCATCGCCGCACCTACATCGGCGCGCTGCCCGGCAACATCATCCGCGGCATCCGCCGCGCCGCCTCGCGCAACCCGCTGTTCATGCTCGACGAGATCGACAAGCTCACGTCGGACTTCCACGGCGACCCGTCGAGCGCGCTGCTCGAGGTGCTCGACCCCGAGCAGAACAACGCGTTCGTGGACCACTACCTCGACGTGCCCTTCGATCTGTCGCAGGTGCTGTTCATCACCACCGCGAACATCCTGGACACCGTGCCGCCGGCGCTGCGCGACCGCATGGAGGTCATCCGGCTCTCGGGCTACACCGACATCGAGAAGCTCGAGATCGCGAAGCGCCACCTGATCCCCAAGGCGATCCGCGAGAACGGGCTCGAGGTGCTGGAGCTGGGCTTCAGCGACGAGGCGATCCTCAAGGTCATCCACGAATACACCAGCGAGGCCGGCCTGCGGAACATGGAGCGCGAGCTGGCGAACCTGATGCGCAAGACCGCGAAGGAGATCACCGAGGGGAAGGACGCTCCGCACCAGATCGGCCCCGAGCGCACGCGCGAGCTGCTCGGCCCCGAGCGCTACCAGAAGGACGAGACCACCACGATCGACGCGCCCGGCGCCGCGCTCGGCCTGGCCTGGACGCCGGTGGGCGGCGAGGTGCTCACCATCGAGGCCGCGATCATGCCCGGCCAGCGCCAGCTCCTGCTCACCGGGCAGCTCGGCGACGTGATGCGCGAGTCGGCGCAGGCCGCGCTCACCTACATCCGCTCGCACGCCGCGGAGTTCGGCATCGCCCCCGAGTTCTTCGACCACGCCGACCTGCACGTGCACCTGCCGGCCGGCGCCATCCCCAAGGACGGCCCGTCCGCGGGCGTGGCGCTGTGCACCGCCATCGTCAGCCTGCTCACCGGGCGCAAGGCGCGCGCGAACCTCGCCATGACCGGGGAGATCACGCTGCGCGGCCAGGTGCTCAAGGTGGGCGGCGTCAAGGAGAAGGTGCTGGGCGCGCACCGCGCCGGCATCAAGACCGTCATCCTGCCCGCGGAGAACCAGGGCGACCTCGAGGAGGTCCCGGTCGAGGTGCGCACCCACATGATCTTCGCGCCCGTGCACACCGCGGACCAGGTCATCCACCTCGCGCTCGAGCCCGCACCGGCCGCGGCCGCGGTGAGCGCCGCGCAGAAGCGCGAGCCCGACCGCGTCCCCGCCCCCGGCGAGAGCGTCGCGGCGCAGCGCCCGCAACCCTCGGCCTGAGCCCCGGGAACACGCCCCGCATGCCCCACACCGTGGATGACTTCGGCCTCGCGCGCGGATTCTGCGCCGCGGCCACCGCGTGCGGGCTGAAGGCCAGCGGCGCGCCCGATCTCGCGCTGGTGGTCGCCGACGCCCCGTGCAGCGCCGCCGGCACCTTCACCACGAACCGCGTCAAGGCCGCACCCGTGCTCCACGATCAGGAAGTGCTCGAACGCAACCCCGGCGGCATCCGCGCCGTGGTCGCCAACGCCGGCTGCGCGAACGCCTGCACCGGCGAGCGCGGCATGGCGGACGCGCGCGCGATGGCGGCGCTCACGGCGCAGGCGCTCGGCTGCGCCGCGGACCAGGTGCTGGTGCTCTCGACTGGCGTGATCGGCGTGCCGCTCGACATGGAGAAGATCGCGCGCGGCATCGCCGCGGCCGGCGCATCGGTGGCGCCCGAAGGCGCGCCGCTCGCCGCGCGCGCCATCATGACCACCGACACGCGCCCCAAGGTCGCCGGCGTGGAGGTCTGGCTGGGCGGCGGCGAGGTCCGCATCCGCGGCTTCGCCAAGGGCGCCGGGATGATCCACCCCGACATGGCGACGATGCTCGCGGTGGTGACGACGGACGCCGCCGTCGCTCCGCTGCTTCTGCAGTGGGCGCTGCGCGAGGCGGTCGGGCGCAGCTTCAACCGGGTGAGCGTGGATGGCGACATGAGCACGAACGACACCGTGCTGCTGCTCGCCTCCGGCGCCGCGGGCGCCAGGGTCGGCGACGCCGACCTGCCCGCGTTCACCGCCGCGCTCACCGAGGCGTGCACCTCGCTCGCGAAGCAGATCGCGCGCGACGGCGAGGGCGCCACGCGGCTGGTCGAGATCACGGTGACCGGCGCGCGCGACAAGCGCGAGGCGCACCAGGTGGCCGACAGCATCGCGCGCTCGCCGCTGGTGAAGAGCGCGGTCCACGGGGGCGATCCCAACTGGGGCCGCGTGCTCGCCGCCGCCGGCTGCGGCGGCGCGGAGCTCGACCCCGGGAAGCTGGCGTTGTGGTTCGGCGCGCCCGGCCAGGCCGTCCAGGTGGTGGCCGAGGGCCGGCGTGCGGCCTACGAGGAGCAGGCCGCCGCCGCGCTGCTGCGGCGCGACCCGGTCGCGGTGCTGCTCGACCTCGGCCTCGGCTCCGCCGAGGCGACGGTCTGGACCTGCGACCTGAGCGCCGAGTACGTCGCGATCAACGCGCACTACACGACGTAGGCCGCCGTCAGTCGCCCTTGTTGTGCTGCGCGTTGCCGCCCCAGGCGTGCCAGCCGTCGGCGTCCGGGTCGCCGGTCTCGAGGCAGACCAGCATCCCGTTCGACGTGCCGGCGAAGAGGCTGCCGCCCGCGAGCGCGGGCTGGAACGCCATCGGCGTCCCGAGCGCGTAGGCGAACAGCAGTGCGCCGTCCTTCTGCCGCACCGCGAGCAGGTGTCCCTGCGCGGTGCAGGCGTAGAGATTGAGTCTTCCGAGCGCGGGCGGCGCGAACAACTGCGCGGTCCCATCCACGCCGCGCCCGCGCGCCTGCGCCTGCCAGGCGACCTTCCCGTCCTTTGCCACGACGCAGTTCAGGTACTGGCCCTGCGCGTTCAGGATGCTCCCGCCGCGGTAGGCGGCACGCGCGCCCTGGTAGGCCCAGCCGCCGGCGACCATGCCGACGTTGAGGTGCTCGGCCGCCTTGCCGAGCCCGGCGCTGGCCGGAGCCGTGCCGAATCCCACCGACGCGTCGAGCTGCTTCAGATGCGCGTCGCTCAGCGCGGTGGAGCCGGGGCGGCCGGCGCGCAGGTACTCGGCCTTGCCCGCCGCCAGCAGGGCGGTGTCGCGCGCGGCGCCCGCTTCCGCGCTCACGCGCCGGATGCCCTCCCTCACCTCGCCGCCGTAGGTCTGCTTCTCGGTCAGCACCACCTGCCCCGCGGCCACGACCGGGGCGCTGGTGGCGCCGTTGTTCTTCCGCCACAAGATCCGCCCGTCACCCGCGCTCAGGCACAGCGAGCTGCCGTCGAAGCAGGTGAGGAACACCTTCTCGCCTTCGATCACGGGAGCGGTGATGACCTCCGCGGGGATGGCGCGCACCCACAGGTGGCGGCCGGTGCGCAGCTCGGCGCACAGCAGCCGGTGGCTCCAGCCGCTCTCGTCCTCGCGCCCGGGAGGAGCGGAGACCTTCGGTCCGGCGGTCCCCTGCATCATCTGGATCTGCGGCCCGCGCCCATTGCCCGGGTAGGACATGTAGAGCCGGCCGCGCGAGATCGCGGGCTGGCTCATCAGCGGATCGCCCAGCCATTCCTGCCACAGCGTGCGGCCGGTCTGCGCGTCCAGCACCATCACGGTGCAGCTCTCGGTGTTGAACGCCACGCAGCCGTCTTCCACCACCGCCGCGGTCGGCCCGTCGTCGCTGGTCTTGATCTTCCACGCCACGGCGCCGGTCGTGGCGTCGAAGGCGTAGAACTCGTGCGAGCCGTAGCCGCCGCCGACGTAGAGCCGCCCATTCGCGAACGCCGGGGTCGCGATGGGACGGGCGCCGGGGATGCGGAGGATCCAGCCTCCGCGACCGTCCGCGGTGCGGAACCGCGCCGGCGCGAGGTCGGCGGTGATGGCAGGGAGCTTGACCCCGACGGCGCGGTCGAGGTCGATGGCGATCTGGCGGTGCGCCGTGGCCACCTTCGCCGCGGCCCTCGCCGATGGGCGCGACTCGACGCCGGGACCGGCCGCGGTCAGCGCGATCAGGAACAGGGGAACGAGGAGGATGCGGACGAACGAACGGAGACGCTTCATGGCTGGCCCTTTCCGGCTGGCAGCGGGGCGTGGCCGGGAGCTTTCCTTCGCGGCGCCGCAGTCCGGCTGCCTGGTGGACCCGGTCCATCGTGACCGGTCAGCGAGTGGTCGCGGACCCGGCCGGCGGGGAGATGGATCGGGCGTCGGCGGGCCGTTTCCCCTGCTACGCCGGGAGGCGGCGGGGTATTCCCTACGCCCTCAGCTTCCTCAACTCCGTCGTCACGTCGTCCACGTCCGCCAGGTCGGGCGCCAGGCCGTACGCGCCGTTCGCGAGCGCGAACCGGGCGCCTTCCTCCAGCGAGACCAGCCCGCCCGCGCGCAGGTCCTTCGCCACCACCGGCACGTCGCAGCGCGCCATCTGGAGCAGCGTGTGCTGCAGCGTGGGTTTCATCCGCAGGCCGGGCGGGTTGACCGGGCCGACCACGAAGTCGGGGGCGATGCCCCACTCAACGAGCCGCTCGAGCAGCGTGCCCAGGTTCGCGGTCTCGAGCGCGGCGCTCGCGCGGAAGCGCGCGTGCACGAACTTCACATAGCCGTCGAAGAACCGGCGGTGGTCCCCGGCGAGCGCCAGGTCGGTGAGCGCGGCCCTGAGCACCACGCCGGCCACCCCGCGCCGCGGCAGCACCGCGGCCTCGCCTTCGAGCACGCCCGGCATCCGGGCGGCGAAATCGCCACGGCGAAAGGCCGACGCGCGCCAGAAGCCGGTCCAGCCCATGCGGAAGCGCGTGACCGGGCCGGCGCGGCGGCGGGCGCGCGCGAGCAGCGCGTCCACGCCCGGGTCGAGGTCGAGCCACTCGTTCGCCCGCAGCGCGGGGACCACGGCGAACAGCGGCACCGTGCGGTCCAGCTCGGCGAGCGCGGCGCGCAGCGCGGGGCTCGGCGCGGCCAGCACGCCCTCGGCGCCGGCATCCAGCGCCTTGGAGAGCGCCACGGCCAGCGCCTCGGGCTCCTGGAAGCGGCCGCCGATCTCGAGCAGCCGCTCGCGCGGCGCGCGCATCTCGCCGGCCAGCGATTCGGCCGAGAGCACGAGCCGCGGGGCCGGGTAGCTGCGCTTCATTCACGCACCCGCAGGGTGATGCCGTCGGCGCACGCCGAGCGGTAGAGCGCGTCCATCACCCGGTGCGCCACCAGCGCGGTGGCGCCGTCGTTGGGCGGCTGCGCGCCGCCGGTCACCCACTGCAGGAACGAGGCATCCTGAAGGTAGAGCGCCTCGCCACCCAGGTCGAAGCGCGCGGGCTGCGGGAGCTGGCTCTCGAGCACGCGCGTCGCCCCCGCCGGCAACCCCATGCGCGGATGCTCGAGCTCGATCTCGAGCGCCTCGTCCGACACCAGCAGCTTGCCGTGCTCGCCCTCGAGCTCGATCACGGTCGAGGAGCGCGGGTAGCCGGGCACGCTCCACGAGGTGTCGAAGCCGACCTCGACGCCGTTCGCCAGGGTCATCATGGCGTGAAGCTCGTCTTCGACCCGGCCGTAGAGCAGGTTCCAGGTGGCGCGCGCCTCGCGCGGCTCTCCCATCATGCGCACCAGCAGCAGCAGCAGGTCGGAGGAGAAGTGCGCGACCACGCCGCCCGCGACCTTCGCGGGGTCGAGGCGGTGCCGGCCACGGCGCGGGGCGAAGAAGCGCGACAGGTACATCGAGGAGCGCGCCTGGCGCACGGCGCCGATGACGCCCTCGGACACGGTGCGCTGGGCGCCGGCGAACACCGGCTGGAACGCCAGCGCGTGCCCGCAGGCGAGCGGGCCCTGGTGCGCGGCGGCGATGCGCACCAGCTCGGCCGCCCCCTCGAGCGTGCGCGCCATGGGGCGCTCGACCAGCACCGCGGCGCCGGCCTCGAGCGCGGCCCCGGCGACCCGCGCGCGTTCGTGCTGGGCGACGCACACGAACACGGCGTCGGGCTTCTCGCGCTCGAGCAGCTTGCGGACGCTGGCGAAGGCGCGCGCGCGGAATCCCATGCCGCGCACCGCGGCGCGCGCGGCCCCGCGCGGGTCGGCCACCGCCACCACGTCGCAGCCGGGGATGGTCGAGAGCACCGCGGCATGGGCCACGCCCGCGCGCCCGAGCCCGGCCACCGCGACCCGCACGGGCCGCAGCGGCTTCGGTCCTTCGCCATCGCGATGCGCGGATGCAGCGGCCGTCACGGTCTCGATCATCGAGCTCCGTCGCGTCACAGGTTGGGTGGGCGGGCCCCTGCGACTCCCTGCCGCACTCGGGTGGACCGCCCTGGAGACGGGAGTGACGGACAGGCTACACGCGCGCGCGCCGCGCGGCAACGGGCGCGGAGCGCGGGCATTATGGAAGACGTGCCGCGCGACCGCGGCGACGGGCGTGCTCTCAGCGGGGCGGGAACTGGATCGGCACCGCGACCCACACGGCGATCGGTTCGCCGTTGATCAGCGCCGGCTTGAAGACCCACTGGCGCACGCAATCCCGTGCCGGGGCGTCGAGCATCGGGATGGACTTCACCACGCGCATGTCCTTCACCCGACCGTCCGTGCCGACCAGCGCCTGGACCATCACCGTCCCTTCCACGCCGGCCTCCCGGGCAAGCTGCGGATAGACCGGCGCCACCATGGTGATGGCCTCGGGCAGCTCCTGGGCATAGACGTACTCGCCGAACGCCGGGAGCCGGTCCTCGAGAGGCGGCCGGGGCGGTGGAGCCACGCTCGGCGGCGGCCTGCGCGGGGACGGCGGCGGAGTCGGCTCGTCGGAGCCGACCGCGATCATCGCCCGCACCGGCACCGGCCGGCCGGCGATCCGGCACGGCTGGAACTCCCACTGCCGCAGCGCCCGTTCGATCTCCGGGTCGAGGCTGCCGCCCGAGAAGGTCGCAGCGCGCGCGATGCGCCCCGCTTCATCAACGAGCACGCGCAGCCCGAGCCGGCCCACGTAGTCGAGCGAGGGCTCGCGCTTCAGGAACCTCGGGTAGTCCGACTGGGGCAGCGTCGCGAGCTGGACGGAGATCATCGAGCCGAGCCAGCGTTCGCCGGCCCGCGGGTCGGCCAGGCCCTCGACGATGATCTGGTCCGCTCCCCCGTCCCGTTGTGGGGACACGACCGCCCCGGGCCCGCCCGGCTTCGCGGACCCCTTCGGCACGGTGGGCCGGGGAAGCCCGATCCCGAACACCCGGCAGAACGTGGCGACGGTGTCGTCGCCCGCGAGCGCGGGGTCGAGCGCCAGCGCCTGCTGGAAGCCCGCCTTCACGCTGTCGAGACGCGCCAGCCCGTCGGCCTGCCACGTCTCCAGCGCGCGACGGCGGATCAGGCCCGCGGCACGCCGGGCGGCCGGGCCCGCCCCCGGGCGCGTAGCCGGCGCCGCCCCGAGGAGCGGGGCCGCAGCAGCGACGTGGTCCGCGCGCGGGTCGCGGTCGGCCGGGCGGAGACCCGGGGAAGACGACGGCGCGGGAGCTGCGGCGGCGAGAGCCGCGGCGAGAGCGAGCGTGACGATCGGCGGCCAGGGCATCGTGGATGTCCTCCTCTGGCGCGCGATGATGTCGGAACGCGCCCCGCCGCGCCAGAGAAAAGAGCCGCGGCGCCGCCCGTAATGACCGCGGCCCCCGCTTGCGCGAGGGCCGCGTCGGCGTCAGGACGGTTTGTCGAGCCGAGACCGATCGCGACCCGCTGCTGCGGACGCGGACCACGGTCGGTCCCGGCTGCCGGGATCAGCCCGCCATCGCGAACTTGATCTCCACGTCCTGGCGGTCGCCCTGGTCCACGTGGAACAGCTCGGCCGTCACGTAGTTGAGCCAGCCCGCGACCCACTTGTCGGGGATCTGGCCGAGGCGCGTGTTGAAGGTGTTCACCGTGTCGTTGTAGAACTCGCGCCGGTCGGCGATCTGGTTCTCCAGCTCGCTGATGCGGCTCTGGAGCTGCAGGAACCCCTGGTTGGCCTTGAGGTCGGGGTACGCCTCGGCCACCGCGAAGATCTGCCCGAGCGCCCGGGTCAGCAGGTTCTCGGCCTCCGCGCGCTGCGCCACGGTCTGGGCCTTGAGCAGGGCGCCGCGCGCCTCGCTCAGCTTGTCGAACACGGCGCGCTCGTGCTGCATGTAGCCCTCGCAGGTCTTCACCAGCTTGGGCAGCTCGTCGTGCCGCTGCTTCAGGAGCACGTCGATGTTGGCCCAGGAGCGCATGATGCTGTTCTTGAGCGCCACCAGACTGTTGTAGATCGAGAGCCAGTAGCCGACCAGGCCCACGATGGCGAACAGGACCGCCACCGTTCCGAGGACCTCTCCTGGATGCATCGTTCCGCCTCCTGCGGTTTGCCGGCGCTGACGCCGGGTTACTTGAACACCTGGCCCGCGTGCATCGCGTAGAGCCAGTACCCAAGTCCGAGCAGGGTGAGCGCGGGCCCGGCGATCAGCTCGCCGATGGCCCGCAGGCCGAGTTGCGCGGTGAGGTCGCGCTCGGACTGCTGCGAAATGATGAACGTGGGCTCGTTCTCGCCGCGGCGCACCACCGCGGCGGTCTCGTCGTCCAGCGTCTGCAGACGGCGCGCGCGCATGTCCTCGGTGCCGGTGGCCTGCATCTCCTCGCCGTCCGAGATGGTGGTCGCGCGCGCGCGCGGGCACGCGCTGCCCAGCACGTACACGCGCTGCCCCTCCTCCAGCAGCCGCTCGCGGAACCGCATGGCGCCGAGGCGCCACAGCGCGCTCATCGTGAGGCGCTGGTCATGCAGGTACTGCGCGTAGAGGTCGGGGAGCGAGATGCCGAGGCACTGCTCCTCGACCTGGAAGTTGATCTTGCATTGCGCGCCCTTGGGGTAGACCAGCGCCACGCCGGTCTCGTCGCGCAGGTAGAACGGATGGCCCGAGGCGTTGCGGTGGACGGTGCTCCACGCGTTGCGGCGGGCGCGCGTGGCGATGTCCACCTCCCAGTACGCGCATGGCCGCCCGGAGAACGGCGCGACCAGCGCGCTGCGCGGCGCCACCGTACCCTCGATCTCGACGAGTCCCATGGACATCGAGCGGATGCGCGCGGTGGGCGTGTTCTGGATGAGGCGCCGCGTCCGCAGGTCGCGGAAGCTGCGCCAGAACATGGCGGGGCCCGCGGCAAGCGCGAGCGTGGCATAGATGGGGATGTCGATCCGTGACATACGTGCCGCCGGGGCCCCTAGCCCGGAGTCTCCATGACCTGCTGCTGCGAACGCGATCTGGCTGCGGGCTGCTGCGTCGCGCGGCCCGGCCGCTCCTCGACGGGGTGCTTGACCCCGACTGCGTCGCGGCCGGGCCGTGCTCCTTGCATCCCACAGCCATCTCGCATTCTCGCGACGCAGGTCATGGAGACTCCGGGCTAGAAACGTCCGAGCGAGCGCAGGTAGTCGGCGGCGCTCGCCAGGTAGAGAAGTCCGAACAGGCTGAGCGCCGGCCCGGCGAGGACGCCGAGGGCGCGCAGCCCGGAGACGGTGAGCTGCTCGGGACGCGGTGCGCGGTCGCACACCAGCAGGAAGTCGAGATGCTCGCCGGGGCCGACCCACAGGTCGGGCTCGGCGCGCAGGTGCGCGGCGGAGGCCGACACCACCTCGTCGCCCGTGCCGGTGCGCAGCACCTCGAGGTCCGCGGGCACCTCGAGCGGGCGCGCCTGGCGCGCGATGCCCACCACGTGGCATTCGGCGTCGGCCTTGAGAGCTCGCTCGACCAGCCGCAGCGTGCCGCCGGCGCGGCGCCACCACAGCGCGTCCTGCGCCTGTTCGAGCAGGGCGCCCAGGTTCTCGGAGAGCGCCTGCTCCGGCCCCACCTCGCGCTCGGCGGTGGCCGACAGCTCCCAGCGGCCGCCGGTTCCGGTGACGCGCACCGAGGCGCCGCCGGACGAGACGCGGAACGGACGGTGGACCTCGAGGGTCCGGGACACCGGTCCGCCCACCGCGTGCACCTCGAGAGCGAACCCGGCGCAGGGAGCGGCGGAGAGCGGCGCGAACATCGGGCTCTCGAGCGCCACGCGGCCGGAGAGCCACGCGAAGCCCGCGCCGGCTTCGGCGATCGGGGTCTCGCGCAGACGGCCGAGATGACGGCGCAGGCGGAGCGCGCGGAGGCCCTCGCTGAACACGGGAGCCCCCGCGACCACCGCCCCGGCCGCCAGCGTCAACCCCGCAGCGTTGGGGTGGAGCAACAGGGCAGGTTCCATCGCCGGGGTTATCGGCCCGGGCGCGGGCGTTCCTCACCCCGAAGTGATGGTCCCGGAGGATGCGGCGGGTCCGGTCCCGCGTGGCGGCCCCGCGCCGCCGCAGGCGCGGTCCGGACGCGGCCTATCGCCTTCGTGGAGCGCCATGCCGGACCCGCGCCGTGCGCCGGTGCCCGTGCCCCGGCCGCCGTCCGAATCGGGTTGGCTGCGGCGGGAATCCCGAGCGGCCCGGGCTATCCCCGGCCTGGCAGGTGGTCGGCGGCCAGCCAGACGCCGATGCCGGCGTGGAGCAGGCGCCAGACCTGGACCGGGAAGCTGAAGGGTCGGAAGGGATTCATCACGATCGCGGCCGCGGCGTAGACCAGGAACCTGGTGCGGTCACCCTTCCCGATCGCCACGCCGGCCTCCAGGATCGCGAACAGCGTGAGCGCCCAGTGGAGCCCGTGCGTCAGCTCGCGCGTGAACGGCGCGAACGCCGAGCCGATCGCCAGGATCGCCAGCGCCCACGCGGGCCAGTTCAGCAGCTCGGCCGGCACCCCGCCGCTCCCGCCCTTCGCGCGCGCCATCAGCGGGCGCTCGCCAGCGCGCGGCCGCCGTCTATCGCGACGGTGGCGCCGGTCATCCAGCCGGCCTCGCCGCCGAGCAGGAAGAGCACCAGCGCGGCCACCTCCTCGGGGCTGCCCACGCGGCCGAGCGGGTGCGTGGTCTTCGAGCGCTCAAGGAAGCCCGCGTAGTCGGGAATCGCGCCGGTCACCGTGTGCAGTTCGGTCACCACCACGCCCGGGTTGACCGCGTTGACGCGCACGCCGTGCGGCGCGAGGTCGAGCGCGGCGCAGCGCGTGAGCGCGTCCACACCGGCCTTGCTCACGCAGTAGGCGAAGAGCCCCGGGTAGGGTCGCGGCCCGGCCACCGACGAGAGGTTGACGACCGCGCCCTTGCGCTTGATCAGCTCGGGCGCGGCCGCCTTCGTGAGCAGGAACATGGCGCGGAGGTTCGAGTCCATCATGCGGTCCCATTCGGCGGGCGCGGTGTCGAGCAGCCCGCCGGTGCCGATCACGCCGGCCGCGTTCACCAGCCCGTCCAGCCCGCCGAAGCGCTCGACCGCGGCCGCGACCCACGCGCCGCAGATGGCCTCCTCGCGCACGTCTCCGGTCACGGCCACCGCCTCGCCGCCGTCGGCCCGGATCGCTTCCACGACCTCATCCAGCCGCTCCCGGCGCCGGCCGGCCGCCACCACCTTCGCGCCCTCGCGGCCCAGCGCCCGCGCGCAGGCGCGGCCGATCCCGCTGCTCGCCCCGGTGACCAGCACCACGCGGTCCTTGAAACGCGCCGCTCCAGCCATTCCCCGCTTTCTCCTTTCGATCGGTCCCGATGTCGCGTGCCCGCTGGTGGCCGTGCGTCGCGGTCAGCGCCGGCCCTGCTCCAGCTCGCGGATGCGCTGCGCACGGCGCTCGTCGGCGCGGCCCTGGCGGTACGCCCACGACCACACCAGCCAGATCGAGAGCGCGTGCACCACCCAGAAGCCGAACTGCAGGAACTTGAGTCCATCGGGCAGAGCCATCTCTCCTCCCTATCCGCGTGTTCCCGCGCCGCCCGCGGCCAGTCGCGCCAGGAAGGCGCGGTCGCCCTCCAGCACCTCGGACGGATCCACCTCGGCGGGCAGCGCCCAGCGCACTTCGTGCACCTCGGGGCTCGGCACGAACGCGAGCGAATCGAGCTCGCAGCGCACGAACGAGATCTCGACCGAGAGCCCGTGGTCGTACTCGTGGCGCTCGACCGCCAGCACCTCGAGCGCCCGCGCCGTCACGCCCAGCTCCTCGCGCAGCTCGCGCGTGAGCGCGCGCTCGGGGGTCTCGCCGGGCTCGAGCTTGCCGCCCGGGAACTCCCACAGCAGGCCCAGCGGCCCGCCCGGCGGCCGGCGCGTGAAGAGCAGCCGCCCCTCGCGCCACACCACTGCCGCGGCCACGCGGATGTGCCGCGGCTCAGCCGCCATGCCCGGCACCCGCGGCCAGCGACGCGGTGACCGCGTGCTCGAAGCGCACGAGGTAGCGGCGGTCCCCCGCATCGCGCGCGGCGATGGCGCCGCGCGCCGTCTCGCACAGGAGCTTCGCCAGGCGCGTCTCGAGCCGGCCGCGGCGCCGCAGCACCGGTGGCACGCGCAGGTAGCCGGGCGGCTTGTCGTTGAGGAGCGGCGAGCGCGCCAGCGCCCACAGGTCGCACGCCCGCTCGCCGCGCGGCACCAGGCCGCGCGCCTGGAGCAGGTGCGTCAGCTCGTGCGCGATGGTGAAGTAGGAGAGCCGCCGCGGGCGCACCCAGATGCCCGGCTTCTCCGGGTCAAGCGAGCCCCAGCCCAGCACGCCGCGCTTCTGCGCCAGCCCCACGCGCACCGTCCAGCCCTCGATCTCCGGGAAGAAACGCCGCACGAACTCGACGCGCTCCAGGATGCGACCGCGGTGCGGCGAGCGCTCGACCAGGCGCGACAGGCTCCAGCGCGGCCGGGGCGGCCCGAAGTCCAGCGCGAGCTGCTCGAGCGCGAGGATGCGGCGACGGCGCGCGCGGCCCCGACCGGGCAGTATGGGCGGGCTCAGGACGGAAGCCGCAGGCATGGCGCAGATTCCTAGCACAGCGCGCGGCGAGTACCAAGGATGGAACGCGCGAACGCGCCGATCGAACGCCGCGCAGGACCGAACGCCACGCCACCGGATCGGGCGCCACGCCACCGGATCGGACGCCGCGCGAGACGAGTCGGTGGGGCGGAACCGTGCAGGACGAATCCGCTGGCCCCCCGCGCGCGGTTCTGCAATCCTCCCGAGTTCCATGAGCGCGCCGCCAGCCGACCCCGAGATCTCCGTCGTCATCCCGGCCTACAACGAGGTCGAGAGCCTCGACCCGCTGCTCGCCGAGCTGCGCGCGGCGCTCGCCGCGGCGGGCCGCGCCTGGGAAATCGTGCTGGTGGACGACGGCAGCACCGACGGCACGGCTGAGCGCATCGCGGCCGAGGCCGCGCGCGACCCGCGCGTGCGGGCGGTGCGGCTCGAGGCCAACGCCGGCCAGAGCGCGGCGCTCGCCGCGGGCTTCTCCCGCGCGCGCGGCGCCATCCTGGTGACGCTCGACGCCGACCTGCAGAACGACCCGGCCGACCTGCCGCGCGTGCTGGCGGCACTCGAGGGTGCCGACGTGGTCTCGGGGATCCGCGCGGAGCGCCGGGACACGTGGCTGCGCATCGCCTCCTCGCGCATCGCGAACGGCTTTAGGCGCCGGGTCCTCGGCGACCCGGTGACCGACATCGGCTGCTCGTTCAAGGCCTACCGGCGCGCGGCCCTCGAGGGCATCCCGATGTTCGTCGGCGTGCACCGCTTCCTGCCCGCGCTGTGCGTGTTCCGCGGCGCGCGGCTGGTCGAAGTCCCCCTCTTGCACCGGCCGCGGCGCCACGGGATCTCGAAGTACGGGGTCGGGAACCGCCTGTGGCGCGGGCTCCACGACCTGGTGGGCGTGCGCTGGCTCAAGTCGCGGCTGGTGCGCTACCGCATCAAGCCGGGCGACTGAGCGGCCGGGGGCGCGGCAGCCGCAGCCGACCGGGCACCGCGTCCCGCCGGGCGGGCGCGCCCGCCGGGTCCGGTCCTCTGCGTGATTACCGCGGTCTTCGCACCGCGGACGCCGATTGCCGTGGCGCCGGGGCCCGGGCGCGTTCTATAGTGCGGTCGCGGCTCCCCAGAGTCCGGGCCACCGATGGCCCGGGCGCAGACATGGGACGTCATTCCGGGGAAGGATCCCCAAGGAGTCCGGCATGCGCGGCATCCTCCGGCTGTTCTTCGTCCTCTTCCTCCTCGTCATCTCCGCGGCGCTGGCGCGCGCCGGCACCATCGCGGGCGTGGACGGGATGACCTCCACCGTCATGCAGCAGGGCCAGAGCTCGTTCTCCGGGCTCGGTGTGCGCGTCCGGCTGCGCTCCGCGCGGCTCGTCGAGGGCTTCGAGCTGATGCCCGCGGTCGAGTACTGGCGCAACAGCTCGACGGTCGAGACCTTCGGCATCCGCACCACCCGGCGCGACGCCACGCTGGGCGTGGACGCACGCTACAGCTTCCGCACCGGCGGCTGGCACCCCTACGTGGGCGGCGGGCTCGGGCTCCACTTCATCACCAACGAGGTGGACGCGCCGTCGCTGGGCCTCCGGCACGCGAGCGACTCGGTGATGAAGGGCGGGCTCGCGGCGCTCGCCGGGACCTCGTTCGCGCTCACCAGCCGGCTCGACAACTTCATCGAGCTCAAGTACCACCACCTGCCCGGCTACAGCCAGCTCAAGATCAACTGGGGCCTGGCCTGGGGGCTGTAGCGGGGCGGCTGCGCGGCAGGTAGAATAGTCGGGCTCGCAGCCTGCTCAGGACATCCTCGAGGAGCCCGACTCTGTCCCGCGCCGCTTTCGCCGCCTTCCTCGCGCCCGCCCTGCTCGTGGCGGAGGCCCTGGCCGGCCCCATCACCATCGGGCCGGGCCCGGCCCTCGGCACCGACCGCGCTGGGGTCACCTGGTACGAGGAGTTCCAGGACTGGACCCACGCCGACCTCAAGGCGCTGGACGACGCCGGCAGCGCCGACCAGACCTACCTCTATCACGACGGCTACGACGACTCGCGCGACCTGGTGGCGTTCTACTACCGCGCGCAGGGGGACAGCCTGTTCTTCCGCGTGGACCTCTACGACCTGGCGCTCGGGGCCGAGACCACCGCGCTCAACCTCTACCTGGCGATCGATGCGGCGACCGGCGGGCAGAGCTACTTCCCCGACTTCGTGGACTGCCAGACCGACCGGCCGTGGGAGCTGTGCGTCAACGTCTACCAGTCGGGCACGAGCTACGGGACCGACTACCGGATCTACGACAAGAACTTCACGAACATCACCAACGCCTACCTCGGCTCCCACTTCGACAGCCAGCTCGACGCGGTGGAGTTCGGGATCAAGCGCTCGGCGCTGATCGCCGCCGGCTGGGACGGATCGCGCACGCTCACCTTCCAGCCGTTCACCACCAAGGACGGGGGGACCTCGAGCTGCGCGGGCGCCAGCAAGCTCGCCGACGCGTTCGTGGACCAGGATCGCGGCTGCTCGGACGGGTTCCTCAACGGCGCGATCGCCGCGACCGACACCGCGGGCCGGGTGTGGGTCGCGAGCATCGCGCACGGCAATCAGTCGGTGAACAAGGCGAGCGACGTGGGCGTCCACATCTACGATTCTCAGGCCAACACCGGCATCTCGGGCGGGACCGGATTCCTGCGCACGCTCGACACCCACGAGATGTTCCGCGTGCCGCTCAACATCCATCCCAGCGGCACGCTCACCGTGGCGTGCGACTGGGCGGCGAAGTCAGGCGGGCCCTCCGACCCGCAGGACGGGCCGAGCTTCATCGCGCGCGTGCGCCAGTTCGTGAACGACCCGCAGAAGGGCTCGCTCATCGGCGGGGTGCTCGCCGAGCACATCATGCCGTACTTCGAGGGACCGGTGAACGCCGCCGCGCTGGCCTTCACCGACAGCCTGAACCAGGTCTGCTACGGCGTGAGCGCCGCGCAGGCGAAGGTGATGCACACGCCCGAGCGCGTCATCCGCTCGCAGGACACCGGGCTCTCGCCGCTCGACGGCCGTACCTTCGAGGACCTCGCCGCCAGTCCCTACCAGGCCACCTACCTGGACGAGGTCACGCATCTCCACTGGTGGTTCTACCCCGGCGAGAGCTGCACCCCCGACGCCGGCTACCGGCACAAGCTGCACCGCATCAACGGCGTCTACTGCTTCATGATCAACGACCGCGAGGACCAGGCGAAGTTCGGCAACTGGGACGCGGGGATGGTGATGGACGCGCGCTTCAGCCTGCTCCAGAAGGCGCTCTACGGCGGCGCGAGCGAGATCGTCGTGGTGTTCGACGACTGGGAGGCGCTGGCAGGCAAGTCGTTCGACCCGGTGGGCGGCGTGCCGGTGCCGAACAACAACCCGAACCAGTACCACAACACCATCCGCTGGGCCGCGAACCACCCGTGGATCACCATCTCGAACCTGCGCGACCTGCTCGCGGGCGCGCTGGCGAACCCGGCGGCGTTCGTGGTGGACCACGGATACCGCTACGACCTGACGCTCCAGACCTACGAGTACCTCAAGCACTCCTCCGAGGACGCGTACCACTACTGGTACTACAACAGCAATGCCGGCTTCCCCGGCAACGAGCAGAGCTTCTACGACCTGGTGCCGGTGATCACCGGACCGCAGGGCGACTACCACACGCGCGGCGTCACGCCTGCCTCCGATGGCCCGCCGCTCCCGGGCGGGAAGAAGCACGGCGACCTCAACACGCCGGGCACGCTGCTCTACGACACCTGGCAGGCCGTCGGCGCCGCCCCCGCCGGCCGCCTGCGCGACCTCGCACGCGACAGCTACCTCGCGATGATCTACGAGACCGCCTGGCACGAGGAGGACAACCAGAACTACTCGGACTCGAACTGCTACGGCGCGTGGCTCTACCCCGACGCGAGCTGGGACGGTGTGAACACCTGGGCGCTGCGGCTGCAGAACCACGCGCGGGGCGCCGGGCTGCTGGTGGCCGCCGACCAGTGGGCGGACGACGTGCGCACCGGCACGCAGGGCCGCGCCGTGGCGACGCTCGCCGCCGACCTCGACTGGGACGGCGAGAACGAATACGTGCTGAAGAACGACCGCGTGTTCCTGGCGTTCGAGAAGTACGGCGGCCGCTGCGTGCTGGCCTGCGCCTACGATGCCGCGGCGCAGGACGCCGAGGTCATCGTGGGCGCGCCGCTCACCAACCCCTCCGCGCCCGGCGAGGAGGAGCTGACCGGCGGGAGCGCCAATCGCTGCTCGGCGTTCAAGGAGATGAACGGCGGCACCTACGCCGACGCCGTCTACGCCGCGAGCGCCGTCCCCGGCGGCTGGCGGTTCACCAGCCCGGACGGCAAGGTGGTGAAGGACGTCGTGACCTGGAACGGGAGCTTCGACGTTTCCGCCAGCTACGTGGAGACGGTGAGCGGCCCGCTCTACGTGCGGCTCGGGCTCTCCCCCAACCCGCTCGACCTCGCGCTCCACGGCCACGACCACCTCTCGAGCAGCCTCGACCTCGGGGCCGCACGCTACTGGCTCCAGAACTCGGCCGGCGGCGGCGTCATCGTCGGCTTCGCCGGGACCAGCTTCAACGCCAGCCCGTCCTACGCCGGCTGGAACCGCCGGAACCTCGCTCTCACCGAGGAGGTCGAGCTCTCGGGCGAGGGGAGCTTCTCGATCGGCCTGACGCTGGTGCCGAGCTCGAAGACCGCGGTGGACGTGCCGCCTGCGGCGCGGCCGGCGTCCCTCGCGCTGAGCGGACCGTGGCCGTCACCCTCGACCGGCGCGGCGCGGCTCGCGCTTGCCCTGCCCGAGCGCGCAAGCGTGCGCATCGCGGTCCTGGACATCACCGGCCGCCGCGTCGCGGCTCGAGATCTGGGCGTGCGCGGCGCCGGTGTCACGCAGGCCGACCTCGAGCCGCGAGACGGGTCCGGCGCCCCGCTTTCGCCCGGGCTCTACTTCGTCAGGGTCGAGGCCGGCGCGCGCGCGGCCACCGCGCGGTGGGTCATCGTCCGCTAAATCATTTCGCGTGATTCGGAGAAGTCGATATCAAGCTGCATGAGCATACTCCTGGCACTGCGTGACGCGGGCCTCCAGCCAGCGCAGCGCGGCGGCCAGCAGCTCGTCGATCGTGCGGCAGCGGTGGTTGCGGGTGACATTCGCGTGCAGGTCCTGCCACAGGCGCTCGATGCGGTTGTCGTTCGGGCAGTAGGGCGGCAGGAAGT
>JACRPT010000030.1 GCA_016223045.1 Candidatus Eiseniibacteriota bacterium
GAAGCACGCCGCCCGCAGCGCTCACGCTCGCGCCCCGCGCCGCGCCCGCGCCGTGCGCGCGCGCCACGCCGCACGCGCCGCTCACGGCCGCGCCCCGGGCCGCGCCAGCGCCGCGCGCGCCGCGGCCTCGGCCTCGCGGTCACCGAGAGCGTGGAAGAGCTCCGCCATGCGCAGCAGGGTAGCAGCATCGCGGGTCTCGGACACCACCGGCCGCCACAGCGCGGCGGCCTCCTCGGGACGGCCGGCGATGAGCCGCGCCCAGCCGCGGCCCGCGCGCGCCTCGACGTTCGCGGGCGCGAGCGCCGAGGCGCGCGCGAAGGTCGCCTCGCCGCCGGCCGCGTCGTCCTGCTCGAGCGCCACCCGGCCGAGCGCCAGCAGCACCGCCACGTCGCCGGGCGCCAGCGCCGCGGCGCGCTCGAGCGCATCGCGCGCGGGCTCGAGCCGGCCGCGCACGTGCTCGATCAACCCGAGGCCGTGGAGCGCCTGGACGTCGTTCCCGTCCACCATCAGCCGCGCCCGCCGGGTGTGCAGCGCCATCAGTGTGTCGTTCGCCATCCACGCCGGCACCGTGCCGAAGCCGGGGCCGATCTCGTAGAGCACGGCCGGGTGCGGCGCGGTCACGTGCCGCGGCGCGAGGCCGGGCACCGCCGCCGTGGTGTCGAGCAGGAACCAGTACTGCGGGCGGGTCTCGCCCTCGGGCCACGAGAAGTAGAGCCAGCGCGCGCCGCTGCTGCGCGCGTAGTCGGCCAGCGCCGGCAACCCGTTCGTGAACGGGAAGGGCACGGCCCTCACTCCGGCGTGGAACGCGAGGTTGGGCTTGCGCGCGATCACCGCGTCACCCGGGCGCTTCAGCGCGCGCAGCGTCCCGGCGCATTCGAGCGCCTCGACCGGGAGCTGGTCCATGGCGCGCGCCTGCACGCGCCACGAGGCCGTCGCCATCGCTCCGAGCGGGAGCAGCGCGAGTGCGCCCTTGAGCCACACGCGGCGGGTGCGCCCCGCCGCCAGCGCGAAGCGCGGCGAGGCGAAGGCGAGCCCGGCGAGCGCGGCGTAGGTCGGCAGCAGCGCGAGCGCGTAGCGCTCCGAGTAGAAGACGGGGACGAGCGCCAGGAAGAGCAGGGCCCAGGCGAGCCCGAGCGGCCACAGCCTGCGGAGCGTGCCGTCGGCCGCGCCCAGGACCATCCCGGCGAGCGCGCACAGCGCCGCGGGCCAGCCCAGCAGGCTCGCCGCGTCCTGGCGCAGGTGGTCGCCGACGTTGTGGAGCATGCGCGCGGCCACGGCGCCGGGGTCGCGACGGATCACGTCCCACAGGCCGTGGAACTGCGGCTGGAGGTTCTTCTGGTAGTCGTCCCAGGGGATGCCCTTCGCGCGGGCGAAGACCTCGTAGGCGATGTTGTGGTGGAGCTGCGAGGCGAAGCTCCCGCCGTGCGCGAGCGACCACAGCACCCAGGGCGCGACCGGGGCGAGGAAGCCCGCGGCGAAGAGCAGCGCCGCGCGGGCGCGGTGCGGATGCGGCGTGCCGCCCGCGAGCGCGGCGACGATCCCGGCCGGCAGCAGCGCCGCCGCGTTGTAGCGGGTGAGGAAGGCGAGCGCGGCGAACAGGCCGGCGGCCAGCGCCGCACGGCCGCTCGACCGCGCGAGCAGCGCGTAGAGCGCGGCGGTCTGGAGCGCCAGCGCCGGCGCGTCGGTGGTCGCCGAGTAGCCGTAGCGGAAGAAGGTGGCGTCGAAGGCCAGGAACAGCGCGGCCCAGAGCGCGAGCCGCGCGTCGGCGCGGCGCTCGAGCAGGTGGAACCACAGCAGCAGCGTCACCGCGGTCGCGGCGATCGAGAGCAGCTGCGCGGCGAGGAACAGGTCGCGCACCACCAGCCCGGCCAGCGCCAGCGCCGCCTCGTAGCCCGGTCCCACGACGCCGTAGCGCGCGGGCAGCAGCCGGCCGTGCTGGATGAGCCGTGCGCCTTCCGCGTACTGGCCGTAGAAGTCGGTCTCGGTGAAGTAGTCGCCGATCCGGTGCGGGCCGAAGGTGATCGCGAGCAGCGCGGCGGCGAGCAGCGCGGCCAGCGCCCAGGCCAGGCGCACGCAGCGGCGGCGCGCGGCATCGCTCACCCCGGCCGGGGCGTGCAGGGCGAAGGGGCCCGCGGCGCGGGCCGGCCGCGCCGCTCGGGGCTGGCGCCGGCTCATGCGCGGGCGGCCGACTGGTGAAGGCGGAGCATCGCGCCCGAGTCTAGCAGAGCGCCGCGGGTGACTCGGCGCGGGGGTCGCGGCCCCCGCGGCGTCGGCCGGCCGGGCGGCCGTGCGACCGGGCGAACGGGAGGAACGGCAGAACGGCGGCGATTCGCTCGATCGCCGCCGTCCTCGGGGGGCCTCCTGTCTCAGCTCAACGACCGGGGGATGTCAGGGGCTCCTGGGTTGCTCAGCGTCCGCGACGCCGGCGCGCGGCGGCGCCCAGCGCGATCAGGCCCATGGACGCCAGCGCCATGGTGCCGGGCTCGGGGACGGGGTTGGTCGGCTGGTCATCGCCGTCGCCGATGGCCGGGCCGCGCACGCCGATGCCCGGGTCGCCGTGGACGATGTTCTGGATCGGCGTCGCGCCGCCCTGGTCTCCCACGCGCGTGGACGCCTTCTTGGCCTGGGGCAGCTGGCCGACCTGGACCGCCGAGGCGGCCGAGGCGAGCAGCGCGACCAGCAGGACTGCGAGGACCGAGGACTTCATAGGCTATGACCTTCTTTCATACACTGGGGGCCCGTAGCAAGGGTGTCTGCCCGGGTAGTCGCAAGTCCCATACCGCGGATGCCCGAAGTGCGCGGAGGCTTGTGAAGAGAGGCTGAACGGGACGTGGAGGGTCGTTCGCGGGACCGGGGAGGCGTCCCGTCTCGGAAGAAGCGTCGTGTGTGCCGACACCGGCGTGAGCGAAACCCCGGAAGGGCGGGAGTCGTGGTGGTCGGGGGTGTCGGCAGGGTGGTCGGTGGCGAGCCCTCCACGCGGGGGTGCGCGGGACGCGCCGGGCGCGGAGGCGCGCGCCCGGCGCCGCCCGCGTCGCGTGGTGGCGCCGCGCGATCCGGGAACGGGGGGATTCCCCCACGCGCGCGGGCGAACGCGCGCAGGAAGGGCTGATGGCGACGAGCTACGACCGGGTCGGCCTGTGCCGCGGCTGCCGCAACGCGCACCTCGTGAAGACGCCGCGCAGCGAGTTCTGGCTGTGCCGCCTCTCCGCGTCCGATGCGCGCTTCGAGAAGTACCCGCGCCTGCCGGTCAGGGAATGCTCCGGCTACGTGCCGGGAGGCAGCGGCGGGGACGAGGAGGCGGAAGGCGAGCGTTGAGGTCGAGCGGCGGCCGGGGCGCGCCGGGCCGCGGATGGGCGAAGGGGCGGGACCAGCTCCCCGGTCCCTCGCGGTCCGACTGTCACCCGGTCCCTACGGCAGCAGGACGACGCGCGCGGTGCGGGTGAGGCCAGGGGTGGCGAAGCGCGCGAAGTAGAGCCCGGCGCCCGGGCGCCCGGCGCCCGCGTCCCAGCGCACTTCGTGATGCCCGGCGTCCAGCTCGCCCGAGATCACGCTCGCCACGCGCCGGCCGGAGAGGTCGAACAGCTCGAGCGTGACCGGCGCGCGCCGCGTGAGGTCGAAGGCGAAGCGCACCGGGCCCGCCGCCGGATTGGGCTGCGGCGCATAGAAGCGCAGCGCCGTGGGCACGCCCGGGCCCGGCACGCCGGTGGCGGCCGAGATGGTGTAGGCGTGCAGCTGGACCACCAGGTCGCCCGCCGGCGCGGCTCCCGGCAGGGCCTCGTCGGCGCTGGTGAAGGTGAGCGTGGCGTCGTAGGCGGTGTCCTGCGAGGCGCCGGCATCGTCGAAGTGCACGTTCCAGGTGCGGCCGGTGCCGCCGAGCAGCGCGGGGCTGAACCCGCCCGCGATCGAGAAGCGCCCGTCGCCGCCGGTGACGACCGCACCGTTCACCGAGAGCCGCGCCTGCAGCGTGTCGTAACCCTGGTCGTGCAGGCGCACCGGCAGGTCGGCGAACGTGCCGGGCGCCTGCTCGCCCCAGTCGAGCGCGCTCTCGGTCACCACGGCCTGCGAGTCGAGCGAGGCCACGGCATGGCGCAGCACGCGTCCCGAGAGCTTCACGCTCTTCGACGAGGTGTCGGGGTCGTCGCTGGCGATGGCGAGCGTGCCGTTCTTCGCGCCCGCGGTCGCCGCGCTCATGCCGATCGTGTGGTTGTTGGCCGGGCCGCCGGCGGTGGCCGAGAACGAGCCCGCGGGCGCGGTGAAGCCGGCCGGGGCGGAGAGCGAGTAGTCGAGCGCGTCGGCCGGCGCCGTGCCGATGTTCGAGACCGCCAGGTTCTGCTCCTGCGCGGGGGCGCCGGCGATGACGCTGCCGAAGTCGAGCTGCGAGGCGGCGGAGACCTTGGACGGCAGCTGGAGCGTCATCAGGACCGGGAGGTGGTCCGAGACGTCGTGGAGCGCGGTGGCGATGGTGTAGCCGACCGCGAAGTTGAAGCCGTCGGCGTTGATGTCCGTGTTGAAGTGCAGCCCGTCGTTGCCGTAGGCGAGGTAGCCGATGAGGTCGAGCCCCTGTCCGTCCTGCACGGAGTAGGAGGAGAAGAGCAGGTCGAAGCGGTCGTCCATGCCGCCGCCCGAGAACGTCACGCCGGGGTAGCTCGGGCAGGTCGCGCAGGCGCTCTGGGTGTGATAGGGCGCGTAGCCGGAGATCACGTGCCACGAGCCCGGCATGGTCAGCGGGTCCTTCGAGCGGCCGTCGTTGTCGGCCTGCGATTCGGTGAGCCGGAGGTAGCCGCCCTCGTAGGCGCCGTAGAAGTTGGAGTCGCCGCCCAGCAGGAAGTTGGGGCCCACCCCGCCGATCGAGACGTTGTTGAGAGTGTTGCGGATGTTCGTGCACTCGATGCGGCGCGTGCCGGAGTCGGGCGTCGCCGGACCGCCGGCCTTGAGATGGATCGAGTAGAGCCGGAACCAGCCGGGGTTCGTGAGGTAGCCGACCGGCTTCACCAGGCACTGGAGCACGTCGCGCGGGCCGCCGTCCGCGAACGAGCCGACGTTGACGACCGCGACCTTCGCGGGTTTCCAGTAGACGGCGCTCTGCGTGCTGAGGATGAACGTGCTCGCCTGCCACTGGCCGGGCTGCACCACATTCAGCACGTTGTCGAGGAACGAGTCACGCGCCGCCTGGGTGATGAGCTCCTGCACGATGAGCACGTCCGGGTCGAGGCCCGCCATCACCGTGCGGAAGGACGCCTGCCGTGGCGGGATCCCGCCGGTCGCGGTGTCGTAGGTGAGCAGGTTCCAGGTCGCGACCTTGAGCGCGTGCGCGGGCGCGGCGAGCGCGAGTGTCGCCGCGCACGCGACGACGAACCGCGCTCCGCGCCCGCGCACCGGTCCCACCCCTACCGCACCACCGCCAGTCGCGCGGTCTGGGCTGCCAGGCCCGCGGCGCTCAGGCGCACGAAGTAGAGGCCGGGGCCGACCGCGCTGCCGGCGTCGTCACGGCCGTCCCAGCGCAGGTTGTAGCGTCCGGGCTCGAAGGCGCGCGAGGCCAGGTCGGTGACGCGGCGGCCGGTGAGGTCGAAGACCTCGAGCCGCACGCTTGCGGCGCGCGCGAGGTCGAAGCGCACCAGGCTCGACCCGATGAGCGGATTCGGCATGGGCGGATAGAGCCGCGTGGCGGTCGGGAGCGGGGTCCCGCCGACCGCGACCGCGCCGCCCGTCAGCCGCGCGCGCAGGATGTAGCTCACGTCCGGCTGGGCCGCCGCGCCGGGCAGCGGCTCGTCGGCGCTCGTGAAGGTTAGCGTGGCCTGGTAGGTCGAGTCGGCCGTGGCGCCGGCGTCGGCGAACTGCACGTTCCAGCGTCCCGCGGTGCCCGCGACCAGGGTCGGGCTGAAGCCCGGGATCGAGAAGTGGCCGTCGCCGCCGGTGATGGTCGCGGCGCTGACCGAGAGCCGTGCGCGCAGGGCGTTGTAGCCGCGGTCGTGCACCGCCGCGACCAGCGTTCCGAATTCGCCGGCCGCGTGCTCGCCGAAGTCGAGCGTGTCGGCGGTGAGCGCCACCAGCGAATCCAGCGACGCCTGGGCGTGGTCGAGCACGGTGCCGGAGAGGCCCACGAGCTTGGTGGGGTTGTCGGGAGCGTCCGAGGCGATCGAGAGCTGGCCCGCCAGGTTGCCCGCAGTGGCCGTGTTCATGCTGATGCCGGCGGGCGCGGAGGCGGTCGCGGCAAGCGCGAAGCCGCCGGAGGGCGCGCCGAAGCCCGCGGGCGCGGCGAACGAGTAGTTGAGCGAGTCGGCCGGGGCGGTCGCGGTGTTGGTGATCGTGAGGTTCTGCGCGGCCGCTGCGCCCACGATCACCGTGCCGTAGTCGATCGAGACCAGGTCCACGCCGATCTTGGACGGGAGCCGGAGGTCCACGCGGATGGGCAGGTGATCGCTCGCGTTGAACAGCGCGTTGGCATAGCCGGCGCCCTCGGGGATGGTGGGCGCATCGATGATGTTGACGTTGTAGTGCAGGCCGTCGTTGCCGACCGGCACATAGGTGCCTGCGATCAGGTCGAGCCCCTGCCCGTCGTTCAGGACGTACGTGGGGAGGAACATGTCGAAGCGGTCGTCGAGCCCGCCGGTGGAGAAACCACCGGGACAGCCCGAGAGGCACGGTGACTGCGTGTGCTTGGTCGCCATGCCCACATTGTTCCAATTGCTGTACGGCGCGCCGAGCGGATCGTACATCCGGCCATCGTTGTCCACCTGGCTCTCCAGGAACTTCTGGAACGCCGGCTCGTTGCCGCCATAGATATTGAAGTCGCCCGCCAGGATGGCGTGAGTGCCGGGCGGCATCGCGTTCATGCTGTCGCGGATGCCCGTCGCCTCCGCCAGCCGCTGGGCCTCGTAGCCGGTCGAGGCCTTGAGGTGCTGCGAGTAGATCCGCAGCTCCGCGGCTCCCGCGGAATAGCCCACCGGCCTGAGCCGGTAGCAGTTCACCAGCCGCAGCAGGGAGGCCGGGTTCGGGTACCACGCCCACTGCCCGAGGAAGTCCACCTTCGCGGGCTTGTAGAACAGCGCGTTGTCCGTGTCGTTCCCGTTGATGAACGGAGCCGAGGCCCACTGGCCGGGCTCGAGCACGTTCAGCACGTTGATGCGGAACGAGTCCACCCCGGCCTGGCTCGTCACCTCCTGGGAGACCACCACGTCCGCGCCGAGCGGGGCCATGATGGTGCGGAAGTGGGCGTTCCGGACGGTGACGGTGGTCCCCGGGTAGTTGAGGAGGTTGTAGTCCACGATGCGCAGCGCGTACGCGGGGGGAACCAGGAACAGCGCGGCGAGCGCAGCGGCCAGCAGCGCGCGCCGGGGGAACCCATACCTGCTTGGGGAGGCCATGGAGACTCCTGGGCTGAGTTGCGAACGGCCGGTGAGCGTTGAGGCCAGGGGCGGACCGCGCGGTCTCCCGGGACGACTGTGGTTGTGACTTGCCGGTGACGATTGTAGCGGTTTCGTGGCGCCGAACGCCAGCCCCGACAGGCCCGTCCGCGGGGTCCGTTGCGCCTTGCCTCGGGCCATGCAAGATGCGAACGGACCGCGAAAATCGCGGTCGGGAGTGAATCCGGCTGCGGCGCGCGCCGATACCGGTGGCGTGAGTCCGACCTCCGACACCGCGGCCGCGGGGCCGGTCCGGCTCGCCGCCCTGCTCGCGGCGCTCTCGCCGGGCCTCGACCTCGCCGAGGGCCAGCCCCTCGGCCATGCCTGCCGCGCCTGCCTGATCGGCATGCGCCTGGGAGAACGGCTCGAGCTGCCGCTCCCCGACGCGCGCGACCTCTTCTTCACGCTGCTGCTCAAGGATGCCGGCGGCCCGGGCGCCGGGACCGCGCTGCTGGCGCGGCTGGGGGGCGACGACCGGCGCGCGCGCCGCGACCTGCGCCGCACCGACTGGGCCTGCGACCTGCAGGCGTTGCGCTGGGCCTTCCGGCACACGCCGGCGCGCGCGCCGCGGCTCTCCCGCGCGCGCCGCGTGGCGGCGCTCGCCCCGGCGGGGCGCTCGCTGCTCGCGGAGTGGTTCGCGGCGCGCGGCGCGGCCGCGGCACGGCTGGCCGAGTCGCTCGGCTTCGGGCCGCGCGTGGCGCAGGCGCTGCGTGCGCTCGACGAGCACGGGGACGGCAGCGGCGAGCCGCGCGGGCTGCGCGGCGACGCGATCCCGGTGGCCGCGCGCATCGCGGGGCTGGCGCAGGCGCTCGACGCGCTCGCCTGCGCGCTGGGGCCGGCGAGCGCGCTCGAGGTCGTGCGCGGCGCGCGCGCGCGCTGGTTCGACCCGGACGCGCTCGACGCGTGCGCCGGTCAGGAGGACTTCCTGGCGCGGCTGCGGCTGCTCGACGAGGACGCGTTGCAGGCCGAGGTGGCCGCGGCCGAGCCGGGCGTCGCCGCGGTGCTCGCGGGCCCGGTGCGCTTCGATCGCGTGGCCGAGGCGTATGCCGCCCTGTTCGACGCCGCGGCTCCCTCGCGCGCCGGGCGCACCGCGCGCGTCGCCGAGCTGGCCGCCGCGATCGCCGCGGGCCTGGGCTGGAGCATCGCCGCGGGCGCGACGCTCCGGCGCGTGGCGTGGCTGCACGACATCGGGATCCTGTCGGTGCCGAACCGCATCCTGGAGTCGCGCCATCCGCTCACGCCCGACGACTGGGACGTGGTGCGGCTCCATCCCTGGTATTCGCGCCGCATCCTCGAGCGCGTGCCCGGCTTCGGGGGTCTCGCGGCGGCCGCGGCGGCGCACCACGAGCGGCTCGACGGCCGCGGCTACCCGCAGGGGCTGCGCGGCGGGCAGGTGCCGCAGGTGGCGCGCGTGCTGGCGGCGGCCGACATCTACGAGGCGCTCACCGCGCTGCGCCCGTTCCGCGCAGCACTCACGCCGCGCGAAGCGCTGGCGCTGATGCGCCGCGACCGGGGCGTGGGGCTGGCGCCGGAGTGCGTGGACGCACTCGCCGCGGCGGTCGAGTCCGGCGCGCTCCCCGCCGGCCGCCCCGGCTGTCGCGCGGCGTAGCGGCACGGCCTCCGGGTCGGCCGCGTCCAGGCCAGGTCCGTCGCGCGCGTGACATGAACGCCGGATCGCGCGCGGCGCCGGAGCCCGGCAACTGCCGTGGCTTACTCCGCCGCCACCTCGCGCACCAGCGCCTTCGCCGCCTCCCGGCTCAAGGACCCGTGCGGCAATTCGAGCACTTCGAGCGTGCGCGGCCGCCCGCCCGGCGCGAGCGTCACCCGGTCGCCGGCGCGGGTCTCGCGGCTCGGCTTCGCCCGCGCGCCGTTCAGGAGCGCATGGCCGGCGTGGATCGCGGCGGTCGCCTGCGAGCGGCTCTTGAACAGCCGCAGCTCGAAGAGGAGGACATCGAAGCGCATGGCGGACGAAGCCTAGTCCTTCCGCACCCCGGGCGCACGGCCGGCGTGCGAGTGCGTCGGCCACGCCGCGGAGGAATGCCCGGCGCCGGCCGTGCTCCGGCGCCGCCGCCCTCCCGGCCTCACGGCAGGAAGTAGAACGCGATCCCCAGGATCAGGTAGACGGCGAGCAGCAGCGCGCCTTCCAGCCAGTTGGCCTCGCCGTCCTGCGCCACCAGGTTCACCACGCCCACGGCGATCGCCACCGCCAGCACCTCGAAGGGCGTGAACACCAGGTCCATCGGGCCGCGGGCGAAGGCGTAGGAGAGGAACACCAGCGCCGGCGCGACGAACAGCGCGATCTGGATGCTCGACCCGGTCGCGATGTTGAGCGCGAGGTCCATCTGGTTCTTCATCGCCACCAGCACCGCGGTCGAGTGCTCGGCGGCGTTGCCGATGACGGCGACCACGATCACGCCGACGAACACCGGCGTGAGCCCGAGCGCGTGCGAGGCCTCGCCCACCGCCCCCACCAGCAGCTCGCTCATCCACGCCACCAGCGCGGTGGCGATGAGCAGCGTGAGGGCGGCGCGCCCCACGCCGCCCGCCCCGGCACCGTGCGCGCCCGCGGCGCCGGCGTACAGGTGGCGGTGCGTGCGCAGGCTGAAGAGCAGGCTCAGCAGGTAGGCGGCGAACAGCACCACCGCGATCTCCAGCGAGAGCCCGCGCTCGAGCGCGGCCAGGCGCGCGGGCGCGAGGGCGCCGCTCGTCGCTTCGCGGCCCGCGAACAGGTGGAAGAGCGCGGGCACCACCAGCGCGACCGCGGCGAGCGCGAGCAGCGTCGAACCCGCGGCGGCGGCCGCGCGGTCGAAGCTGAGGCGCTCGCGGCGCGCGCCGCCCGCCACGATGGCGAGCCCCAGCACCAGCAGGGCGTTGCCGATGATGGACCCGGTGAGGCTCGCCTTGACCACCTCGAAGAGCCCCTGCCGGAGCGCCACGATGGCGATGATGAACTCCGCGGCGTTGCCGAACGTGGCGTTGAGGAGCCCGCCCACGCCCGCACCGAAGCGGCTCGCGATGCGCTCGGTGGACTCGCCCATCAGCCCCGCGAGCGGGACGATCGCGAGGCCGGCGAACGCGAACACCGCCATCCCGCCCCAGTGCGAGGCTTCGGCGAGCACGGCCAGCGGGATGAACAGCAGCAGCAGCTTCGGCAGGTGCCGGAAGACGAGAAGGGTGCTGCCGGTCCGTGCGGGCGCAGCGCTCATGGCCGCGCACTGTGCCCGAGGCGGGCTTCCCGCTCAAGCGGGTCCGGGATGCGCCGGGCCCGTGGCCGCAGGACCGGCGTCCTGTCGCCCGGACGCGGGCCGGGCCGCGGTGTGCGAGACCGGCATGCGAGATGGGGCGGGCACGCGCGGGGCGGCGGCGCGGAGCGCGCGTGCGACGACCCTGGCAGCCCGCGCGACCCGGCTACCTGTGGAAGTGCGCCCCCAGCGTGAGCAGCACGAACTTCGGGTCGTCGCCCTTCGCCCACACCTCGCCCTCCCCGGTGACCGCCTGCTCGTAGAGTGCGCCGACCCGCGCCTGCCAGTCCCCGGCCACCTCCAGCGAGAGCCCGCCGCCGGCGAGGAAGGAGAACGCGGTCTGCGACCGCGTCTCGGCGGCGCCCAGCCCCTTCGGGCGCAGCGTCGCCGCGGTCATGCCGAAGCCCGCCTCGCCGTACGCGCCGAACCGTGCACGGCGAGGGGTGTGGAGCTCGAAGACGGCGTGGACCGGGATGGCGGTGAGGTCGGCCGGGACGCGCGCGGGACCGACCAGGGCCTCGGCGTCGTCGAAGATGCCGGCGATGGCGATGCCCGCGCGCGCGGCGGGGGCGAGGTCGTAGAGCACTTCGGCCTTCAAGCCGAAACCGGTGTCCATCGCGTCCGCCGCGCTGCGCCCGCCCGCGAGCGTGCCGACCGGGAAGGCGGCGAGCCCGTCCAGGCTGACGTGGAACGCCTCGGTGCCGGCGCGGACGGGCGCGGCGGCCAGCGACAGGGCGACGATCGGCGCGAGCAACTCGAGCTTCCGCAATGCGTCCTCCTCGAAGCGGCCGGAGCGGCAGACGCGGAGAGTGTGCTCCCGCGGGCGCTCGTCCTCAAGGACATCCCCGTGGCGCGCACCCGCCCGCGGGGCCAGCGCGCCCGCTGTGCATCAGCCCGCGGTACCTGCACGCCTGCGGCGCGCCGGTGCGCCGCGCCCCCCGGGTGGCGCGGGGGGAACGGCCTGCGGGGCCGAAGACGCGACGGGCGGAGCCTCGCGGCCCCGCCCGCCCTCGTTTCCCTATCGCGAGCGATAAGGAACTTCGTCCGCTACGAGCACCCCATGGAGTTGCCGCAGTTCAGGCACTTGAAGCAGGTGCCGTTGCGGATGGTGATGTGCCCGCAGTTGTCGCAGAACGGCGCGTCGCCCGGGATCTTGCCGAGCATGGCCTGCTGTCCGCCGTCACCCGCGACCTGCTCCGCGCGGACCTTCACCGGCGGGGCGGGCGGAACGGCCTTCGTCTGGCCGTTCGACCCGTTGCCGTTGCCGTTCGCGCCGCGGTGGTGCTCGTAGCCCACCGGGTGGCCGGTGGCGCCGTGCGACGGGCCGCGGATCTCCTCCGGCAGCACGTGGGCGAGGTCGGTGCGGTTCAGGTACTCGAGGCCGAGCACGCGGAACACGTAGTCCACCACGCTCGTGCAGTTGCGGATGTTGTCGTGCCCGTCCACGCGCCCCTGCGGCTCGAAGCGTGTGAAGGTGAACTGGTCCACCAGGTCCTCGAGCGGCACGCCGTACTGCAGGCCCATCGAGACCGAGATGGCGAAGCAGTTCATCACGCTGCGGAAGGCGGCGCCCTCCTTGTGCATGTCGATGAAGATCTCGCCGACCGTGCCGTCCTCGTACTCGCCGGTGCGCAGGAACACCTTGTGCCCGCCGATGCGCGCCTCCTGCGTGAAGCCGTGCCGGCGCCTGGGCAGCCGCCGCCGGCGCAGCTTGGGCGGCGTGCCCGCGTCCTTCGCGTCGGGCTTCTTCCCGCCGCTGGCGAGCGGCTGGCTGAGCTTCGAGCCGTCGCGGTAGAGCGCCACCGCCTTCAGGCCCAGCTTCCAGGACTCGAAGTAGATGCGCTCGACGTCCTCGACCGTCGCGTCCTGCGGCAGGTTGACGGTCTTGCTGATCGCGCCGGAGATGAACGGCTGCGCCGCCGCCATCATGCGGATGTGGCCCAGCGGCTCGATGAAACGGGTGCCGTGCGGCCCGCAGCGGTTCGCGCAGTCGAACACCGGCAGGTGCTCCGGCCTCAGGCCCGGCGCGCCCTCGACGGTGAGGCGCCCGCAGATCACCGCGTTCGCCTGGTCGATCTGCTGATCGGTGAAACCGAGGAAGGGCAGCGCGCTGAAGCCGGGTTTCTCGCGCTCGGCCGCGCTCACGCCCAGCCGCGTCAGGGTCTCGTCGCCGAGCGTCGCGCGCCCGAAGGCGAAACGCACGTCGAGCACGCCGGGCAGCGCCGCGTCCACCTTCTCGATCTCGGCGTCGGTGAAGCCCTTGTTCAGCAGCGTGCTCGCGTTGATGTGCGGCGCGTCGTCGAGGGTGCCCGTGCCGACCGCCCAGGCGATGATGCGCTCGATCGCGTCGTCGTCGTAGCCCAGCCGCCGCAGCGCGCCCGGCACCGACTGGTTCACGATCTTGAAGTGACCGCCGCCGGCGAGCTTCTTGAACTTGACCAGCGCGAAGTCGGGCTCGACGCCGGTGGTGTCGCAGTCCATCAGCAGGCCGATGGTGCCGGTGGGTGCCAGCACCGTGGCCTGCGCGTTGCGGTAGCCGTGGACCTGGCCGAGCGTGAGCGCGCGGTTCCAGCACTCGAGCGCGGCCTGCCGCAGGTCGCGCGGCGCGAGCGCGGCGTCCACGGCCTGCGCGGCGTCGCGGTGCAGCCGCATGACCTCGAGCATGCTGTCGCGGTTGGCGGCGTACCCGGCGAACGGTCCCTTGCTGGCCGCCATCTCGGCGGAGAGCGCGTAGGCCTCGCCGGTCATGACCGCGGTGACGCACGCGGCGTAGGCGCGCGCCCGGTCGCTGTCGTAGGGCAGGCCCTGCATCATGAGCAGCGTGCCCAGGTTCGCGTAGCCCAGGCCGAGCGGGCGGAAGTCCTGCGAGCGGCGCGTGATCTTCTCGGTCGGATACGAGGCGAAGCTCACCGCGATCTCCTGCGCCAGGAAGAACACGCGGTTCGCGTGGCGGTAGCCCTCGATGTCGAACGAGCCATCCTCGCGCAGGAACTTCACCAGGTTGACGGAGGCGAGGTTGCACGCGGTGTCGTCCAGATGCATGTATTCCGAACACGGGTTGCTGGCGTTGATGCGGTCGGTGTTCTTGGCCGTGTGCCATCTCTGGATGGTGTCGTCGAACTGGAGGCCCGGGTCGGCGCACTGCCACGCGGCTTCGGCGATCTCGCGCCACACCTCGCGCGCGCGCAGCGTCTCGTGCACCTTGCCGCTGCTGCGCAGCCGCGTCTCCCACGCGCCGTCGCTCACCACCGAGTGCATGAAGCGGTCGGGCAGACGCACCGAGTTGTTCGAGTTCTGGCCCGAGACGGTGCCGTACGCGTCGCCGTTGAAGTCGGCGGTGTAGCCGGCCGCGACCAGCGCGGCGACCTTCTTCTCTTCGCGCATCTTCCAGCGGATGAAGTCCATGATCTCGGGGTGGTCGGCGTCGAGCACCACCATCTTCGCGGCGCGCCGCGTGGTGCCGCCCGACTTGGTGGCGCCCGCGCCCTTGTCGAGCACCTCGAGGAAGGACATGAGGCCCGACGAGGTGCCGCCGCCCGAGAGGTTCTCCATGCGCCCGCGCAGCTTCGAGAAGTTGGTGCCGGTGCCCGAGCCGAACTTGAACACGCGCGCCTCGTTGCGCGCGAGCTCGAAGATGCTCATCAGGTCGTCGTCCACCGACTGGATGAAGCACGCCGAGACCTGCGGGCGCGAATAGGAATCCGCGGTCACGCGGATGGCGTCGGTCGCGGCGTCCCACGCGTAGTTCCCGCCCGAGCCGCCGATGCCGTACTCGTGCCACAGCCCGCAGTTGAACCACACCGGCGAGTTGAAGGCGCCGATCTGGTGCACGAGCATGTGCGCGAGCTCGGCCTCGAACGCATCGGCGTCCTCGCGGGTGGCGAAGGTGCCGCCCTGCTCCTCACCCGCGACGCGCAGCGTGTGCGCGATCCGGTGGACCACCTGGCGCACGCTGGTCTCGTGGCCGGGCTGGCCGGGCACGCCCGCCTTGCGGAAGTACTTGCTGACCACGATGTCGGTCGCGAGCTGCGACCAGTCGGCCGGCACCTCGACGTCGTCCATCTGGAACACGACGGAGCCGTCGGGGTTCGCGATCACGGTGCGGCGCTTCTCCCACGCGACTTCGTCGAGCGGGTTCGCTCCCTGGCGCGTCCAGCGGCGCGGCACGCGCAGGCCGGCGCTGGTGGGCGGGGTGCGATCGGGCGCAGCGGGGGACGAGCCGGCCTTGTCGAGCGTCTGGGTCATCACGGACCTCCCTGGTCCTCCTCGCGAGCAAGGAACCCTTCCGAGAAGCCGAACCCCACCGGCGCTGCGATGAAACGGCCCGCGCCCGCGCGGTTCGACCCGCCTGGACTCTGTGCGCCCGTCCGACCCGAGTCGGCAGAGCGATCGTGTCTTGTGCGTGATTGGAAGGTGCTTCCCACTCGCACGCGAGGAGTCGGTTCACTGCGAGCGGTGCGGTGCTTTATACCACCGCGCGCGCCCGCCAGTGCAAGACCGAAGTTGATGGCGAAGAATGCGGGTGACGTGGACCCACCCCGATCCCATGCAGCAACGATGCTGACGGGATGACGCGCGCGCGAGGCGAGGCGCTCGCGCGCACGTGCGCTCGCTCGTGACCTGCATGTGAACGAAAGTTCGATGGGACGAACCGGGCGCGCCCTGCTCGCGCGCCGAGTCGTCGCGCCACCCGGGCACGAGCGCGCTCCGTTCGCGCGACGTGTTCCGCGCGGGAGACGGTCCGCGCGGGGCGGCGGCGATGGAGCTGCTGAATCGCGCGACGGGATGAAGGGGACCGGCTCCCCGGCGAGGATCATGACGACACCTTTCGCTGCGCGCCGGGGGGCGCGTGGCGCGCGCGGTGGGACCGAGAGGGCCGGGACCGCCCCGGCCTCACGGGCGGGATCATAAGGCCCAGCGCCCCACTGCTCAAGTGTGCAGTTGGGGCCCGTGCGCCGCGAAGAGGAGCACGGCCTGCGGAGAGAACCTTCTGGCGGAGAACGGGTTGGCGAGCCGGAACTGGCCCGCTCTCAGGGGCGGTTCGAGACGCTCGGGAAGCGATCGATGAAGTACGGGTGGTTGAGCCCGGCGACCGGGAGGAGCTTCTGCTCCACCAGGTCATAGAGACGGATGTCGCCGGCCCCCTCGTCCTCCGAGGTGTAGGCGAGGTAGCGGCCATCCGGCGAGAGCGCCGGGTTGATCTCGGAGAGCGACGAGTTCGCTGCCGGCGTGGGGAGCAGCGACTCCGTCTGCCGGTCGTAGACGTAGACGTCGAACAGGCCCCGGCCGCCCGGGCGGTTGGAGTGGAACGCCAGGTAGCGGCCGTCGGCGCTGATCGAGACACCGGTCTCGCTGTACGGCGTGTCGAGCCCGGGCAGCGGGACCATCGAGTCCCCGGCGACCGAGTAGAGGAATACGCCGGAACCGCCGTCGCGGTTGGAGGTGAAGGCGATGAGCCTGCCATCCGCCGAGAGCGCCGGGTCCCACTCGCCGGCGCCCGGCATGTGGAGCCCGGGCACGGGCACCACGGTGTCGGCCTGGGCCGCGATCAGCGCCACCGACACGTCGAACAGGTTGCCGCCGGTGATGTAGTGGAACGCCAGGTAGCTGCCGTCGCCCGAGAGGGCGGGGTTCTGCGCGCCGTAGTAGGGGGCAGAGCCCGGGGTGTTGAGCAGCCGGGTCTCGCCGGTGAGGACGTTGTAGGTGAACATGGTGGCGAGCGTGCCGGTCAGGACCCGCGTCGAGTTGAACGCCAGCCAGCGCCCGTCGGCCGACAGCCCCATCGGCCCCTCGTCGTAGAACGTGTCGAGCCCGGGCGGCATGGCGGCGGAATCTCCCGTAGCCGCGTCGTAGAGGTAGATGTCGTTGCCGCCGATGGTGCTGGGCGGGCGGTTGCTCATGAACGCGATCACGATCGGGGGCCCGGTGGGGCGCGGGGCGATCACGCCCTGGTCCTTCGAGCACCCGGCCAGCAGGGCGAGCGTCGCGAGAGCCGCGGCGAGGCGGGCGGGCGGGCGCGTCACGGGTAGCGCAGCGAGGGGTGGAGGTCGCTTCCGGCGCTGGCGAGCGGGGCCGGGTTGGCCAGCAGGCTGCCGCTGCGCGAGTAGTAGAGCACGTCCCAGCCGGTGCCGCCGCGCGCGGTCTGGAAGGCGATGACGTTCCCGTTCGGGCTGATGGACGGGCGGCGTTCATCGAAGGCGGAGTTGAGGTTGGGCAGCGCCACCAGGGTCCTGGTGGTGAGGTCGTAGAGGTAGAGGTCGTAGCCGCCATCCCCGCCCGCCCGGTTCGAGGCGAAGCACATCCAGTGGGCGTCGGGGGTGAGCGTGGGCTCGAGGTCGTCCGCCGGCGAGTTCAGGCCGGGGAGGCTGATCAGCGAGTCGCCCGAGCGGTCGTAGACGAAGATGTCCGGACCGCCATCCCGGTCCGAGACGAAGGCGATTGCCCCGCCGGTGCGGTCCGGCGCCGGCGACCAGTCGCTGGCGGTCGCGGTGGTGTCGAGCCCCGGGAGCGGCACGAAGCTGTAGTTCAGGTTCAGCCCGTTGATGAGCCGGATCTGGTGCCGGCCCAGGGTGTCGCGCACGAACGCCAGCCGCAGCCCGTCACCCGTGAACACCGGCTGGGTCTCGTCGCCGGAGGTGTTGACCCCCGGGATGGGGCTGACCGCGCAGCGGCTGCGGTCGTAGAGCCAGATATCGGCGCCCGAAGTGCCGCGCACGCTCACGAAGGCGATGAACAGGCCGTCGCTCGACAGCGCCGGGGTGGAGTCGGCGACGGCCGGGCCGTTCAGGTTCCGGAGCAGCCGGAAGCCGCTGCCGTCCATGTCGTAGAGGTAGATGTCGCACTGCCCGGCCGCCTGGTTGCGGTCGCTGGCGAAGGCGATCAGGTGGAGACCGCCGGTGTCGCAGGCCGATATGCCCGTGGTGCTGTTGGTCTTGCCACAGCCGATCCCGATGGCCGCGGCGAGCACGGCGACCAGCAGGGCGGCCCGGGACCGCGAACAGCGTGCGCCCATGCGCGCGCCTCCTCTTCTTGTCAGGGTTGCGTCTCCTCAGGCGATCACCGCGTGGCGACTCTAGCAGACCGCCGCGGCGGCGGGCCATCCCGGTACCTTCCTCCTACCCGTCCGGCCCCGATGGGGGTCCGGACTTGCGCTCCCGCCCGCCGCCGGGTCGGCGCCCCGGGCCTGGGACGGACGCGTGCGGGGGTCTTCCGCAGGCGCTTTCCGGGTTGCCTCGACGGGCGCGCGGTGCCATCTTACCCCCGGTCCGGCCACGCGAGTCGCGCGTGTGCCGAGCCGCCGCTCGATCTTGAGCGATGCTGGACCGCTTTCCACGGATGGAAAGGTGGCGAAGATGAGTCACGTGATGATGTGTCATTGCCACGCGGCCGAGGCGCAGGCCCTCGTCGGCGAAGACGAGGTCGTGAGCTGCGACGACAGCGAGGCCATGCTCGGAGAGGTCGCGCTCCATCACCCGGACGTGGTGGTGTACGAGCTCCGGCCCGAGAGCAAGTCGGACCTCGCCATGCTCCGGCTGCTGCGGCGGATCGCGCCGCGCATGCCGCTCGTGGTGGTGGGCGACGAGGAGTCACTGCGGTGGGAGACCCCCGCGGACCTCGCGCCCCTCTACCGCGCCCCGCTCCCGGTGGTGGAGGACGCGCTGCGCGGCGCCGTGCATTCGGCGCTCGAGCACCACTGAAGTGCGGTTCTCCCCGACGCGGACACCTGCGGTGGGTTCCCGCACCCCGCGGTGCCCGGAACGCGGAGCGTTTGCGCGTGCCCCGGCCGCTGCCCGCGCCACCACTCACGCGCACCGCGGCGCCCCAGGCGCCGGGCGTCTGCGCGTGCCCCGGGACGCCGTGTCGCCCGGGACCGGGCGTGCGGGCCCGCCTGCTGCGCTGCGCCGCGTCGCCGCGCCGTTCAGGGAATGTCCCGGCTGTCAGGGAACGTGTCAGCGCTGGCGGGCGGGTGCTTGCCACGGCGCGGGCAGCGGAACCTCCGCCGGTCGCGCCGGCCGGACTCAGCCGGTTGTGAGAGCGGCGGTTGCGAGCCCGGCGTCGCGCGCCCCGCCGCGTGGCATGCCCATTGCGGGCGTCAGGCAGCCCCGATTCGAAACCGCGGGACGCAGGCTCGGAGCGCCCGATCGACGGACCGACCGACCGAGCATGATGAAAGGAGAGCACATGAGAGTCTCTCGGTGGATCGTGACCGGCAGCCTCGCTCTTTCTGCGGCCGCCATGCTGCTGGCGCTCGCGCGCCCCGCCACGGCGATCCCGGCGTGGGGACGCAAGTACGAGGTGGACTGCACGAGCTGCCACGTGGCCGGGTTCAAGCTCAACCGCTTCGGCCAGAACTTCCTGCGCTCCGGCCACCAGACCGCGGGCTGGGAACAGAAGCAGGACATCGGCGGCCACCTGAGCGTGGCCCAGAAGAGCCGCTTCAACTGGGGCAAGACCGTGGTGGACGGGGACGTGAAGGCCGGCTCCAAGGTCAACAGCTTCGAGCAGCACGCCCTCTCGGTCTACATGGGCGGCCCGCTGGAGAAGGAATGGTCCTACTTCGCCGAGCTGTACTGGCAGGAGAACTCGGGCAACACCAGCGGCGCCTCCGACCTGAACGACTACGGGCGCAGCAAGCTGGCCGACGCCTACCTCCAGTACATCCACCACGAGGGTGACGACCAGTACACCTCCGTGCGCTTCGGCCAGTTCTCGCCCTTCCTGCTGCACCTGCACGGGGTGGGGGCGCGGCTCTCGCAGGACCGCCCCTACGTCATCAACAGCGGCACCGTGGGCGACAACCCCTACAAGGCCTTCGTCCGCCAGTACGGGCTCGAGGTCGCGCAGTCGGTCAGGAGCTTCACCGCCACCGCGGCGGTCATGAACGGGACCGGAGCCAAGCTCTTCAACCGCGTGGACAACGACCTCAAGAAGGACGCCTACGGCACGCTCGACTATGCCTTCGACGAGTTCGGCTCGATGCTCGGCGTCTACGGCTACTCCGGCCACTACCCGCTGCGCGCCGACAACGCGGTCAAGTACGCCACCTACGACGATTTCAACCAGCTCGGCGTGCTCGGCAACTTCACCCGCAAGCAGGGCGCGCTGGTCGGGGCGTTCTTCAGCGGCACCAACAAGTTCTCGCTGACCAACGAGGTGGCGGCGCCGGCCGACACCGCGGACACGGCGGTCGAGCAGAAGTCCATGGGCTACTACGCCGAGGCGCAGCTCTACATGCTCCACCCGCGCGTGCAGCCCTACCTGCGCTGGGACTTCTGGGATCCGAACACCGACGTGGACAACAACGAGGTGTCGGGCCCGCTCTTCGGCATCTCCTGGCGCGCGCTCGATGCCGGCCGGCTGGTGGCGCACTACCAGGTGCTGAAGACGAAGAAGGGCTCGACCACGCTGGACGAGACCAAGCACTCGGTGGTGTTCGAGGCCAACTTCATGTTCTAGCGGTCGCGGCGGCGGGCGGCGGGCAAGCTCCCGCCGCCCGCCGACCAGTGCCGGGCCCCCTGGTGTCGCGCGCGGCACGGGCGCGCGGTCCTGGTCCCATAGGACACTCGCCATTCCGTTCGGAAGTGGTAGTCTGCGCGAGTCGGACCGACGGTGCCTTGCCCGTCGGCCCGACCCGTTGCTGCCGGGCGACCCGCTGCTCCCTCGCTTCGAGTCACCGCCCGGCGCGACCGCCGGGCAGCGCGCGCACCGCGCGGGCCGGCGGTCCTTGTCCAGCGTGACTGTGGGACTCGCGCCCGAGCCGCGGCGCGGATCCCCTCCGGGATCCCGACCATGAAACGAAGAGACCTGCTGGGCTGGGCGATCAAGGCGATGGGGGCGACCCTCGGCGGATTCGTCCTCTATCCGCTCGCGCGCTACCTGGTGCCGCCCAGTATCCCCGAGGCGGTCACCCGGCGCGTGGTGGCCGCGAAGAAGGGCGACGTGCCGCCCGGCGGCTTCAAGACCTTCCCGTTCGGCGCCCAGCCCGGGATCCTCGTCCACACCGCCGACGACCGCTGGCTCGCGCTCTCCGCCGTGTGCACCCACCTCGGCTGCACCGTGCAGTACAAGAACAGCGATCGCATGATCTGGTGCGCCTGCCACAACGGCTTCTACGACCTCGACGGCCGCAACGTCTCGGGGCCGCCGCCGCGGCCGCTCGAGCGCTACGTGGTCCATGTCGAGGGCGAGGACGTCATCGTCGAGAAGGCCAAGGCATGAGCCTCGCGATCTCCGGTCGGCGCGCGCCGGACCCCGGGCCGGCGGCGTGGAGCGCGCCGTGGTGAGCCGGCTGCGCGAATGGCTGCGGGACCGGCTCGGCCTCGAGGCGCTGGAGCACGTCGCCGACAAGAAGGACGTTCCGGTCCACCGCCACAGCTTCTGGTACTACTGGGGCGGGATGACCCTGTTCCTGTTCGGGATCCAGGTCGCCACCGGCATCCTGCTGCTCCTCTACTACCGCGCCAGCGCCGACGAAGCCTACGAGAGCGTGCGCTTCATCATGACGCAGGTCTCGTTCGGCTGGCTCATCCGCTCCATCCACTCGTGGAGCGCGAACCTGATGATCGGCGCGGTCATGGTGCACATGTTCAGCGCCTTCATGCTCAAGGCCTACCGCGCGCCGCGCGAGGCCACGTGGCTGTCGGGCATGGTGCTGCTCGGGCTGTCGCTGGCGTTCGGTTTCAGCGGCTACCTGCTGCCCTGGAACCAGCTCGCGTTCTTCGCCACCAAGGTGGGCACCGACATCACCGGCGCGGTGCCCGTGATCGGTCCGTTCATGCTGCGCTTCCTGCGCGGCGGCGAGCACATCACCGGCGGCACGCTCACGCGCTTCTTCGGCTTCCACGTGGCCATCCTCCCCGCGGTCGTCACCGTGATCCTGGGTGTGCACCTCTACCTGGTGACGCACCACGGCATGAGCGTGCCGCCCTCGGTGGAGGGCCGGACGCCGCCCCCGCCGCGCATGAAGTTCGTGCCGAACTTCCTGCTGCGCGACATGGTGGGGTGGCTCGCCGCCCTCGCGCTGCTGGCGCTGCTGGCGGCGCTCTTCCCCTGGGAGCTGGGCCTGAAGGCGGACCCCTACGCCTCGGCGCCCGCCGGCATCAAGCCCGAGTGGTACTTCGGCTGGATGTTCCAGACCCTGCGCATGCTGCCCTCGCACATCCTCGGCATCGAAGGCGAGCTGGTGGGCATCCTCGGCATCGGCCTGGGCGGCGTGGTGTGGCTGCTGGTGCCGTTCCTCGACGACCCGCGCGGCCAGGGCCCGCGCGCCCGCTTCTGGCGGGTGCTCGGCGCGGTCGCGATCGTCTACGTCGTGGTCTTCACCCTGCTGGTCTACCGCGGAGCGACGCCGTGAGACTCCCGCGCATCCTGATCGCGCCGCTCGCCACGCTCGCGCTGCTCGCCGCGCTGCCGGCCGCCGCGTCCGCGGCGCGCGCGGGCGCGAATCCGCAGAACTCCTGCCTCGACTGCCACCGCGCGCTCGACGACGCGCGACTGGCCGCACCGGCGAAGGCGTTCGCCGAGGACGTCCACGGCGCGCACGGCCTGGGCTGCATCGGCTGCCACGGCGGCGACCCGACCGACGCCGACATCACCTCGATGGACCCCGACAAGGGTTTCAAGGGGACGCCGGCGCGCAAGGACATCGCCGAGATGTGCGCCACGTGCCACGCCAGCGCGGAGTTCATGAAGCGCTACAACCCGCAGCCCTACATCTTCTCGATGGCCGAGTTCCGCACCAGCGTCCACTGCAAGAAGATCGCGGTGGGCGACCCGAAGGTCGCGACCTGCACCAACTGCCACGGCGTGCACGGCATGCTGTCGCGCAAGGACCCGCGCTCGCCGGTCAACCGGCGCAACGTCCCCGCCACCTGCTCGAAGTGCCACAATCCCGAGTACATGAAGGGCCGCACGGTGCCCACCAACCAGTACGCGCTTTACCGCGTCAGCGTGCACGGGAAGGCGCTGCTCGAGAAGGGCGACCTTTCGGCCCCGGCCTGCAACAACTGCCACGGCAACCACGGCGCGGTGCCGCCCAACACGCGCGACATCTCGCTGGTGTGCGGCACCTGCCACGGGCGCGAGGGCGAGCTGTTCGCGAAGAGCAAGGTGAAGGCGGGGCTCGAGCTGGAAGGCAAGCGCGGCTGCGTGACCTGCCACGGCAACCACGGCGTCCAGCTCCCGACCGACGCGCTCATCGGCACCACCGGCGACGGCGTGTGCGGCCGCTGCCATGAGAGCGGCTCGGCCGGCGCGCGCGCCTCTGACGTGATCGTGCCCGCGTTCCATGCGCTCAAGGCGCGCATCGGGGACGCCGACAGCCTGCTCGCCGTGGCCGACCGGCTCGGCATGGAGGTGGAGGCCGGCCGCGAGCTCCTGAAGCAGGCCGACGATCAGCTCGTGAACGTGCGTGCGACGCTCCACGGCTTCGACACGAAGCAGATCACCGCGGTGCTCACCGAGGGTGACGGGCTCGCCGACAAGGCGATCGCCCAGGCGCGCGACGCGTTGCGCGACTGGCGCATCCGCCGCATCGGCATGGCGCTCTCGGTCGTCGTGATCCTGCTGATGGCCGGGCTGCTGGCGCTGAGGATCCGCCGGCTCGAGCGCGGGCCGGGCGCGTAGCCCGTCTCTCGCCCCGGGGCCCCCGCCTCGCCGGCCGCAGACGGCTCCGGCGCGTCCCGCGGAGTCGCCGCGAGGCCAGGCCCGTGCCGCGACGCGGGGGCGCGCCTACGCCGGGTCTTCCGCCGCGGGCGGTGCGCCGCCGCCGGACCGCGCGCGCTCCGCCTCTTCCGCGGTCGCGCGCTCCGCGGCCACGATGCGCGCCCATTCGGCGTAGTGTTCGTGGCGCAGCTGCTCCTCGCCGATCTGCCCGCTGACCCAGGTCCAGTTCATCGGGTAGACATCGGGGTTCAGCACGTTCTGGTAGACGTGCCACACCAGAATGGCGAGGAACGCCAGCCACGCCTCGTAGTAGTGGACCAGCGTGGCCAGGTCGAGCACCCACTTCGCCAGGACCCGCAGCGACTGGTTCTCGAACCACAGCACCAGGCCGGTCGCCGTCATCACCACGGTGCCCCACACCAGCGCCCAGTACTCGGCCTTCTCGATGTAGCCGAAGCGCTCGAACGCGGGCGGTGAGGGCCGCTTCCCGGCCAGATAGAGCAGGTTCGCGAACAGGTCCTTCACGTCCCGGAGCCGCGGCAGCAGCGCGAGCAGCGTGCCGCGCCCCCGCGTGGTGAGCGCGTAGCCGACGTGGAGCGCGGAGGCCGCCAGCATCACGATCGCGGCGCCGCGGTGGATCAGGCTGCGCCACGCATAGCCGCCCTCGAGCCGCGCCAGCCAGGCGAACGGCCACGACTCGGGGAACTTGAGCGCGAAGCCGGTATAGACCAGCGTGAAGAAGCTGGTCAGCAGCAGCACGTGCTGGAGGCGCTCGAAGCGGGTCATGCGCATGAACCAGCGCGGCGAGCCGTGATGCGCGGCGGGCGCGCCGAGGTGGCGCCGCCAGTGGGACTTGAGCTTCTTCGCGAAGTCCAGGCCGTTGTGCAGCACCATGAAGCCGATGGTCCCGAAGATGAGGAACAGGTAGATCAGGCGCGCGTAGTAGAGGACGGGATTGTCCGGGGTGGCCATCGCCACGTGCACCGGCCCCATCGCGAACTTCGTGCCGGCGCCGGGGTGGCACTTGCCGCAGGTCTCGGGCAGGCGCCGCGGGCTCACCGCCGAGCGCGGGTCGCTCGAGGGCAGCACGTCGTGGTAGCCGTGGCAGCTCGCGCAGTTTGCCACCGCGGGCGAGCCGCCGCGTGCCGCCAGCCCGTGGAAGCTGTCCTTGTAGGTGCTGAGCCGCCCGGCCGGGAGCCCGTAGGTCTCGCGGATCACGGTGGCCTCGTGGCAACGCGAGCAGGTCTCGGTGACATGCCCCGCCACCACCGGCGAGCCAGGATCGTGCGTCCCGCGGATGCGGTGCTCGCCGTGGCAGTCGGTGCACATCGGCGCGGCCGTCACTCCGGAGCGCAGCGCCGTGCCGTGGATGCCGGCGCGGTAGGCGGCGGTCTCCGGCGCGTGGCACTTGCCGCAGGTGGACGGGATGTTCGTGCGGTAGATCGAGGAGGCGGGGTCGGTCGCGCGCTTCAGCCGGTGGCTCTCGTGGCAGTCATTGCAGGTCGCTGCGCGCGGATTCGGCGAGCGTCCGTGCACGCTCTGGGAGTAGAGCGCGTAGGCCTCCGGGATGGTGATCTTGCGGCGCGCCATCAGCGCGCGGTCGGCGTGGCAGCGGGCGCAGGTCCTGGCCAGGTTGGCCCGGCTGACCGGCGCGGTGGGGTCGCGGTGTGACCGGAGGGAGTGGAACTCGCCATGGCAGTCGCCGCAGGTCGAGGCCTCCGGGTCGCCCTTCGCGAGCGCCACGCCGTGCACGCTGCCGCCGTAGTCCTCGCTCTCGCGCGCGTGGCACGCGGCGCACGCCGCGGTGCCGGTCCTGGCTGCGGGGCGCACGCCGTGCGTGCCGTGGCAGCCGGTGCAGCTCGCCTGGGCCCGCGCCACCGCCGCGCCCGCGTGCACGCTCTGCCCGATCGCGCGGGCCTCGGCGGTGTGACAGGCGCCGCACCGCACCGCCGGGAGCTTCGGCTCGTGCGGGATGGCGGTGACGCCGCGGTGGCAGTCCACGCACGCCCGCTTCGCGTGCGGCGAGGCCGCGAGCTGCCCCAGGTCCACGGTGAGCGAGCCGGTGCGTCCCGGGCCGCTCCGCGCCAGCGTCCGGTCCGCGTGGCACGACATGCAGACGTCGTCGCTGATGACCTCGGCGCGCGCGCGGACGAAGCAGAGCGCGAGCAGGAATGCGGCGGCGAGGCCCGCGCGCCGGGCGCGCGACCACCCGGAACCCGGCCTTCCATGGGCGCCGCCGGGGGCCCGGCGCGCGCGGAAATGGAGGATGCCGCCTCTGGACTCCATACCGACCCTGATCGGAGGGTGTGGACGAACCACGACACTCCGCAAACGCAAAGAGCGGACCATACAGCATTTCCGAAGCCCGGGGCCGGGGTCGGCTCTCCGTCCGCGACTTCCGCAGTCGCACCGGGAGGTATCCAAAGAGCGACCTCGACTTGTGGGGTGCCAATTCAGTAAAAGTACTGACAGGCGTGGCAGACTCCACCGGCGCCTGGTGCGTAGGATGGAGCGCCCCACGACTTCATTCCCGCGCAACTGCCGGCCTGCGTGCGCCGCGGGTGGTCCGGCCCGCTCCTTGCTGCCCCTGGGCATGGAACGGGTGAGGCGCCCGGCGGACCGCGCTCGTGATGCGAGCCGGGCAGGGATGGGTGATGGGCTTCGACTTCCACACTGCGGAGGAGGACCAATGTTCAGAAGGATCCTGGCACTCGGAGTCGCGGCGGGCGTCACGTTCGCCCTCGCCGCCTACGCCGCCGATGCGGCGGGCCCCGAATACGTCGGCATGACCAAGTGCAAGATGTGTCACGCGAAGCAGTACAAGGCGTGGACCGAGACCAGGCACGCGAAGGCCTTCGCGGGCCTCAAGGCGGCCGACGAAGCGACCATCAAGAAGATGGCCGAGACCCTCAAGGCCGAGGTCAAGGACCATCCCGAGACCAGCGAGGCCTGCGTCGGCTGCCACGTCACCGGCTACAAGAAGCCGGGCGGCTACCCCGCGGCGGACAGCCTGAAGACCGCGGCGGTCACGAACGTGACCTGCGAGGCCTGCCACGGCCCGGGCAGCGTGCACGTCAAGTCCACGATGGCCGAGAAGAAGAAGACCATGGAGGCCGCCCTGCCGACCGCGGCCACCTGCCAGAAGTGCCACACCGCCGACATCAGCCCGAAGTTCGACTTCGACGCGATGAAGAAGGGTGTGCACCCGGTGGCGGCGGCGCCGGCGAAGTAGCCGACATCCCGCGCCGGAGCCCGGCGCTCCTCGAGGCTGCGCATGACCGGACGTGACGAAGGGGAGCGGGTGACTCGGGAGGCGCGAGAGCACAGGGGCGGGGTGGAGGGGCGCATCCGCGAGACGGACGCAGGATCTTCAGCCGCGGGCCGGACTGCATCGCGCAGGCCGGCCCGCGGTCTCGTTCTTCCCGCGCTGGCGCTCGCCGCCCTGGTGGCGGCGCTGTCCGGCGCGGCCGGGGACTCGGCACCCGGGCCGCTGCCCGGCGCCGAGGAGTGCGGCGTCTGCCACGAAGCCGGGCCGCCGCTCGCCAGGCGCGCGCCCGACACGCCGCCGCGCTTCGACGCGGCCGGCTTGCGCGGCTCGCCCCACGCGGCGCTGGCGTGCGCGGCGTGCCACGCCGACCTCGAGGGCAAGGAGTTCCCGCACGAGCGGAAGCCCGCCCCGGTGTCGTGCGGCGGCTGCCACGCCGCCGAGCTCAAGCAGTTCAACGAGAGCCTGCACGGCCAGGCCGCCGCGCGCGGCGAGAAGCTCGCGCCGGGCTGCAAGGACTGCCACGGGCGCCACGACGTGCTGCGCGCGTCCGACATCCGCTCGGTCACCAACACGATGAGCGTCCCGGAGCTGTGCGGGCGCTGCCACCACGAGGGTTCTCCGGTCCAGCTGACCTACCACATCCCGCAGGACTCGATCCTCGCGAACTACTCGGAGTCCATCCACGGCGAGGGGCTCTACAAGAAGGGCCTGATGACGACTGCGGTGTGCACCAGCTGCCACACCGCGCACCACGTGCTGCCCCACACCGACCCGCGATCGAGCATCGCCCGCCGGAACGTGGCCGCGACCTGCATGAAGTGCCACGTGCGCATCGAGACCGTGCACCGCAAGATCGTCAACGGCGTCCTGTGGGAGAGCCAGCCCAACGCCATCCCCGCGTGCGTCGAGTGCCACCAGCCGCACCGCGTGCGCAAGGTGTTCTACACGCAGGGCATGGCGGACCGCGACTGCCTGGTCTGCCACGCGCGCCGCGACCTGAAGTCGCAGGACGGGCGCACGATGTTCGTGGACCACGCGGAACTGCTGGGCTCGCGCCACCAGAAGATCGCGTGCGCCCAGTGCCACAGCGGGGCGCAGCCCTCGAAGACGCGCGCGTGCGCCACCATCACGCGCAGGGTGGACTGCTCGGTGTGCCACGCCGAGGTGGTGGACACCTACCGGAAGAGCACGCACGGCCAGCTCGCCGCTAAGGGCAGCCCGGACGCGCCGGTGTGCCGCGACTGCCACGGCACGCACGGGACCCTCGGCCACCTGCAGTCGGACGCGCCCACCTACTCGCAGCACGTCCCCAACCTGTGCGGGCGCTGCCACCGCGCGGGCCAGAAGGCCGCGGTGCGCTACCGCGGGCCCGAGAAGCTGGTGGTGGAGCACTACGTCGAGAGCATCCACGGCAAGGGGCTGCTCGAGAGCGGCCTCACCGTGACCGCGACCTGCGTGGACTGCCACACCTCGCACGGCGAGCTGCCGCACCAGGACCCGGCCTCGAGCGTGAACCGGGCGAACGTGGCGCGAACCTGCGCCCAGTGCCACCGCGGCATCTACGAGCTGTACGCGAACAGCGTGCACGCGCCGGGCGCCACCCGGACCAAGAAGCCGCTGCCGACCTGCTCGGACTGCCACTCGGCGCACACCATCCGGCGCACCGACCGCGAGGATTTCCGCCTCAACATCATGACCCAGTGCGGGCGCTGCCACGAGGATCTGGCGAAGACCTACTTCGAGACCTATCACGGCAAGGTCTCGAAGCTCGGCTACCTCAAGACCGCGAAGTGCTACGACTGCCACGGCGCGCACGACATCCTGCCGAACTGGAATCCGAGGTCGCACCTGAGCCGCGCCAACATCGTGAAGACCTGCGGGCACTGCCACCCCGGCTCGAACCGCCGCTTCGCCGGCTACCTCACGCACGCGACGCACCACGAGCCGCACCGCTACCCGGCGCTGTTCTGGGTGTTCTGGGGCATGACCGGGCTGCTGGTCGGCACCTTCACGCTGGCGGGCCTGCACACGCTGGCCTGGCTGCCGCGCTCGCTCCAGTACCGGCGCGAGCTGGAGCGCGAGCACGCCACCGAGAGCGCGCAGCACGTGCGGCGCTTCCCGCCGCTCTACCGCAACCTGCACCTGATGGTCATCGTCAGCTTCATCGGGCTGGCACTGACCGGCATGACGCTCAAGTTCTCGTACACGCCCTGGGCCTTCGTGCTGTCGCGCCTGCTCGGCGGCTTCGAGGCTGCGGGCTTCATCCACCGCGTGTGCGCGGTGATCACCTTCACCTACTTTTTCCTGCACGTGCGCGACATGCTGCGGCGCAAGAAGCAGGGCCGGATGTCGTGGAAGGCGTTCATCGCAGGCTCGAGCGGGATGCTCCCGGGCCGGACCGACCTCAGGGAGTTCTGGCAGTCGGTCAAGTGGTTCGCCGGCAGGGGCCCGCGACCGCGCTACGGACGCTGGACCTACTGGGAGAAGTTCGACTACTTCGCGGTGTTCTGGGGCGTGGCGATCATCGGCTCGACCGGGCTGATGCTGTGGTTCCCGACCTTCTTCACGAAGCTGCTGCCGGGCTGGCTCATCAACGTCGCGACCATCATCCACAGCGACGAGGCGCTGCTCGCGGTGGGCTTCATCTTCACCGTGCACTTCTTCAACACGCACTTCCGCCCCGAGAAGTTCCCGATGGACACCGTGATCTTCACCGGCGGCGTGCCGCTCGACGAGTTCAGGAAGGACCGGCCGCGCGAGTACGAGGAGCTGGTGGCGAGCGGCCGGCTCGAGGAGCTGCTGATGGAGCCGCCGTCGCCGAAGCACCTCCACGCCTGGCGCATCTTCGGCTTCATCGCGCTCTCGACCGGGATCCTGCTCATCCTCCTGATCGTCTACGCGGAGATCTTCGGATACCGGTAGCGACCGTGTCCGCCCGGGCCGGCCCGGCTCGGGCGGTCCCGCGGCCCGCTCCCCGGCGCGCTCCGCCCCGCCGGCGGCCGGCCGGGGTCGGGAACCCGGGGTGCGGGGCCGCGAGCGCGTTCGGCCCGCTTCCGCAGCGGGTGAAACGAGCGTCAAGGCCCTCACCGCTCCTGCCGAAACCACCGGGAAAGCCGGCCCGGCCGGGGGGCGACGCCGCCCTGCCTCGGACCCCGGGGACGGCCGCGCGCTGGAGGATTCCCATGGAAGGCAACACCAGCAACCGAGTGGTCGTGCATTTCCTCGATGGCACGCTGAAGAAGGGCACGACGGTGGACTTCTTCCCGGACCGCCCGACCTTCCATCTGGTGGTCGGCGACTCCCGGCAGGAGGTCCGCTGCAAGGACCTCAAGGCGATCTTCTTCGTCAAGGACCTGAAGGGCGATTCGCGGCGCCGCGATGCGATCGGCTTCGGCGTCGAGCCCCCGGGCGGAGGCAAGGGCAAGAAGATCGCGGTGCGCTTCAAGGACGGCGAGCTGCTGTGCGGCTACACGCTGGCGTTCTCGCGCGAGCGCGCCGGCTTCTTCGTCGTCCCGGCCGACCCGGCGAACAACAACCTGCGGGTCTACGTGCTGTCGCACGCGGTCACCGAGGTGGAGGCCGGGGCGGCGGCCGAGGCGCTGGCGCGACACAGCCCGAAGCCGAAAGCCGCCTGAGCGCCGGGGTCGTCCGGCGCGGCGTGCGCGCCGCGCGTCGGCCGACCCCGCGCACGGCACCGACAGGAACGCCCACCGGATCGCTCCGGTGGGCGTCGGCGTTCGCGCGGCCAGGGGGAATCGGCCGCGCCGTCCGCTCCGCTACAGGACTTCCGGCAGCGGGTCCTGCAGACGCCGGGTGGGCAGGATCCTGACCAGCACGGTCAGGATCACGAAGGGCAAAGCGAGGAGCACGAGCGCGGTGAGCAGCCCCTCCAACCCGGTCATCTCCATCTTGTAGGTCATCAGCCCGCGGAAGCTCTTTGAGAACAGCTGGCCGCCGATCACCACGTTCCAGCGCGTGCTGAAGATGCCCATCTGGATCAGGATGACGGCGGTGAAGTAGAGCAGCTTGCGCATGTCCTCGTTGAAGTGCCTGAGCCGCGCGATCACCAGGATCGCGAGCGGGATGAGCATCCCGAGCAGGATCTGGAGCACCACCAGGTTCATGAACAGCTTGAGCGAGATGAGCTTGCCCAGGATCTTGACCGATTCCTCGCTCTGGTAGAGCCGGTGGATGAAATCGAGCGCTTCGAGCGAGAAGTCCACGATCACCGCGTAGAACAGGAACGAGGCGATCCGGTCGAGGCAGCGCATGTCGATCCGCTCGTTCCGCATCGCGGTGATCACCATGTAGAGGAAGATCACCATGGCGATGCCGGAGACGATCGCCGACATCAGGAACACGATCGGCATCAGCACGCTGCCCCACCACGGATTCGCCTTCACCGAGCCGAAGATGAATCCGACGTAGCCGTGGAGCAGGAACGCCGACGGGATGCCGACGATGGTGATGGCCTTGATCGCCTTCTTGTCGAAGGCCACGGCCTGGTCGCTCACGTCCTTCGAGAACAGCGTGAGCACGCGGTGGATCCAGCGCAGCGGCCCGCGCTCCTGCCCCGCCAGCACGACCAGGTCGCGCCGGTACTCGAACCAGATCTCGAGCAGCAGCACGCCCATCAGGTACCAGGCGTAGACGAACCCGAACATCGCCATGGCCGAGGTCAGGTGCGGCGTGAGGAAGATCTCGAACGAGCGCTCGGGGTGGCCGAGGTGCAGCAGCAGCGGGAACGGCGCCACCAGCAGGAACGCGAGCGCGGTCAGCAGCGACAGCCGGTAGGTCGGCTGCACGTCCTTCACGTTAAAGACCTTGACCAGCGACGCGAGGATGAACGCGCCCGCCACCAGCCCGGTCACGTACGGGTAGACCACGATCAGGATCGACCAGTGGATCTCGATCTCGTTCGGGTAGATGTAGCCCGTCACCTGGCCCAGCAGCTCCGACAGGCCCTTCGGGATCTCGGCGATCATCGCACCTCCCCGTCGAGCTGGGCGTAGTAGACCTTGGGCTCCGTGTTGAGCGCGGGCTTCAGCACGCCGATCTTGTTCATGCGCTGGAAGCGCACCAGCCGGCTCGCTTTGCTCCTGAGATCGCCGAAGATCCGCGCCTGCGTCGGACACACCTCGACGCACGCCGGCAGCAGGCCCCTGGTGATGCGGTGGTAGCAGAACGTGCACTTGTCCGCGGTGCTCGTGCGGTGGTCGAAGTAGCGCGCGCCGTACGGGCAGGCCTGGATGCAGTAGCGGCAGCCGATACAGCGGTCCTTGTCGATCAGCACCACGCCGTCCCGGGTCGAGAACGTGGCGCCCACCGGGCAGACCTGGACGCACGGCGGATGCGCGCACTGGTTGCAGAGCTTCGGCACGAAGAACGTGCGCAGGACGTCCCGGTCTTCCTGCAGCTCGCCGCGCTGCTGCGGGTTGACGCTGATGCACTCGACCCGGGCCTCGCCGTCGTGCATCACGCGGTAGCGCTCGACCCAGGTGCGGAAGAAGAACGGCTCCTGCGGCACGTCGTTCTCGGCCTTGCAGGCCTCGGCGCAGCGATTGCAGCCGATGCACTTGTCGATCTCGATCCCCATCCCGTACCAGTGGTCGGCGGGCTGGTAGTCGCCCAGCCCCATGTCGGGCTCGGCATCCGGCTTCGCCGGCTTCGGCTTCCCGGGCCCGGCGGCCTCGGCCTGCCGGGCGAGCGTCTCCAGCAGCTGGCCGGCGGGAATGAACAGGATCATGCCCTTGAGGAACTGGCGCTTGTTCATTCCATGCCCTCCGGCTGGTGCGGGTAGTGGCACTGCCAGCACAGGTAGGCGCCGCCGTGCGCGGCCAGGTCCACCTTTGGCGCGTCGGGGTTGGCGGCTCCGCTCGCGTGGCACTGCCCGCAGAACTCGCGGGTCTGTGGCTTGGTGGGGAGCGCGCTGCGCGGCGCGACCTTGTGCTGCTCGCTCGCGGTGTGGCAGGTCGTGCACTCGAGCAGCGCGTGGCTGGAGAGCGCCTTGGTGCGCGCGATCTGCGCGTGGCAGGCCGAGCACTCGTGAGGCACCTCGGGCGGCACCGGGTCGTGCGGGTTGTGGCAGGTGATGCAGGGCTTGAGCGGGTTGTGCGCGGTCGGGTTGATCTGCGGGAAGCCGGTCGGTCGGGCCGCGTCGTAGGCGTGGCACACCGGGCAGAACTTGCGGTCGCGCGGCGCGTACGGCTTCACCGTCATCGGGTCGTCGGCGTGTTTCGCCGAGGGGCCGTGGCAGGTCTCGCAGGCCACGTTCTTGTGGTAGCCGTGGCTCTTGGCGTCGAACTGCTCCTCGTGGCACTCGCGGCAGGCGAGGACGCCCGCGAAGCTCACCGGCCGCGCCACCTCGCGCTTGACCGCGTTGGCGCGGTGGAGCTTCGTCGAGAAGTAGGACGCCGGGATGACGACGAAGCGGACGACGAGGACCGCCGCGAGCACCACGGCGGTCACCGCTGCGAGCCGGCGGACCTGCTCGGGGAACTTCAACGGACCTCCTGTGCCCGAGGGATGAGCGGTGCTGCGGGAGGGCGGCGCGGCGCGAGGGTCCCGCCCGGCGCCCCATCGTGCTCGTGAGATGGAACGGTCGTCCAAGCTATCAGGGGTGGGGAGGCGCGGGAAGCACGGACCGCAGGGGCGGCATGCGCCGATGGTCCGCCACGCTCTGGTCCGATGGTCTACGTGGGCGCGGTGGACCGGGTCGCGGGCGTCACGCGCGGAAGCGCGACGCGTTGCTCAGTCGCTGCCGTGGCAGCCGGCGCAGGCCGCCTTCGCCGGCCGGAGCTGGCCGGCCTTCGGGTCGTGGCAGGCGCCGCACTCGGCGCCCATCTCGAGGTGCGCCCGGTGCGAGAACTCCCCGCGGAAGCTCGGGATCGTGCGCGTCGTCACGTCGGCGTGGCATCTGGTGCACGCGCTCGCGGCGGTCTCGGCCTGCCGGTGATGGCAGGGCACGCAGCCCTCGCCGCCGAACCGCACCACCTCGCCGGGCGCGCGCTGGTCGTGCGGGCGGTGGCAGTCGCCACAGTCGAGCTTCGCGGTGGTGAGGTGCGGCGCGTGCGCGAACGCGTGGCCCGCGAACCCGCCCTTCTGCGATTCGACGCCCTGGTGGCAGAGCAGGCACTTCCCGGCGCCCACGGACACCATGGACCACGGGCGCTCGAGCGCCGCCAGACCCTTCGCGCGGCGTGCCGCGTTCATCTGCTGGTACGCCTGCTCGAGCAGCGCGTAGGCGAAGTTCACGTTGTGCACGCCCTTGCCCTGCTCGACCAGCTGGAAGTTGTGGCGCGCGTCGGTCCACGACTGCAGCGGCTCGAGGCCCATCGCGCCCACGCTGGACTCGAGCTCGCGGCGGAGCGCCGCGACGCGCTGCTCCATGCCCTGCTTCCACGCCTGGTAGATCCTCCCGTAGGCCGGGCCGTGGCACGACATGCAGCTCACCTCGTTGGCGCGCTGGATCACCGGCCCGAGCGGCCCCTTCGCGGCCTGCGCGATCATCAGACCCTGGTTGTGGCAGCCCTGGCAGGTCACGCCCGCCGCGAACATCGGCCCCGGCATGCGCGGCACGCCGCGGCCGCCGATGCCGGCGTAGAGGTCCTGCTGCGCCGAGTGCCCCGCGCCGTGGCACGACTCGCAGGCGCCGGCCGCGGCGCCCGCGGCGGCGGCCTCCGGCTTCGCCAGCCGCCCGTGCTCGATCTGCAGGTGGCAGGTCATGCAGTCCACCTTGTGCTCGGTGACGTGCATGCGGTGCAGGTAGTCCCGGTCTCCGAACTTCGCCAGCCGGTCCGGCTGGTTGTGGCAGGTGACGCAGCGCTCGCGCGGCACGTTGCCCTCGCCGCGCACCACGCCCGAGTGGCACAGCCTGCAGTTCATGTCGAGGCGTGCGACCTGGCTGTGGTCGAACGCCACGCCCTCGACGGTGGTGACCTTGTCGGGGATCTGGTGGCAGTTCTGGCAGCGCCCGGAGCCGCCGTTGACCGGCTGGCCCTTGAAGTGGCACAACGCGCAGGTCGAGGAGGTCACGCTGATGTGGCTGCCCTGCACGATCTGCGAGTGGCACGAGGTGCAGCGGAGCTTCAGGCCGCGCCGGCTCTCGGTGAGGTGCGGCGTGTGGTCGAACAGCACGTTGTGGAAGACTTCCTTGCCTTCGAGCAGCCGGCGCTCGTGGCAGCGCAGGCAGGCCGCATCGTCCACCTCGGCCCACGGGTTGGTGCTGTAGGTGCCGGTGAAGTACTTCACCACCATCGAGAGCGCCTCGTACTTCTTGCGCAGCTCCGCGGTGATGCCCGGTGAGATGTGGCACTCGACGCAGGCGATCTGGTTGTGCTTCGAGTGCTTCCACGACTGGTAGTAGGGCTTCATGATGTGGCAGGTGCCGCAGAACGTCGGCGTCGAGGACACCTGCATCGCCAGCAGCATGGCGACGATCACCAGCCCGAGCGCGAGCCCGGCGCTCAGCGTGGCGATCCGGAGCCCGCGCGGCGTGAGCCGGCCGCCGCTGCTGCTCGCGACCCAGCGGCCGATCGGCGAATCGGGACCCAGGCCGGGGACCCGGGGCATCAGTCCGGACCGGCCGTGGTCCGCGTCGCGAGAACGCGAGATGGCCGCGGGATGCAAGGCGCGCCGCCCGCCCGCACCGCAGTCGGTGCCCTGGCCACCGTCGAGGAGCGGACGGGCAGCGCAACGTGGCAGACTGCGGCCAGATCGCGTTCGCAGCAGCGGGTCATGGCCGGTCCGGACTGCCCTTCCTCGCGCCCTGGTCGCGGTACCGCTTCAGGACGAGCAGCGTCAGCAGCAGGTAGAACCAGAACAGGATGAGGACGAACTTGCGCTGCCTCAGGTGCCCGAGCTTGCCGTAGATCTCGGACTGCACCTCGTGGCCCATCGAACGCGCGCGCGTGGTGAAGCCCGCGACCACGTCCTCCTGGACCGCGTGCGCCGCAGGCAGGGCCTCGCGCAGGTAGGTGCGGGCCTCCTCGATGCGCGCGCGGTAGTCGTCGGTCTGGAGCGGGACCGCGTCGGCCCGGGCGGTGAGCGCCGCCGCCTTCTCCACCTCGTCGGCGGCCGAGTGGTAGTCGGTCCAGATCCGCCGTCCCAGCGCCAGCGTCTTCGCGTCCTTCGCGTGGCACTGCGCGCACGAGCCGGCCAGCCGCTCGGGCTGAGCGGCCTGGACGGTGTGGGCCTCGTGGCAGGAGGCGCACTCGGGGCCGTCATCGCCGCTCCTCGCGCGATAGTGTCCGCCGGCCATGAAGTAGCGGCGCTCGGCGGTGTGGCACTGGCCGCACACCTTGTCCACGTCGCCCAGCGCGGGGGGCGCGGCGCCGTGAACGCCGTGGCAGCTCACGCAGGTGGGCGCGCGCAGGTTGCCGCGGTCGTAGAGTTCGCGCGCGTGGACGCTTCCCATGTAGAGCCGGAACACGTCGGGCTTGCCGCGCTGTTTCATGAGCGTGCTGTCGCCGTGGCACGCGCCGCAGGTCCTGGGGATGTTGAGCGTGAACGTGCGGCTCGCCGGGTCCTTCGGCGGCAGGATGTCGTGAGCGCCGTGGCAGTCCGAGCACACCGCCACGCGCGTGTCGCCCCGCGCGAGCAGGCGGCCGTGCCCCGAGGTCTGGTAGAGCGCGTGCTGGTCCACCGGCAGGTTGTAGGGCCGCATGCGCGCCTCGCTCGAGTGGCACGAGGCGCACAGGGCGGGAACGTCCTTGCGCGCGGGCCGGCCCCTGAACCCGGCCCCGTGCGCGCTGGCGACCTCGAGGCTCCGGTCGTTGCCGCCGTGGCAGGAGGTGCAGCGCACGCCCTCCTCGGCGTGCTGGCTCTTCTCGAACTGGACGCGCTCGGTGGGATGGCACACGCCGCAGCGCCCGGAGCCGGGCGAGACCGCGGTGGGAGCGCTGGCGTCGGGGTTCGGGTTGCCGGGCTGGGCGAGCGCGAGCGCGGGCAGCAGCAGGAGGCCGGCCGCGAGCGACGCGAGCGCGGGCAGCGGCAGGAGGCCCGGCGCCAGCGCCCCACGCCGGCCACCGCCGGCGTGCTCGATCGCAGGAGCGGAACGGGTCGCGGTCATGGCCTCACCTCCGCTCCAGCAGCGCGCCGGCGACGCTCAGCGCGACCCACACCGCGAGCACCGCGACGCCCGCCAGCCGGATGCGCCGGCGCGATCCCGGGCTGCCGTCGCCGCGCAGCAGCTGCGGCAGCAGCAGCACCGCGAAGGCGAGCGCCAGCAGCACCAGCCCCTAGAGCCACGCCGGCACCGGCAGCCACTGGAGCGTCGCGTAGGGCGCGAGCATGTACCACGGCGGGCGGACCCCGCCCGGGGTCACGTAGGGATCGGCCGCGGAAAGGAAGCGGAACGGCAGCACGGTCGCGAGCGTCACCAGCACGCCGAACAGGCCGACCGTGAGCATCAGCATGGTGTAGAGGTGGTCGCGGAACGTGGTGGTCGCCTCGGGCCGCCCCTCGGGCGCCGGGGAGAGGCCCACGCGCCGGAGCGTCGCGAAGGTGAAGTAGACGCACGCCGCGTAGAACGTGGGCAGCACCATCACGTGGAGCGCGTAGAAGCGGATCAGCACGTCGTCGTTCACCACCCGCCCGCCCAGCAGGAACGCCAGGATCGGCCCCGCGATCGGCAGCGCGAACACCACCTCCATGCCGCGCACGGTGGCCCAGTAGGAGTGCGCGTCCCAGGTGAGCAGCCGCCCGGTGAAGTCGAGCTGGAGCACCAGCCACACCATCGCCACCGCGGTCCACCACAGCACCTCGCGCGGCGCGCGGTAGAGCCCGTCCCAGAACAGGCGCAGCAGCCGGATCACCACCACCGCCGCCAGCAGCCACGCGCCCCAGGCGTGCATCTGGTGCAGGAACCAGCCGGCCGGGAGGTCCCTCACGATGGTGCGCGTGCTCTCGAACGCGGCCTCGGGCGTCGGCTTGTAGTAGTAGGCGAGCAGCACGCCGGTGACCGCTTCGAGCGCGAACAGGATGGCGGTGAGCAACCCCAGCACGCGCGGGCCGCTCGCGTACTTCGGCACCGGCGTCTCGGCCACCTCGCGCAGCACCTCGCGCACCGGGCGGCTGGTGTCCACCGGCGTGATGACGAAGCCGAAGTGCGTGAGGAAGGAGAAGATCTCGCTCAGGTTGATGCGGCGCTCGAGCCAGTCCACCCAGCTCGCGCGCCCGTTCGGGTCCGGCGGCCGCGTCGCGCTCACAGGTGGACGAAGATCTCGCCGGCCCGCACCGACACGGCGTAGGTGGGGAGTGCGCGCGGTGGCGGCCCGGAGAGCACGTTGCCCGCGAGGTCGAAGCGCCCGTCATGGCACGGGCACACCAGCACGCGGCGCTCGCGGTCGAAGTCCACGATGCAGCGCACGTGCGTGCACACCGCGGAGAGCGCCACCACCCGCTCGGCGTCGAGGCGCACCACGTAGAACGGCGAGACCCCGTGCCGCACCAGGCGGCCCTCGCCGATCTTGAAGTCGTCGAGCAGGCCGGCGCTCACCAGGTGCCCGGCCACCTTCTCGCGGTGCTCGGGCGCGCGCAGGTAGGCGCCGACGACGCCCGCCGCGCCGAGGCCCCACAGGCCCAGGAAGGCGCGGGAGAGCCAGGTCAGGAAGCGGCGGCGGGTCGCGGGCTCGCCCGTCGCCGGTGCGGCGCGCTCCCTGGGTGCGGACATGAGGCCTCCCTGTGGCCGGTATCGGCCCGGGCCGATACCGGCGGCTGCGGCGGCCGGCGGATGACCCGGGCTTGCGACGCGTGTCGGATCGTGGATGGGACGGGAATGGCGAGATGTCTTGCAACCAATATGCCGCCGGCCGCGGTGCGGGGCAACGGCGGATTCGCGGGCGCGAATCCCGCGGCGGGGCGTGCGCCGGCGCCGCGTGGGCTGCGGCCACGCGCACCCGGCGTGCGATCGGCGCCCGACAGGGCTGTCAGAGGCCTGCCACTCCGGGTCGGCGGCCCGCCTTTCGGTGGCCTTCCCCCGCGCGGTGCTCCCGGTGCCGGCGGTTCACCGTGCCGGCGGCTTTTCCTCGACGCGGGCGCGCGCCTGCGCTATCAACTCGGGTCCATGCGACCGCGCGCCAGACTGGGGATGCTGCTCGCGGCGGTGGGGGCCACGGCCCTCGGCGCCGGGATCGCGCATGCGGACGCGGGCGGCCAGATGGCGGAGGTCCTGCCCATCCTCGAGGCGCTGGTGCTGGTGCTGCTCGGCGCGCGGCTCGGCGGCGCGCTGTTCGAGCGCTTCGGCCAGCCCGCGGTGCTGGGCGAGCTGGTGGCGGGGATCGTGATCGGCAATCTCGGGCTCGCGGGCTGGCACGGGCTCGATGGGATGCGCGCGCTGCCGGCGCTCGACCTGCTCGCCGAGATCGGAGTGCTGTTCCTGCTGTTCGAGGTCGGCCTCAAGTCCGACGTGCGCTCGATGATGGCGGTGGGCGGCTCCTCGTTCCTGGTCGCCACCCTCGGCGTGATCGCCCCGATCGGGCTCGGCTACCTGGCCTCGTCGTCGTTCTTCCCGTCGCACCATCCGCTCACCCACTGGTTCGTGGGGGCGACGCTGTGCGCCACCAGCGTGGGCATCACCGCGCGCGTGCTCTCCGACCTCGGCCGCGTGTCGAGCCCCGAGGGCCGCATCGTGCTCGGCGCCGCGGTGATCGACGACGTCATGGGGCTGCTGGTGCTGGCGGTGGTGACCGGCGTCATCGCGGCCGCCGACCGCGGGGTGGCGTTCGCGCCCGCGTCGCTGCTGTGGATCGTCGGGAAGTCCGTGCTGTTCCTGGGTGCAGCGCTGCTTGCGGGCGGCTGGCTCTCGCGCCACGCGTTCCGCATCGCCGCCAGGCTGCCGGGCGAGGGACTGCTGCTCTCGCTCGCGCTCGCGTTCTGCTTCGCGCTCGCGTGGCTCGCCGGGCGCGCCGGGCTCGCGCCCATCGTAGGCGCGTTCGCGGCCGGGCTGATCGTGGACGAGGCGCACTACCGCGAGCTGCGCACCCGCGACTCCGCCGACCGCTCGGTCGAGCAGCTGCTCCAGCCGCTCATGACCTTCCTGGTGCCGGTGTTCTTCGTCCTGATGGGGATGCGCGTGGACCTGGCGGTGTTCGGCGCGCCCGGCGTGATCGGCTTCGCCGCGGCGCTGTGCGTGGTCGCGGTGGTGAGCAAGCAGGCGTGCTCGCTGGGCGTGCTCGAGCGCGGCGTGGACCGGCTGGCGGTGGGGCTCGGCATGATCCCGCGCGGCGAGGTGGGACTCATCTTCGCCGGCATCGGCGCCACGCTCGCGATCAAGGGCGAGCGCGTGGTGGACCCGGTGGTGTTCTCGGCGGTGGTGGTGATGGTCGCGGCCACCACGCTCATCACGCCGCCGCTGCTGACGTGGCGGATGCGGCGCCGGCAAGCCTGACGGGACCGCGCCGGGCTCGCGAGCGGCCGCCGAGTCCACGCGCCTCGCGCAGGAAGCGCTGACCGCCGCCCCGCGCTGGTGGGCCGAAAGCGCGCGCTGGTCGCGGCCGCGCTGCTCGTGCGTCGAGCGACCTTGCGCCCTTCCCGGGGCGGACCTAACGTCCGCGCTTTCCCGCGCCGCCGCCGTTCCCCATCGCAGGAGTTCCTCGATGCCCCACGTTCCCACGCTCCGCCGCGCGTTCCTCTTCGTCGCCCTCGTGCCGGTCCTGGGCGTGGCGCCCGCGGCGCCCGCGTCCGCCGCGACGCCGCGGGTGCACGCCATCGTCGGCGCGCGCATCGTGGTCGCGCCGGGGCAGGTGATCCCGCGTGGCACCATCGTCGTGCGCGACGGGCTGATCGTCGCGGTGGGCGCAGACGTGGCGGTGCCGGCCGACGCGCGGGTGTGGCCGGGCGACAGCCTCACCGTTTATCCGGGGCTCCTGGACGCGTTCGTGATGCCGGCGGAGGCTCCGGGCGCCCCCGGCGCGACGCCGTTCGGACCGGGCCCGCGGCCGGGCGGAGCGCCCGCGCCATCCGCGCCCCAGCCGCCGCGCGGCGCGGCGCACGAGCTGGCCACGGTGCGGCCGGAAGCCCGCGTCGTCGAATCGCTGCCGCTGCCGCGGGATCAGATCGAGCCGCTGCGCGCCGCCGGCTTCGCGGCCGCGCAGGTCGCGCCGCGGCGCGGCATCGTGCGCGGGCAGAGCGCGGTGGTCGGCCTGGGCGACGGCGCGCCCAACGCGAACGTGGTCAGGGCCGACGCCGCGCAGGTCGTCGCGCTCGAGCCGGCCACCGACGGCTACCCGGGCTCGCTGATGGGCGCGATCGCGGTGGTGCGCCAGGCGCTGCTCGACGCGAGGTGGTACCGCGAGGCGCACACGCTCTACGCGAAGAACCCGCAGGCGGCGGAGCGGCCGGTGGAGAACCTGTCGTGGGAGGCGCTGGCGCCCGTGGTCGCGGGATCACAGCCCGCACTGTTCGTGGCCGACGAGATGCTGGAGGTGCTGCGCGCGGCCGCGGTCGCCAGCGAGGCCGGGATCGTGGCGCAGGTGGTGGGGGCGGGCGACGAGTACAAGCGCGCGCGGGAGATCGCCGCGACCGGCGTGGCGCTGGTGGTGCCGGTCGCGTTCCCTGACCCGCCCGACGTGACGGACCCCGCCGACGCGCTCGAGGTCTCGACCGAGGAGCTGCGCCACTGGGACGAGGCGGCCGGCAACCCGGCGGCGCTGGCGCGCGCCGGCGTCACGTTCGCGCTCACCGCGAACGGGCTCAAGGACCCGAAGAGCTTCCGCACGAACGTGGCGAAGGCGATCGGTCGCGGCCTCGCGCCCGAGCAGGCGCTGGCCGCGGTCACGACCGTGCCGGCGAAGCTGCTGGGCCTTTCCGACCGGCTCGGCACGCTCGCGCCCGGGAAGAACGCGAACCTCACCGTGACCCGCGGCGAGCTGTTCTCCGAGAAGGGGAAGGTGCGCGAAGTGTGGGTGGACGGGAACCGCTACGAGGTCGAGAAGCCGGACGAGACCGCGAAGGGCGACTGGAAGATCTGGTGGGGCGAGAGCGCGCACGCGCTCTCGGTCACCGTGGACCGGGACACGACGGTGAAGCTGGTGGTGGGTGCCGACACGCTCCGGGCGACCGGCGTCACGCTGGAGGGCGCGCGGCTGCGCTTCACGGTGCGGCGCGGGAGCGAGCCGCCCGAGCGCTTCGACCTCGCGGCGAAGGAGGACCGGCTCGCGGGCACGCTCTCGGTAGAAGGCGCGGGCGCGCACGCCGTGACCGGGGCGCGCGTCCCCGAGGCCGCGAAGTCCGCGAAGCAGGACCAGCCCGTGCCGGTGCCGGCGGTGATGGGGAACACCGAGGCCTGGCGCGCCGCGCCGCCCGCCGCGCCGGGCACGGTGCTGGTGAAGAACGCGACGATCTGGACCGCGGGCCCGCAGGGCACGCTCCAGAACGCGGATCTGCTGGTGAAGGACGGGAGGATCGCCGCGCTGGGCCGCAGCCTGGTGGCGCCGAAGGGCGCGCTGGTGGTGGACGGCACGGGCCGGCACGTGTCGCCCGGCATCGTTGATTGCCACAACCACTGGGCGATCCTGGGCAACGTCAACGAGTGCACCAACAGCGTGACCGCCGAGGTGCGTATCGAGGACGTCATCAACTCGGAGAGCATCAACATCTACCGCGAGCTGGCGGGCGGCGTGACCATGACCCACCTGCTCCACGGTTCGTGCAACGCCATCGGCGGGCAGTGCGCGGTGGTCAAGCTCAAGTGGGGCGAGCCCCCCGACCGCCTGCGGTTCGCCCCCGCGCCGGGCACCATCAAGTTCGCGCTCGGCGAGAACCCCAAGCAGTCGAACTTCGGCGCGCGCGACCCGTTCGGCGGCGGGCGCTACCCGCAGACCCGCGGCGGGGTGGAACAGGTGATCCGCGACGCCTTCACCCGTGCGCGCGACTACCGCGAGGCGTGGGCCGAGTGGAAGGCGAAGCGGCGCCCGGTGCCGCCGCGGCGCGACCTCCAGCTCGACGCGCTCGCCGAGGTGCTGGAGGGGAAGCGTTTCGTCCACCCGCACTCCTACCGGCAGGACGAGATCCTCATGCTCATGCGGGTGGCCGAGGAGTTCGGCTTCCGCATCGCCACGTTCCAGCACGTGCTCGAGGGCTACAAGGTGGCCGACGAGATGGCCGCGCACGGCGCCGGCGGCAGCACGTTCAGCGACTGGTGGGCCTACAAGTTCGAGGTCCTGGACGCGATCCCCTGGAACGGCTACCTGATGTGGGACCGCGGGGTGACCGTCTCCTACAACTCGGACGACGCCGAGCTGGCCCGCCGGCTCAACACCGAAGCCGCGAAGGCGGTGAAGTACGGCGGCGTGCCGCCCGCTGAGGCCATCAAGTTCGTCACGCTGAACCCGGCCCGGCAGCTCCACATCGCCGACCGCGTGGGCTCGCTCGAGCCGGGCAAGGACGCCGACTTCGCGATCTGGAGCGGCTCGCCGCTCTCGCCCTTCTCGCGCTGCGAGCAGACCTGGGTCGAGGGTCGGAAGTACTTCGACCGCGACGCCGACCTGGCCGGCCGCGAGGCGCTGGCGAAGGAGCGCGATGCGCTGGTCGCGAAGGCGCGCGCCGCGAAGAAGGAGGGCGGCGGCGGAGCGACGGCGGCGCGGGCCTGGCCGCCGCGCTACCTGGAGGAGACCGACATGAGCGGCAACGCGTGCGGCACGCACGGCGACGAGCACGCGTTCCTGTCCGAGACCGCGCGCCGCGCGCTCCAGAACGCGGGAGGCGGGCGATGATCCGGCGCGCGCTGCTCTGCCTGCTCGCGGCCGCGCTGCCCGCGGCCGCCGCGCGGGCCGAATCCCTCGCGCTCACCGGCGCCACGGTGCACACGGTGAGCGGGCCGGTGCTGGAGAACGCCACCATCGTCATCGAGGAGGGCAGGATCGCGGCGGTCGGCGCCGACCTCACGCCGGTGCCGAACACCCGCGTGGTGTCGTGCGCCGGCAAACACATCTACCCGGGGCTGGTCTCGGCGAACACCGTGCTCGGGCTCACCGAGGTCGCGAGCGTCGCGGGCACCAACGACTTCTCCGAGACCGGCACCACCAACCCCAACATCCGCGCCGAGATCGGCATCAACCCGGAGAGCGACCTGCTCCCGGTGGCGCGCGTGAACGGCATCACCACCGCGCTGGTGGTGCCGCGCGGCGGGGCCATCAGCGGCACCTCCGCGCTCGTCCACCTGGACGGCTGGACCTTCGAGGACATGACGGTCCGCGCGCCGATCGGCCTGCACGTGCAGTGGCCGAACCTGACGCCGGTGCGGGGCTGGTTCGAGGTCCGCAGCGACGAGGAGCAGAAGAAGGCCCGCGACCAGGCGCTCGCGGGCATCCGGCAGGCGTTCGACGACGCGCGCGCCTACTGGACCGCGCGCGCCGCCGAGGGGAAGGCGGGCATCCCACGCCACGACCGCGACGTGAAGTGGGACGCGATGGGACGGGCGCTGCGCGGCGAGATCCCGGTGTTCTTCCACGCCGCCGCGCTCAACCAGATCAAGGCGGCGCTCCGGTTCGCGGACGAGCAGAAGCTCACGAACGTCGTGCTGGTGGGTGGCGGTGACGCCTGGCGCGTGGCCGACGAGCTGAAGGCCCGCAACATCGCGGTGGTCGCCGGACCCACGCTGGCGCTGCCGCGCCGCGGCTACGAGCCTTACGACGAGGCGTTCACCGGGCCGGCGAAGCTGTGGCAGGCCGGCGTGCGGTTCTGCATCGGCGACGGCGGCTCGCCGTTCGGCGCGATGAACGCGAGGAACCTGGCCTACCACGCCGCCATGGCCGCGGCGTTCGGGCTGCCGCGGGACGAGGCCCTGAAGAGCGTGACGCTGTACCCCGCGCAGATCCTGGGCGTGGCGGACATGGTGGGCTCGATCGAGTCGGGCAAGCTCGCCGACCTGATCGTGACCGACGGCGACCCGCTCGAGATCACCACCCGCGTCGAGCAGGTCTGGAGCGCCGGCCGCCCGGTCTCGATGGAGACGCGGCAGACCGGGCTGTTCCGCAAGTACGACGCGAGGCCGCGCGGGGCGCAGGCGCGGGGGAGGTAGGCCGCGGGGTCCGGCAAGCCCGACCCCGAAGGCGTTGCGGCCGCGCGGCGGTACTTGCGCGGCCGGGAGGCGAGCGCCTACTTAGCGCGAGCGGTCCGGGGCCATAGCCCGGGCCGTTTCGCGTTGCAGGCGACGCTCGGCGGAAATCAACCCGCCGGAGCCGACGGCATTGCCTTCGCCGAGGGCTGGATGCACGCGATCGGTCTCGTAGCCACGAGGGGCGCGTCGTGAGAGGAATCCGGCCGTTTCGGAGTCCTGATCCTCTGCTCCAACCCCCACTGTGGCCAGTGGCCCCGAAAGTCGTCGAGGAAGCGCGAGGAGAGCGGGTCGGGCGCGCAGGGATTGCTGTCGAGCACTGGCACGTCCTCACGGCCTGCGCTCCCGGGTCCCGGGACCCCTCGCGGGGGAGAGCCTACCGCCGGCCGACCCCGGAGTGAACGTCCTCTCTCCAGCTCTCGGTCCGAGGCCGCCGACCGGCCATCCGCGGGGCAGAGCCGATGTCGTCAAGGCCAGGATCGGTGCCAAGTCAGGGGGACCGTTGGCACCGCCTGCCCGCCACTCGCCCCGTACGCACCGAGGGAGACGAAGGGATTATATCTCTGTCGGGGACCTCGGGTGTTCTACTTCCCCGGTCACCGGCATCGCAGCGATGCATCGGGGATGCCGCATGTCCGACCGCAGATCCAACCCTCGCCATGCTCCGCCGCACCCATCCTTCCCCGCGGCGACTACCCGGTCGTGTCTTGAGGCAGCTATCGGTCGCCCATAGCAGCTCCACGCGGCGGGCGATCCGTGCGTGGTGTTCAGTCCGGCAGTGCACTCCGGCGCGCAGGGAAGCGCCCGACAAGGAGGCCGAGCATGAGAGCCCCACTTCCGTTGATGGTTCTTCTGGTTGGAACGGTGACCCTGGCGGCGGAAGCCACGGCAGCGGGCGTCAACTTCTCCTGGGACGCTTGCACCGCAGAAGGTGGGGTGCAGAGCAAGACGTTCGCCTGTAACACGAATGCCGGTTCCCGGGCGGCGTGGGGCTCGTTCATGGTCGCCGCGGACCAGGACAGCTTCGTCGGGGTCGAGATCATCGTCGCTGTGCAGGCCCAGAGCGACACGCTCCCCGACTGGTGGCAGTTCTTCAACTCCGGGGCCTGTCGCCAGACCGCGCTCTCGACATCCTTCGACTTCACCTCCGCTCCCGGGACCGCCTGCACCGATCCATGGTTCGGCCAGGCCGCTGGTGGCCTGGCCGCATATCACACGATCAACACCGTGCCGCCGGTGCCGAGCGGGCTGGCCAATGCCGCCGAGATCAAGATCGGTGCCGCCGTGGCGAACCCGCTCACCCTCTCAGCCGGCACGGAGTACTACTGCTTCAGGCTGGGCATCACCAACGTGAAGACGGTCGGTAGCGGCGCCTGTTCCGGGTGCGATGTGCCGGTCTGCCTCACGCTCTCGCAGGTCAAGGTGGCGCAGGTTGGCGGGACGTCCGAGTACCTGACGAACCCGATCGCGTCCAACGTCGTGCTCTGGCAGACGGACACTCCCTGCAGCGGTGCGAGCGCACCCCAGAACGTCACCTGGGGGCAAATTCGGAGCATCCTCCGATGAGCGCCCTCGACCTCTTCACTCCGCCCGCGGCTGAGTGCCGCACACGAGTTGTCTCATCTGCCTCGTGGAGGCCACAGATGACCCGCACGATCTGGGCGCTCATCCTCTCCTTCTTCCTGCTTCCCGAGACCGCGCAAGCAGTGCAACTCACGTGGGCCTCAGGGAGGTCGAACTTGAAGTTCACGTCGGCTCGCCTGTGCACCCTCATGGTGCAGACCGGTGCCGCCGAGCCGCTTCCGTCGGAATGGCACCTCCTCTGGGTGGCCAAGAGCACGGCTGGCCAGGCGTTCGGCGTCCTCTCCGAACCGGCGGCCGTGGCCGACACGGCCCGCATCCGCAGCCTAGCCCTACCGAGCGGGCCAGTCGAAGGTGAGTCGAACCAGTCCACGGCCGATCTGTACGTCAGCGGCCCGAGTGCTCCGCATGTCGCTCGCTACGTTCTGGATGTCTCGGCCGGCGCAGTCGTCAAGTTCGATCTCGTGGCGTACAGAGCCACCGGCACGAACTCGTTTGACGTCCTCCGCTCGCCTCAGGCAACCCTCAACGGCGGATTGGCTGCCGCCTATCCGCCGTCCTTGCTCCATGTCTTGTCCACGCACGACGGCCCGGACCTCCTGATTCGTGCGGCTGGTACGGGTCTGGGTGGGGTGCGCTCTGCCCGGCTCACGGGAGCAGATACTTCCTGGAGCGTGTCGCTGACGATTCTCAAGCAGACGGATACGACTCTCGTGGCGACCGCCTCGGTCGCGGCGAGATTGCCCGCCTGCCAGCTGGAAGTGTTCACGCCGGAAGACCAAGCCGCTACGGCGTCGCTGCCGGCCGATGGCCTCATGGCACCACTGAGCGCGCCGGCATATTCGTCGTATCTCGACCTGAGCGGATACATCCGCCCGAAGGACTTTGCGTTCTTCTACGACGGGATGGGGAAGTTCCATCTCATCTACATCCGACACAACACGCAGCTGAGTGACTGCACTCAACCCGATCTGAACGAAAAGAGCTTCGCGCACGTCTCTGGCGACATCCTAAGCTGGTCGAGCCAGGGCTCGTCCTTCAGGGTTAGCGCGCACGGCTGGGACAAGCTCCACGTGTGGGCGCCGACCATCGTCCAGAACGGCAGCGACTACTTCGTGTTCTACACCGGCGTAGATTCCATCGGCGACCAGCGGATCGGCTATGCCAAGACAACCGACCTCAACACCCCGATGAGCACGTGGACGCGGTACACGACGTGGGTGTTCGGCGCCGACAGCACATTCAACCACTGGGCGCTGAACTCCCATCCCCAGGCGTGTCGCGACCCGTACGTGGTCAAGGACCCGACTGACGCGACGCGATGGCTGATGTACTACACGGCCATCCCGAGTTCGGAGCCGACGTGGCAATCCGTCGGGGTAGCCCGTTCGTTTCCGAATAGCCTGACGCGGTGGCAAGACATCGGGCCGCTGTATATGTCCGACTACCGCTGGGACTTCAGTCTCAAGACCGAGTCGCCGCATCTGATTCCGCACGTCAACGCCGACGCCAGCACCTCGTGGTATGTCTTCTTTACGTCGGACTTCTCGATCATGTGGGCGCGGAACGAATACAGCCCGTACGATACGGCCCAGGTCTACTCAGCGACGCGTTGGGATCAGGTCAGCAAGCGACGAGTCAAGCCCATTCTTAGTTGGCAAACGAGGCGGCTCATGTTGAACATTCATGCGGCCTTCTGCTGACGAACGGTCTCGGCCTTGATCTTCAGCATGCGAGCGAGCGCGGCCTCGAGCTTGGGCAGATGCTGGTAGCCCC
>JACRPT010000033.1 GCA_016223045.1 Candidatus Eiseniibacteriota bacterium
GCAGATCGACATCGGCGGCGTGGCGCTGCTGCGCGCGGCGGCCAAGAACCACGGCGACGTCATCGTAGTGCACGACCCCGCGCAGTACGCCGAGGTGCTCGAGGCGCTCGGCTCGGGGGACGACACGCCCGGGCGCCGCCGCGCCTGGGCGGTGCGCGCCTTCGCCCGCACCGCGCGCTACGACGCCGCCATCGCCGCCGAGCTGGCGCGGCGGACGGAAGGCGCGCTCGCCGACCGGCCGCCCGCGTTCCACGTGCTGGCGCTCGAGCGCGCGCGGCACCTGCGCTACGGCGAGAACCCGCATCAGGCCGCCGCGCTCTACGCGCGCGCCGGGCAGGCGGCCGCGCTGGAAGCCTGGAAGGAGGGCAAGGAGCTCTCCTACAACAACCTCCTCGATCTCGAGGCGGCGGTGGCGCTGGCCGGGAGGTTCGAGCCGCCGGCGTGCGTCATCGTCAAGCACAACCAGCCGTGCGGCGCCGCGTGTGGAGAGAGGCTGGCGGAGGCCTGGGCCGCCGCGCTGCGCTGCGACGAGCTGTCGGCCTACGGCGGCATCGTGGCCTTCAACCGGCCGCTCGACGGCGCGACCGCCGCGCTGGTGGCGAAGCAGTTCGTCGAGTGCGTGGCCGCTCCCGGGCTGTCGGCAGAGGCTGCCGGAGCCTTCAAGTCGAGGAAGAACGTCCGCCTGGTTCGGCTTGCGCCGCAGGATGTTGCCCCACCCGACCCGTGGGCGGTGCGGCTCGTGGGGAGGTGGGCGCTGCTGCAGGCCGAGCGCGGGAGCGCCGCGCCCGAGTGGCGCGTGGTGACGAAGCGCGCACCCACGGACGACGAGATGGAGGGCCTGCGCTTCGCCTGGGAGATCGCAGCCGCCGCGCGCTCGAACGCCATCGCCATCGCGCGCGGCACCGCGCTCGTCGGCCTGGGCTCCGGCCAGACCAGCCGCGTGGATGCCGTGGACGTCGCGCTCATGAAGGCCCACCGCGCCGCGCACGACCTGCATGATACGGTGCTCGCGAGCGACGGTTTCTTCCCGTTCGCCGACAACATCGAGCACGCGGCGGACGCCGGGATCACCGCCTTCGTCCAGCCCGGCGGCTCGGTGCGCGACGCCGAGGTGATCGCGGCCTGCGACACCAGGGGCCTGGCGATGGTGCTCACGGACCGCAGGACGTTCAGGCACTGAGCCCGAGGACCCGCATGGCCCGTGAACTCGTCCTCATCCTCGACTTCGGCTCCCAGTACACGCAGCTGATCGCGCGGCGCGTGCGCGAGCTGGGGGTGTTCTCGGAGATCGTGCCGGGCACCATGCCCGCGGCGGAGATCGCGCGGCGCCGTCCCGACGCGCTCATCCTCTCGGGCTCGCCGGCGAGCGGCTACCGGGCCGCGGCGCCGCTGCCCGACCCGGAGATCTACGGCTGGAAGAAGCCGCTGCTCGGCATCTGCTACGGCTTCCAGGCCACCGTCCAGCTGATGGGCGGCGAGGTCGAGAAGGCGCCGCGCGCCGAGTACGGCATGGCGTCCTTCGTGCTGGACGGGAAGTCGCCGCTGTTCGCCGGCGTGCCCGGGCGCTTCCGCGCCTGGATGAGCCACGGCGACGAGGTGGCCTCGCTCCCCGCGGGCTGGCGCCGCGTGGCGCACACTTCGAACTGCCGCTTCGCCGCCGCCGCGCACGCGAAGCTGCCGTTCCACCTGATCCAGTTCCATCCCGAGGTCGTGCACTCGCCCTACGGCCGGCAGGTGCTCGCCAACTTCCTCTTCAAGGTGGCGAAGCTCGAGGGCGGCTGGAGCATGAAGAGCTTCCTGCGCGCGGCCATCGCGGACATCCGCGCGAAGGTCGGCCCCGGCGGTCACATCCTGTGCGGGCTCTCGGGCGGCGTGGACAGCTCGGTGGTGGCGACGCTCTGCCACCGCGCCGTGGGCAAGCGCCTCACCTGCGTGATGGTGAACCACGGGCTGCTGCGCGAGGGCGAGGCCGAGGAGGTGGCGCGCGAGCTGGGGGCCAGACGCGGGCTCAGGCTCGAGGTGGTGGACGCGCGCCGGCGCTTCCTCGACCGGCTGGCGGGTGTCGGCGACCCGGAGCAGAAGCGCAGGAACATAGGCGAGGAGTTCATCCGCGTGTTCGAAGAGGAGGCGCGGAAGATCGGCCCGGTCGAGTACCTGGCGCAGGGCACGCTCTACCCGGACGTGATCGAGAGCGCCTCGGCGGGCTTCGGCTCGCAGGTCATCAAGACCCATCACAACGTGGGCGGGCTGCCCGAGCGCATGCAGCTCAGGCTGATCGAGCCGCTGCGCCTGCTCTTCAAGGACGAGGTGCGCGAGCTGGGGCGCGCGCTCGGGCTGCCGGACCATCTGGTGGACCGCCACCCGTTCCCGGGGCCGGGTCTGGCGGTGCGCATCCTGGGGCCGGTGGTCGAGCACGACCTCGACCTGCTGCGCCGCGCCGACGCCATCTTCATCGAGGAACTGCGGCGCGCGCGGTGGTACGGACGCACCTGGCAGGCGTTCGCGGTGCTGCTGCCGGTCTCGACGGTGGGGGTCAAGGGCGACGAGCGCTCCTACGAGAAGGTGATCGCGCTGCGCGCGGTCAACAGCCAGGACGGCATGACCGCGGACTGGACGCGGCTGCCGCCGGGCCTGATCGCGCGCGTGTCGAGCCGCATCGTCAACGAGGTGCGCGGCATCAACCGCGTGGTGATGGACTGCACCAGCAAGCCGCCGGCGACCATCGAGTGGGAGTGATGCGCGGCGTCCGCGCGGCGCTGGCGCTGTGCGCGGCGCTGGTGCCGGCCGGCGGGCGGGCCGCCGCGGCGCCCGTGGACGGCGCGCTCACCTGGCTCCCGGCGCTGGGCGTGCCGCGCGTGGACGGGTCGGGCTTCGTGCGCTGGACGCCCGCACCCGAGACGCTTTCGACCGCGCTGGCGCGCTGGCGCGCCGGCGTCCCGCCCGACAGCGCCGACCCGGCGGCGGCGCTCCGCGCCTGGCGCGTGCTGGCGCTCGACCCACGGCTCGGGCCCTTCGCGCTGCGGCGGGTGGCGCTGTGCGCGCTCGACGTTGGCGACAGCGCGGCGGCGGACTCGGCCTGGGAGCGGCTCGCCGCCGGCGGCGGCCTGTGGGCGTGGGAGGCGCTGCGCGCCCGCACCGACCTGGCGGTCGCGCGCCGGTCGCCGGCGCGGGCCGACTCGCTGCTCGAGGCGGCCGACGGCGCGGGCTGGCCCGACGCCGATCGCGCCGCCTGGCTCGAGCGTCGCATCGCGCTGCGCGCCACGCTCGGCGACACCCTGCAGGCCCTCGAGTGGGCGCGTCAGGGGATCCGGCGTTACCCCGCGCTCCCGGCGGCCGCGCGCATCCTGGCGGCGCTGGACTCGCTCACGGCGGCGCGCCGCGACACGCTCTCCTCGGACGACCGGCGCGCCGCCGCCGAGGTGGACTTCTGGCGCGGAGCGACCGCTTCGGCCGTGCGCCGGCTCGAGGATGCCGCGGGCGGCGCCCGCGACCCGTGGCGCGTCGCGCTGCGGCGCGGCGAGGTCCTGCGGCTCGCGCACCGGCTGGACGACGCGCGCGCGGCGCTGACCGCGGCGCTGCGGCTGGCGCCCGCGGCCGACGACAGCGCCCGGGCGCTGCTGGAGCGGGCGCGGGCGGCGCGCGACGCCGGGCGTGACGCGGACGCGCTGGCGGATCTCGGCGATGCCGCCGCCCGGGCGCGCGCTCCCGGGCTCCGCGAGAGCGCGTGGTGGGAGCGTGCGCGGCTGCTCGAGAGCCGCGGGCGCTGGGAGCAGGCGGGGCTCGACTACGCCCGGGTCGCGGAGACCGCGGCCGGCCGCGCGGGCGACGCGACGTTCCGCGCGGGGCTCATGCTCCTCGCGCGCGGCGACGCGGCGGGGGCGGAACGCTGGCTCGCGCGTGCCGCGGGAGAGGAAGGGCGCTTCTGGCGGGCCGTGCTCCTGCGCCGCTCGGACCCGGCCGCCGGCGACAGCGCGCTGCGGGTCCTCGCCGGGCTCCCGGGCTATACCTTCTATAGAGCGGCTGCCCGGGACTCGCTGGGGCTGCGGGGCTGGCCCGGGACGCCGGTGGCCCGGCCGCCGTGGGATTCGACCGCGGCGCTGGCGCTGGCGCGCGACCTCGCCGCCGTCGGGCTCTCCTCCGAGGCGGCCACGGTGCTGGACCGCTGGGCTGCGGGCGACGCGCGGCTCGGTCCCGCGCTTCCCGACGCCCGGCGGCCGCGGGCGCTGCTCGAGGCCGCGCGCCTCGCCGGCGCGCTCGGCCGCATGCCGCTCGCGATCCAGCTCGCCGGGCGCTGCCTCGCCGCGCTCGGCGACTCGAGCGCGGCCGCCTGGAGCGTGGTCCCGTGGAGCTACCCGGCCGCCTTCGACTCGCTGTTCGCGGCCTTCCCCGACTCGGCGGCGGCCGGGGCCGCCGAGTGCGCGCTGCTCCAGGCGCTGGCCTGGCAGGAGAGCAAGCTCGACCCGCGCGCCCGCTCGCGCAGCGATGCGCTCGGGCTCTGCCAGCTCAAGCTCGCGACCGCGGCCGAGCTGGCGCGCGCCGCGCGCGAACCGGTCCCCGACCGGGACGCGCTCCTGGACCCGGCGCTCGGCCTGCGCTATGGCGCGCGCTACCTCGAGCGCCAGTGGCGGCGGTTCGGCAGCGCGGTCCTGGCGCTCGCCGCCTACAACGCGGGCCCCGGCGCCATCGCGCGGTGGCTGGCGCTGCACGCGGCGGAGTCGAGCCGCTGGCCGGGAGGAGCCGCGCTCCAATGCGAGCTGATCGCGCGGCCCGAGACCGAGGACTACGTCAAGCGCATCCTGGCGGTCCGCCAGGCCTACCGCGAGCTGCGGCCGGCGGCGGGCGCCGCTGCGCATTGAGGCGCCCCGCGGCGCCGCGCATCTGCTAGTTTCGTCCGCACCATGACCTCACCGCGCGATCCGCGGCGCCCGCCGCACGACCCGCTGGCCCCGCTGCGCACCGAGGGCTGGCTCACCGAGGCGCGCCGCAAGGCGCTCCACCTCTCCTTCTTCGTGCTGCCGCTCGAGCTGCTCTTCCAGCTCCTGCCCTGGCCGCGGGGAAAGAGCGAATTCCGCCTGCTCTTCATCGCCCTGGTGGTCGGCGCGATCGCGCTCGACCTGCTGCGCATCCACGAGCGCCGGGTCGGGGACCTGTTCCGTCGCTTCTTCGGCGGCATGATCCGCGAGCACGAGCGCTTCAACCTGCTGGGCTCGACCTACCTGCTGCTGGCGGCGCTGCTGGCGATCGAGATCTTCCCGCAGCCGGTGGCGGCCGCGGCGCTCGGCTTCACCGTGCTGGGCGACGCCTGCGCCGCCATCGTGGGCAAGGCCTGGGGGCGGACGCGCATCTTCAACAAGTCGCTCGAGGGACTGGCCGGGTGCCTGGCCGCCTGCCTGGCCTGGGCCGCGTTCCTGGCCGCTACCGGGCACCTGCCCTGGTCGGTGGCGGTGACCGGCGCGCTGGTCGCAAGTCTGGTGGAGTTCCTGCCGATACCCCTGGACGACAACCTCGGCATCACGCTGTCCGCCGGATACGCCATGAGACTCCTCTGGATGCCCGCATGAACCCGCGACCGTTCCAATTCCCCCATCCCGAGTTCGCCGAGGCCGTGGAGATCGCCCGCTCGGGTCGCCACGGCGAGGCGATCGCGCGCATCGAGCGCGCCGTGCCTGCGACCGCGCACCCCTCGCGTAAGGCTGCCGGGGCCACCGCGCTCTCGCACATCGCGCGGGTGTGCGAGCTGGCGGGCGACCGCTCGCACGCCGAGCACGCGCTCGAGGTGGCGCTGCGGCTGCGGCCGCGCTACGCCGATCTCCACTTCCGCAAGGCGCGCGTGCTGATCGCGCTTCAGCGGCGCACCGAGGCCCGCAAGGCGCTCGACGCCGCGCTCACGCTGAACCCCCGCTACGGCGCGGCGCGCCTGGAGCGCGCGCTCCTGGACGCGTCCGAGGGCCTGGTGGGCGAGGCGCTCGACCAGCTGCGCGCGCTGGCGCAGGAGGTGCGCATCGAGGAGCCGTACGCCTTCCAGCAGGGGCTCGAGAGCCTGGAGCGCGCCGACTGGGAGGAGGCGGGCGTGCTGCTGGAGCGGGCGCTGCGCGTCCCGCACGCGCCGGTGGACCAGCTGCTCGAGCGCTACCGCGAGGCCATGACGGCCGGCGAGCCGGGCCGTGCCGCCGCGCTGGTGCGCGAGTCGTTCGCGGGCCGGGACGCCTATCCCGACCTCCACTACCTGCTGGGCTCGGCGGAGCTCAAGCAGGGGCACCTGGACGACGCGCTGGCGTCGCTGGCGCGCGCGCTCGAGCTCAACCCGGACTTCCACGCCGCGCGCGTGCAGATGGCGCGCACGCTCGAGGCGATGGGCGCGATCGCGCAGGCCGCCGAGCAGGTGGCGCTGGTGCTGCAGAGCGAGCCGGGGTACCCCGAGGCGCTCGAGCTTCACCAGCGCTGGACATCCCGCGGCCGCCGCCCGGCGGTCCGGGAGGACCAGGCCCCGAAAGCCCCTTGACCCGGGGCCGCGCACCGTCCAACCTGTGGTCGGACTTCGAGCCGTGGCAGGAATCCTGGTCGTTCAGGGAGGACCACCCATGGCGCGTGGTACGGTGAAGTGGTTCAACGACCACAAGGGGTACGGTTTCATCGCGGCGGAGGGACTGCAGGAGGTGTTCGTGCATCACTCCGCCATCGAGGGCAATGGGTTTCGGACCCTCCACGAGGGCGAGCAGGTGGAGTTCGAGATCCGGACGAGTGAACGCGGTGCCGAGGCCGCACACGTCACCAAGCTGATCTGACAACGAGCGCTCGAAGTCCGCGCGGCCCGATGCGCGCATCGCCATCGGGCCGTCGCTGTTCCCCCGGCATGCCGGCTCGCGGGACCGCCCCGGGGCCGCCCCGGACCCCGCCCGCTTGACACGCCCTCTATCCTGAGGCCCATGTTCGAATCCCTGCTGAAGTCCATGTTCGGCTCCAAGCACGACCGGGAAGTCCGGCGCGCCCGGCCGATCGTGGACGAGATCAACCGCATCACGGAGTCCTACCGGGAACTCACGGACGAGGCCCTGCGCGCCAAGACCGGGGAGTTCAGGCAGCGGATCGCCGCGGCCCTCGAGGGCCTGGAAGATCCGGAGGAGCGCCGGCTGGCCGAGCAGGAGATGCTGGGCGAGCTGATGCCCGAGGCGTTCGCCGCGGTCAAGGAGGTCTGCCGCCGGCTGGTGGGCAGGTCCTGGGAGATGGTCGGGATCCCCGTCACCTGGGACATGGTGCCCTTCGACGTCCAGCTGATCGGCGGCGTCATGCTCCACGAGGGCAAGATCGCCGAGATGGCCACCGGCGAGGGCAAGACCCTGGTGGCCACCATGCCGCTGTACCTGAACGCGCTCACCGGGCGCGGCGCCCACCTGGTCACGGTCAACGACTACCTGGCCCGGCGCGACAGCGAGTGGATGGGCCAGATCTACACGTCCCTCGGCCTCACCGTCGGCTGCATCCAGCAGGGCATGGACCCGCCGCAGCGGCGCGAGCAGTACGCCTGCGACATCACCTACGGCACCAACAACGAGTTCGGCTTCGACTACCTGCGCGACAACATGGCGGTGCGGCCCGAGCACCGGGTGCAGCGCGGGTTCGTCTACGCCATCGTGGACGAGGTGGACTCGGTCCTCATCGACGAGGCCCGCACGCCGCTCATCATCTCCGGCCCGGTCGAGCACAGCGACCAGGCCTTCGACGAGCTGAAGCCGCTGGTCGAGCGCCTGGTGAAGGCGCAGATGCAGTGGGTGAACCAGCGCCTCGCCGAGGCCGAGAAGCTGCTGGCGCTGCCCGAGAAGGAGTACGAGGCGGGCATCGAGCTGCTCAAGGTCCAGCGCGCCGCGCCCAAGCACAAGCGCTTCATGAAGCTGGTCTCCGAGCAGCCGGGCCTGAAGAAGCTGATCACGCGCTGCGAGCTCGACTACCTGCGTGACAAGCGCATCCACGAGATCGACGACGAGCTCTTCTACGCCATCGACGAGAAGGCCAAGAACGTGGACCTGCTCGAGAAGGGCCGCGACCTGATGTCCCCGGGCGATCCGAACCAGTTCGTGGTGCCCGACCTCGCCGCTCAGCTCTCCGAGCTCGAGGGCCGCGAGGAGATGCCCGCCGAGGACAAGATCCAGGAGCGCGACGCCATCTATCGGGCCTACGCGGTCAAGAACGAGCGCATCCACAACGTGCAGGCGCTGCTCAAGGCCTACTCGCTGTTCGAGCGCGACGTCGAGTACGTGGTGCAGGAGGGCAAGGTCCTGATCGTGGACGAGTTCACCGGCCGGCTCATGCCGGGCCGGCGCTACTCGGACGGCCTGCACCAGGCGATCGAGGCCAAGGAGGGCGTGCACGTCGAGGGCGAGACCCAGACCCTGGCCACCATCACGCTGCAGAACTTCTTCCGCATGTACCAGAAGCTCGCGGGCATGACCGGCACGGCCGAGACCGAGTCCGGGGAGTTCTGGGAGATCTACAAGCTCGACGTGTCGGTGATCCCGACCCACAAGCGGTGCGTGCGCCAGGACAACAACGACGTCGTCTACCGCACCAAGCGCGAGAAGTTCAACGCGGTCATCGACGAGATCGTGGAGAAGCACGGGAAGGGCCAGCCGGTGCTGGTGGGCACCATCTCGGTCGAGGTGAGCGAGCTGCTCTCGCGCATGCTCAAGCGCCGCGGCGTCAAGCACAACGTCCTGAACGCCAAGTACCACCAGCAGGAGGCGGAGATCGTCCGCGACGCGGGGCAGCGCGCCGCCGTGACCATCGCCACGAACATGGCGGGGCGCGGCACCGACATCAAGCTGGGCGCGGGCGTCCCGGACGCGGGCGGGCTGTTCATCCTCGGCACCGAGCGGCACGAGTCGCGGCGCATCGACCGCCAGCTGCGCGGCCGCTCCGGCCGCCAGGGCGACCCGGGCGAGTCGCGCTTCTATCTCTCGCTCGAGGACGACCTGATGCGCCTGTTCGGCAGCGAGCGCATCTCGGGCCTGATGCAGCGCATGGGCGTGCAGGAAGGCGAGGTCATCGAGCATCCGCTGGTCACGGGCGCGATCTCGCGCGCGCAGAAGCGGGTCGAGGCGCACAACTTCGACATCCGCAAGCACCTGCTCGAGTACGACAACGTGATGAACCAGCAGCGCACCATCGTCTACGACCTGCGCAACAAGGCGCTGCTGAGCACCGACATGAGCGACACCGTGCTCGAGGCCATCGAGGGAGCGGTGCTCGGGCGCGTCGAGAAGTTCAGCGGGCGCGGCGTGCACCCCCAGGAGTGGAACCTGCGCGGGCTCGCCGAGGAGCTCTCCTACCTGCTCATGACGCCGGTCGCGCAGGGCGAGCTCCAGACCGACCGCGCCGACGAGCTGGCCGCGAAGGCGACGGCGGCGGGCGAGCGCGCCTACCGGGCGCGCGAGGCCGAGTTCACCCCCGCGATGATGCGGGAGCTGGAGCGCCACCTCTACCTCTATACGGTGGACGAACACTGGCGCGATCACCTCTACGAGCTCGATCACCTGAAGGGCGGCATCGGGCTCCGGGCTTACGGGCAGCGCGATCCGCTGATCGAGTACAAAAGGGAAGCCTACGCGCTGTTCGAGACCCTGATGGACGAGGTGCGCGAGGAATTCGTGCAGCGGCTGTTCCGCGTGCAGCTCGCACCCGAGGCCGCGACCCAGGCGATCCGGCAGCAGCCGCGCGCGCCGCGCCATATCCAGACCCAGCACGCCGAGGCCCAGGCCTTCGGCGCCGGCGCCGCGCCCCAGGAAGCGGACGCGCCGGTGGCGCGGTCGGCGGGGGGCGCGCCGCAGCCGGTGCACAGCGGACCGCGCGTCGGGCGCAACGACCCGTGCCCGTGCGGCAGCGGCAAGAAGTACAAGAAGTGCCACATGCTGATGGACCAGGGCGTGGGAAGCGGGCGCTGATGGACCAGCCGAGGGACGGCTTCGCGCGCCTGATGCGGCTGCTGGCCGAGCACCTCGAGCGCTGGCTCGACGGCGACGAGCTGGCCTTCGAGACGCTCGGCGAGGCCATCGAGCAGGCGGCCCCGAGCGAGGAGGACCTGCAGGCCGCGGCCTGGGTGCTGGACGGCCTGGCCATGGGCCCGGGCGCTGCGGACAGCGCGGTGTCGGGTGTGCCCGGGCGGCACGCGCTGCGCGTGCTGAGCGCCGAGGAGCGCGCCTCGCTGAGTACCGAGGCCTGGGGCTACCTGATCGATCTGCGGCGCAAGGGTTCGCTCGACGCCGGGCAGTTCGAGCGGGTGCTCGACCTGCTCTCGGGCTGCGGCGTGCGCCCGGTGAGCGTGGACCTGGCGCGGGAAGTGGCGGCGCGCGTGGCGCTGCGGGTGGAAGACGACGGCGGCCTCGGAGACCTGCCTCATGGCGACATCGAGCACTCGCACTAGGAAGCAGCCGCCCGCGCAGAAGTCCGGCGCGCGGAAGACCCGCGCGGTGACGCCGGCGGCGGCGAAGAAGACCGGCGCGCGGAAGACCCGCGGGGCAACGCCGGCGGCGGCCCAGAAGGCCGGCGCGCCGAAGACCAGCGCGGCGGCGCCGGCGGCCGCGCAGAAGGCCGTCGAGAGCAAGACCCGCGCGCTGGCGCCGGCGGCCGCGCAGAAGGCCGCCGCGAGCAAGACCCGCGCGGCGGCGCCGGCGGCGGCGGCGAAGCCGGCCCCCGCCCGGAGCCCCGCGGCGAGGAAGCCCGCCCCGCGGGCCGCCGGGGACGGCGGCGCGGGCAAGGCGCTCGTCATCGTCGAGTCGCCGACCAAGTCGCGCACGCTCTCCAAGTTCCTCGGGCGCGGCTATGTGGTGATGGCGTCGAACGGCCACATCATGGACCTGCCGAAGAGCAAGCTCGGCGTGGACCTCGAGAAGGACTTCGAGCCCGAGTACGTGCCGATCCGCACCAAGAACCAGGCGCTCGCGAAGCTCCGGGCGGCGGCGAAGACCGCGGACCGCATCTTCCTGGCGCCCGACCCCGACCGCGAGGGCGAGGCCATCGCCTGGCACCTGGCGGGCGCGCTCAAGGCGGCGAAGCGTCCGCTCCAGCGCCTCACCTTCAACGAGATCACCGAGCGCGCGGTCAAGCTGGCCATCGAGAACCCGCGCGAGATCGACATGGACCTGGTGAACGCGCAGCAGGCGCGGCGCGTGCTCGACCGGCTGGTCGGCTACAAGGTGAGTCCGTTCGTGTGGCGCACCGTGCGCTACGGCCTGTCGGCGGGGCGGGTGCAGAGCGTGGCGCTGCGGCTCATCTGCGAGCGCGAGGAGGAGATCCGCGCGTTCGTGCCCGAGGAGTACTGGACCCTCGAGGTGGACTACGAGACCCCGAACGCGGGCCCGCCGGGGGCGCCGGGCGGCGGCCGCGAGCGCTTCACCGCGCGGCTGGTGAGGGTGGGGGAGGAGGAGCTGGAGCAGGACCGCATCGGTGGCCCCGATGCGGGGGCGCGCGCCCGGGAGCTGGCGGTGGAGCTGCTGGCCGCGGCGGCGCGCGTGGCGAAGGTCGAGACCGCGCCCAAGCTCTCGCACCCCAAGGCGCCGTTCATCACCAGCACGCTCCAGCAGACCGCCTACAACCGCCTGGGCTTCACCAGCCAGCGCACCATGAAGATCGCCCAGCAGCTCTACGAAGGCGTGAACCTGCACGCGCTCGGCAGCGTCGGCCTCGTCACGTACATGCGCACCGACTCGCCGCGCCTGGCGGGCGAGGCCATCGCGGAGATCCGCGGCTGGCTGGCGGAGAAGCTCGGCCCCGAATACGTGCCCGGGCAGCCGCGGCAGTACCGCGGTAAGAAGGGCGCGCAGGACGCGCACGAGGCCATCCGGCCCACCGCGGTGGAGCGGACGCCCGAGTCGGTGCGCCCGTTCCTCACCGAGGAGCAGTTCAAGCTCTACGACCTGATCTGGAAGCGCGCGGTCGCCTCGCAGGCGGCCTCGGCCGAGTACCTCGCCACCACGGTCGAGGTCGAGGCCGGCCGGCTCGGCCTGCGCGCGAGCGGCCGGGTGCTGAAGTTCGCCGGGTTCCAGAAGCTCTACGGTGTGGACGAGGAGGATGAGGGGGGCGAGTCGCGTCTCCCCGAGCTCACGGCCGGCATCCCGCTCACGGTGGCGCGCGCGCCGGTGAAGGAGGAGACGGAGCCGGTGCGGCCGGAGCAGCACTTCACGCAGCCGCCGCCGCGTTACACCGAGGCCTCGCTGGTCAAGACGCTCGAGGAGGAGGGTATCGGGCGGCCCAGCACCTACGCCACCATCGTCGGCACCATCACCTCGCGCGAGTACGTCGAGCGCGACAAGGGGCGGCTGGTGCCCACTGACCTCGGCATGGCGGTGAGCCGCCTGCTGGTCAGCACCTTCCCCGACGTGTTCAACGTCCGGTTCACCGCCGAGATGGAAGAGGAGCTCGACGGGATCGAGGAGGGCAAGCAGGAGTGGCACCGCGTGGTGCACGACTTCTGGGGGCCGTTCAGCAAGGACCTCGAGCAGGCGGAGAAGGCGCGCAAGCAGCACCGGCAGAGCGTCGAGGAGAGCAGCGACATCGCCTGCCCGACCTGCGGTCGCATGCTGGTGAAGAAGTACGGCCGCCGCGGCCCGTTCCTGGCCTGCCCGGGGTACCCGGACTGCAAGTACACGCGCCCGGTGGACGACGCCGAGATGCCCGCGCCGGTCGAGGGCAGCTGCGACCTGTGCGGCGCGCCGCTGGTGGCGCGCAACGGACCCTTCGGGCGGTTCATCTCGTGCTCGCGCCGGCCGGAGTGCAAGTTCACGAAGCCGCTGACGCTGGGGGTCAAGTGCCCCGAGTGCGGGCAGGGCGAGATCGCGGAGCGCCGCACCCGCCGCGGCAAGGTGTTCTACGGGTGCACGCGCTACCCCGACTGCAAGTTCGCCGCGTGGGACCGGCCCCGGCTCAGCCCCTGCCCGAACTGCGGCGCGCCGTTCCTGGTGGAGAAGGAGACCCGCAAGGGCCTCGAGCTGCGCTGCGTGCGCTGCAAGATGGCGTTCGCGCCGGAAGCCATCGGTGCGTGAGGCGCTCGAGCGGTTCCTGAGCGAGCTGGCGGCCCAGCGCCGCGCCTCGCGCCACACCGTGGCCGCCTACCGCCGCGATGTCGCGCGCGTGCTCGACCTGGCCGCCGGCCCGGGCCGCCCGGTGGCCCCGGACCGCTGGACGCGCGAGCTGCTCGAGCACGCGCTGCGTATGCTCTACCAGGCCCGCCGCTCGCCGGCGAGCGCGGCGCGCGCGCTGGCCGCGTGGCGCAGCTTCTCGCGCTACTGCCTGCGGCGCGGCGTGATCGCGCGCGACCCGGCGCGGGCCATCCCGTTCCCGCGGCTGCCCAGGCGGCTGCCGCGCACGCTGCCGGTGCTCGACCTGGCGAAGGCCCTCGACCGCCTGGCCGCGGCGGACGATCCCGCCGCGCTGCGCGACCGCGCGCTGCTCGAGCTGGCGTACTCGTCGGGGCTCCGGCTCTCCGAGCTGGTGGGTCTGAATCGCGGGGACGTGGACCCCGCGGCCGGGCTGCTGCGGGTGCGCGGCAAGGGCCGGCGCGAGCGCATCGTGCCGGTGGGCGAGGGGGCGCTCGCCGCGCTCGACCGCTACCTGGCCGCCGCGCCGCGGCGCGCCGCGGGGGCGCCGCGCCCGCGCGGGGACGAGGCGGTCTTCACTGGTCCGCGCGGTACCCGGCTCTCCGGGCGCACGGTGCAGCGGGTGGTCCGGCAGCGGCTCGGCGAGGTGGCGGGCGGGCTCGGCGTCACGCCCCACGCGCTCCGGCACTCGTTCGCGAGCCATCTGCTCGACCGCGGCGCCGACCTGCGCGCCATCCAGGAGCTGCTCGGTCACCGCTCGCTCGCGAGCACGCAGGTGTACACCCACGTCTCGAAGAGCCACCTGAAGAAGGCCTACCAGCAGGCGCATCCGAGGGCCTGATGCGCGCTCCGGCTCTCTCCCGGCGCGGACCGCGGCTGGAGGCCGCGCTGGCGCCGCTGCTGCTGCTCGCCGCCGCCTCGTGCGCGAAGAAGGGCCCGCCCTCGGGCGGCCCGCCCGACATCACGCCGCCCCGCGTGGTCTCGGCGTCGCCCGACTCGGGCACGGCGCGCGTGGCGCTGGACGCGAAGCTCTCACTCACGTTCAGCGAGGGCATGGAGCCGCGCTCCACCGGCGACGCGGTCGCGCTCGCCCCGCGCGTGGACATCCGCCAGCGGCGCTGGAGCGCGCGCACGCTGACGCTGGTGCTCGAGCAGCCGCTCAGGGCGCGCCAGACCTACACGCTGCTGGTCGGCGCCAGCGCGCGCGACCGGCACGGCAACCCGCTCGCCCAGGGGAAGGCCATCGTGTTCAGCACCGCGGACAGTTTCCCGCCCGGGCTGCTCGAGGGGACGATCGAGGCTCGCGGCTTCGCCGTGCAGGGCACCACGCTGTGGTGCTACGCGTGGCCGAAGGCGCCCGACTCGACCGCGCGCGACTTCGACGCGATCGGCCTGGCCGACGCCGACGGGCGCTTCCGCATCCCGGGGCTGCCGGCCCCCGGACGCTACCGGCTGTGGGCGTTCGCGGACCTGAACAACAACCGTTCGTTCGAGCCCGACAAGGACGTGCTCGCGCCGGCCGACACCGTCCTCGACCTGTCGGCGGGCGCTGCCCGGGTGAGCGGGCTGCAGCTCCACGTCGTGAATCCGCGCGCGCCCGGGCACGTGCGCGGCGTGGTCGTGGACTCCACCGGCGACAGCCTGGGCGTCGTCCGGGTGGCCGCCATCTCACAGGCCGACTCGAGCCGGCGCGTGATGGTGGAGGCCGATCCGAAGGGCGCCTTCGACCTCGAGCTGCCCGCCGAGACCTGGACGGTGCGCGCGTTCCGCGATCGCGACCGCAACCGGGCGTGGCGCGTGGACCTCGAGCCGGCGAGCCCGGTCGAGGTCGTGCAGGTCGAGCCGGCCGCGACCCTCACCGGCGTGGTGCTGCGGCTGCGCCGCATGCTGGGGGGTCCGTGAGGATCCCGTTCGTCAAGATGCATGGCGCCGCGAACGACTTCGTGGTGATCGACCACCGCGAGCCCTTCCTGCCCGCGGACCGCGTGGCGCTGTTCGCCCGGCTCTGCGACCGCCGTCGCGGGGTGGGCGCCGACGGCGTGCTGCTGCTCGAGCGCGAGAGCGGACTGGACTTCGCGATGCGCTACTGCAACCGCGACGGCCGGCCGGCCGACTTCTGCGGCAACGGGGCGCGCTGCCTCGCCCGCTTCGCGCTCGACCGCGGGCTGGGGCGGGACGGCATCGTGCGCTTCGCCAGCGGGGCCGGCGTGCAGGAAGCCCGGCGCGCCGGGGACGGCAGCGGCATCGAGCTCCACTTCGGGCGCGTGGGCGCGGCCGGCGCGCTGGAGGAGGTCCGGGCGGCGGGGGAGAGCTTCAGCGGCCGGCCGGTGATGGCCGGGGTGCCGCATTTCGTGGTGGGCGTCGCGGACGTGGGAGCGGTGCCGCTCGCCGGACACGGTGCCGCGCTGCGCTGGCACGCGCGCTTCGCCCCGGCGGGCGCCAACGTGGACTTCGTGGCGAGGCTCGGCGCCGCGCGGCTGGCGTTGCGCACCTGGGAGCGCGGGGTCGAGGGCGAGACGCTGGCGTGCGGCAGCGGCGCCATCGCCGCGGCGCTGTGGGCGGCGGCCGCGGGCGAGCGCTCGCCGGTCACGGTGGTCACGGCGGGCGGCGACCCGCTGGTGGTATCGTTCACGCGGGACGGCGAGGGCTGGGACGTGCGCCTCACCGGGCCCGCCGAGGTGGCGTTCACGGGAGAGTGGACCGAGCGCGCGCCGGAGACCGCGGCGCGTGGGAGCTGAGACCATGTTCGAAGGACTGACGGTCGCGATGGTGACGCCGTTCCGCAACGGCGAGATCGACCGCGAGGCGACGGCGCGGCTGGTGGACTTCCTGATCGAGGGGGGGACCGAGTGCATCGTGGTCTCCGGCTCGACCGGGGAAGCCGCGACCTGCACGCTCGAGGAGCGCCGCCGCCTGTGGGCCTTCACCCGGGAGCGGGTGGGCAGGCGCATCCCGCTGGTGGCCGGCAGCGGCACGAACTGCACCGCCGACTCGATCGCCCTCACCCGGATGGCCGAGGAGCTGGGCCTCGACGGGGCGATGATCGTGACGCCCTACTACAACAAGCCCACGCCGCAGGGACAGGTCGCGCACTTCACCGCAGTGGCGAAGAGCACGAAGCTCCCGCTCATCCTTTACAACGTGCCGGGGCGCACCGGGACGAACACGCTGCCCGAGACGCTCGAGAAGGTGCAGCACCTGCCCAACGTGGTGGCGGTCAAGGAGGCCTCGGGCAGCCTCGACCAGGCGAGCGCCATCCGCGCGCGCACCCGGCTCACCCTGCTCTCGGGCGACGACTCGCTCACCCTGCCGATGATCTCGGTGGGCGCGGCGGGCATCGTCTCGGTGGCGGGCAACGCCGCGCCGCGCGCCATGCGCGCGCTCACCGACCACGCCCGCGCCGGGCGCATGCGCGAGGCCGAGGCGGCGCACCGCGGGCTGCTGCCGCTGTTCAAGGCGCTGTTCATCGAGTCGAACCCCGGGCCGGTCAAGTTCCTGCTCTCGGCGATGGGGCTGATCGAGAACGAGCTGCGGCTGCCGCTGGTGCCGGTCGAGGGATCGAGCGCGCAGGCCATCCTCAGGGCCGCGGGCGCGTCCGGCGTGGAGCTGCCGGCCGCGGTGCGCGCGAGCCTCGGATGATCCCGCTGGTGGTGGTCGGGGCCGCGGGACGCATGGGGCGCGCGGTCGAGCAGGCGGCCGCGGCGGCGGCGGGCTTCACCCTCAAGGCGCGCGTGGACCCGGCCGGGACAGGCGCGGGCTACGCCCGCGACGCCGCGCCGCACGTCGAGGCCGGCGACGTGGTGGTCGAGTTCAGCAGCCCGGCGGGCTGCCGCGCCGCGGCCGGGCTGTGCGCCGCGCGCGGGGCGGCGCTGGTCTCCGGCACCACCGGGCTGTCGGCCCAGGACGAGGCCGCGGTCCGCGACGCGGCCGGGAAGGTGGCGGTGCTGCGGGCGGCGAACTTCAGCCTCGGCGTGCTGGCGCTGCGGCGGGCCCTGCAGGCGGCACTGGCCGCCGTTCCCGCGGACTGGGACCTGGAGATCGTCGAGCGCCACCACCGGGGGAAGGCCGACAGCCCCTCGGGCACCGCGCTGGCGCTGGCGGCGGAGGCCGCCCGGGCGCGCGGGCTGACCGAGCAGGCGGTGCGCTGCGGGCGCGAGCGCGGCCGCACCGGGCCACGCCTGCCGGGGGAGATCGCGGTGCACGCCCTGCGCGGCGGGACCTGGGTGGGCGATCACGAGGTATTACTCGCAGGCGAAGGCGAGTGGCTGGAGCTCAGGCACGTGGCGCAGGACCGCGCCGCGTTCGCCCACGGGGTGCTGGCGGCGGCGCGATTCGTGGCGGGGGCGTCGCCGGGCCTCTATACTCTCGATGACGCCGTGAACGACCGGGGCCGCGAGCCGTAAACCCTCCCCGCATCGGAGCCGTCTGCATGCGCCTTCCGCGCCCGGCCGCACTCCTGCCGGCCGTGGCCGCGATCCTGCTCGCCGGCGCGCTGCCCGCCTCGGCCCAGGTGTTCGGCAAGAACAAGGTCCAGTACGAGCCGCTGGAGTGGGCCGTGCTCGAGACGCCGCACCTGCGCCTGCACTTCTACGCCGAGGAGGAGAGCCTGGCGCGCCGGCTGGCGGCGTTCGCCGAGAGCGTGTGCGTCGAGTACGACGGCCGCTTCACGCTCACGCCGAAGCGGCGCGTCCAGTTCCTGCTCTACTCGACCCACTACCTGTTCCAGCAGACCAACGCCACGCCCGGGCTGATCTCGGAGGCGGTGGGCGGGCTCACCGAGCTGATCAAGGGCCGGGTGCTCATCCCGCACAACGGCTCGTGGGCGCGGCTCGCGTGGGTGACGCGGCACGAGCTGGCGCACTGGTACATGCTCGAGAAGCTCACCCTGGTGATGCGCCAGCATCACCGCACGCAGAATGCGCTCCCGCCGTTGTGGTTCATCGAGGGGCTCGCGGAGTTCTGCGGCACCCGCTGGGACGCCGACGCCGAAGGCCTGCTGCGCGACGCCATGATCGCAGGCGAGGCGCGGCCGCTCCGCCGCAGCGAGCCGATCACCGGCTCGGTGCTGATGTACAAGGAGGGACAGTCCTTCCTCCTGTGGATGGCCGAGCGCTTCGGCGCCGAGAAGGTCTTCGCGGTGCTCGACAACTGGTACCGCGCCGACGACTTCGAGACCGTGTTCCGCCTCACCACCGGCGTGTCGTTCGCGACGGCGGACCGCGACTGGTTCGACGCGGTGCGCCGCCGCTACTACCCGGTGGTGGCGGTGGCGAGCGACGTCACGCTCGCGGCCCGGCGGCTGACGCCGCACGGGCGCTACAACCTCGGCGCCCGCGCGCTGCCGTCGCGTGACCCCGCCGACTCGACGCTCCGCTTCTGCTGGTTCGCGGCCTCGGAGAGCGGCATCGACCTGATGGTGAGCCAGCCGGATGCGAAGGGCCGCCGCCGCGAGCGGCGGCTGCTGCGCGGCGGGCTCACGCCGCAGTTCGAGTCGTTCCACCTGTTCCAGAACCGTCCCGACGCCTCGCCCTCGGGCCTCATCGCGCTCTCGTCCAAGCGCGGCGGCCGCGACGCGCTCTACCTGGTGGACGCCGCGGGTGGCCGGGTGCTGCGGCGGCTCCAGTTCCCGCGGCTCGTCGCCATCACGAACCCCAGCCTGGTGCCGGGTGACACCGCGCTGGTGTTCTCGGCGCAGGACTACGGCGGGGAGTCCGACCTGTACCGCGCGGCCTGGGGCTCGGGCACGCTCAGGCTGGAGCGGCTCACGCACGACGCGTACGACGACCTCGAGCCCGACGTCTCGCCCGACGGACGCTGGGTGATGTTCGCCTCCGACCGCGGCGGCACCGACGGCCGCTACGCGCTGTTCCGGCTCGCGCTGGCGGGCGGGGCGCCCGAGCGCGTGAGCGACCCGCCCGGCGCTGACGACCGCCAGCCGGTCTACTCGCCCGACGGGAGATGGGTGGCGTTCCGCTCCACGCGCGGCGGCACCAGCGACCTGTACGTGCGTCCGGCCGAGCCCGCTTCCGAGGTCCGGCGCGTCACGAGACTGGTCGGCCCGGCCACCGACCCCGACTGGCTGCCGGGCGCCCACGGGCTCCTGTTCACCGCGCAGAGCGCGATCACCTTCCAGACCTGCGCGGTGCGCTTCGACCCCGACACGCTGGCGGTCGAGCGCGAACCGGCCGCCGCGCCGCCGCCGCCGCTGCTGGCCCGTGCGATCGACACGCGGGCGGCGCAGCGCTACGAGCGGCGGCTGGGCTTCGACCTGGTGCAGAACGCGGTGTCGGTGGACCCGGTGTTCGGCTCCGGGGGCGGGGGGCAGGTGGCGATCAGCGACGTGCTCGGCAACGAGCAGGTCTACCTGTTCCTGTCGAACGACTCGGCCGAGCGCTTCGGCGGCTTCTGGGAAGGCCTCGAGGGCGGGGTCACGTACATCAACCAGGCGCACCGGCTCAACTACGGCGCCGGGGTCTTCCGGCTCACCCAGGTCTACGACGCCGACCTGAACGCGATCCGGCTCGAGAAGCGCGTGGGGCTGACCGGGCTGGCGAGCTACCCGTTCGACAAGTTCACGCGGGTCGAGAGCTCGGTGCTGGTGCGGCACGCCCAGAACCACCTGCTGCGCCGCGGCGAGTTCACGGACGTGGACCTGGTCTCGAACTTCGTCTCGCTGGTGCACGACAACACCGGCTGGACCTACCTGGGGCCCGGCGCCGGCACCAGGCTGCTGCTCTCGGCGGGCTACACCCGCGACATGAGCTCGGGCGCCGGGGACTACGGCACGCTGCTGGGCGAGCTGCGGCGCTACTGGACGCCGGTCCCGCAGTTCGTCTCGGCGAGCCGCGCGCAGGGACAGGCGAGCCTCGGGCGCGACGCGCAGCGCTTCTATCTCGGCGGCCGCTCGCGGCTGCGCGGTTACGACCCGCGCACGCTCTCGGGGCTCAGGACCGTGCTGCTGCAGCAGGAGTTCCGCTTCCCGCTGCTGCGCGGGCTCACCATCGCGCTGCCGGCCCCGTGGACCTTCCCGGCGGTGAGCGGCGCGGCGTTCGCGGACTATGCCTGGGCGTGGGGCGGCGAGGACGTGCTGCTGGTGGACGTGCCGGCCTACTACCTCCCGGGCATCGACGTGGGTCCGGGCGGGAACGGGCACCTCGGCAGCGTGGGGCTCGGGTTCTACCTGGGCGGCGGCCCGTACCCGGCGATCCGCTGGAACTACGCGTGGCGGACCGCCGACTTCCGGCGGTTCACGGCGAGACCGCGCACGCAGTTCTCGATCGGGTACAACTTCTGACCATGTGGCGCGCCCGCACCGGACCGTCCCGCGCGCCCCGCCTCGCCGCGCTGCGCGCGGCGGCATGCCTGCTGCTGGCCGCCCCGCGTGCGGCGCGCGCGGCGGAGCAGGGCGTGGGGGGCGCACTGCTGCTGCGCCAGCTCAAGCAGCTCCAGCACGCGACCCTGCTGGCCGAGCCGGCGGCGCGGCGCGGGCGGCTCCGCCGCGCCGCCGCGCGCCGGCTCGGGAAGGAAGTGCCGCGCGAGAACCTCGAGCCCGGCGCGCGGCCGGCCGGCCGGGCCGGCGTCGCGCTCCCGTACCCGGTCGCCGGGATCCCGGCCAACCTGATCGTCAACGACCGGCAGCTCGACCATACCGGGTTCGCCGCCCAGTCCGAAGTGACGCTGGCGGCGCTCGGTCCGCTCGTCGTGGCGGCGTGGAACGACGGCGGGGAGAGCGGCGGCAACGGGATCGGCTGGGGATGGTCGGTGGACGGCGGCGCGGTCTGGCGCGACGGGGGGGTGCCGCCGGTAGGGAACGGGCTCGGCATCTGGCTCACCGACCCCGTGCTGGCCGTGGACGAGAAGCGCGGCACGTTCTACCTGTGCGGGGTCGGCATCAGCTCGAGCGCGCGCAACGCCATCGCGCTGGTGAAGGGCCGGTTCTCCGACACCACGTTCGCGTGGGAACCGCCGGTGCTGGTGCGCGCGGTGCGCGACACACTTCCCGACAAGCCGTGGATCGCCGCCGACTCGTCGAGCGGGAACGTCTATCTCACCTACACGTCATTCTCTCGCGTGGCGGACCGGCAGAGCGACCAGGTGGAACTGCAGCGCTCGACCGACGGCGGGGCCAGCTGGTCGCCGCCGGCGGTGCTGTCGAGCCCGGCCGACCGGGGCCTGGTGCAGGGCGGGCGCCCCGCGGTGGGCCCGGCGGGCGAGGTGCACGTGGCGTGGATCGCGGTGGACACCAGCGCCGTCGCCGACGGGCTCGACCATCTGCGGGTGCGGCGCTCGGACGACGGTGGCGCCACGTTCGCGGGCGAGGTCACCGCGGCCTCGCTGTTCGCCAACTTCGGCAGCGGCGCGCCGGGCTTCAACCGCGGCTATGGATTCGCCTTCCCCGGCATCGCTGTGGACCGCAGCCGGGGGCCGCACCGCGGGCGCGTCTACCTGGCCTGGAACGAGTCGGTGGACTTCTTCGCCGACCCGCTCGGCGGCGCCGGGACGCGCCCGGAGCTCGAGGGCAACAACTCGCCCGCGAGCGCCACGCCGTTCGTGGTGGGCGAGACCCTGACCGGGAGCATTTCCGCCGCGAACGACGTGGACCATTTCGCCTTCGGCGGCGAGCAGGGCCGCACCGCGGTGTTCTTCGTGGACTCGGCGGCGGCGGGGCTCGACCTGTCGTTCCGCGTGCTGTGCGCGGACGGGGTGACGCGCCTGGCCTACAACGCGCCCTCGGCGGTGCGGCAGCGCATGCTGATCTTCACGCTGCCCCAGACCGGGACGTACTACCTGCGCCTGGCGCCCAACGACCTGTCCGCGGGCGACTACCGCATCCGCACCGGCTTCCACTCCCCGCGGAACGAGCGGGCGCGCGACCAGCGCGACGTGTTCGTGGCCTGGTCGGACGACGAGGGCACGTGGTGCGCGCCACGCCGGGTCAACGACGACGACGGGCACTTCGACGACTGGCTGCCGGAGATCGCAGTGACGCCGGACGGCACGGCGTTCGTGGCCTGGTACGACTGGCGCGATGCTTCAGCCGAGACCTGCGGCGGCGTCAGCAGCATCCACCTCGCCCGCTCCGACGACGGCGGAGCTGCGTGGCAGCCCTCGTACCCGCTGACCGATGCCGCCACCGCGTGGACCTACGTGTCCAGCAACATCGCCCCGAACCAGGGCGACTACATCGCGCTGGTGTCGGAGGGCGAGACGCTGCGGTCCGGCTGGGCGGACGGGCGCTTCGGCGATCCGGACGTCTTCACCGTCGCGCTCGCCACGCCGGCGCGGATCACGGTCGCCGGACTCGAGGCGTCGCCCGGGCGCGTGGTCCTGAGCTGGGACGCGCCGGCCGCGGGCGGCACCCGCGCCACGCTCTACCGGCGGACCGCGCTGGACGAGTGGAGCGCGCTCGCCGGGCTGGTTGCCGACGGCGCGGGCCGGATGTCCTGGGCGGACTCGACCGCGGCGCCCGGGCGGCGCTACGGCTACCGGCTCGGCGTGGCGGGCGCGGGCGGCGAACGCTTCGCGGTCGAGACCTGGGTGGACGTGCCCGAGGTGCCGCCGCGGGCGCTCGCGCTCGAGCGCGTGCGTCCGAACCCGGCGCGGGCCGACCTGTTCGTCCAGTTCGCGCTGCCGCTCGCGGCACCCGCGCTGCTCGAGCTGCTCGACCCGGCGGGGCGCCGGCTGCGCGCTCTCGAGGTCGGCGGCCTCGGCGCCGGGCGCCACGTCGTGAATCTCGGCAACGGTCCCGCGCTCACGCCGGGTCTCTACTTCGTGCGCCTCAGCCAGCGCGGCGCCGCGGCCGCGACGAAGGTGGTGGTGGCGCGTTGAGCGGCGCGGGTCCCGCCGTGGACGCGCGCAGCGACGCGTCGTCGAGCGCGATCGCGTAGGCACCCGCGATGCCGCCGGTGCGCCCGATCTCGGCGCCGGCGGGGGAGAGTCGGGAGACCGCCCCGGCGGAGGCCAGCGTCACCCAGGCCTCGCCGCTGTAGGGATCGACCGCCAGCTCGCGCGGCTGCGCCTGACCTCCCACCCGGAACTCGACCGAGCCGTCGCGCCGCAGCGCCACAACCTGGTCGCCGGCCGCGTCCGCCACCCACACGCGCCCGCGCTCACCGTCCACCGCGACCCCGATCGGGCCGCCGAACCCCTCGACCGTGTCCTGCGGCACCACGCCCCTCGACAGCCGCACCACGCGCGCTCCCTGGAGCGAGGTGACCCAGGCCTCGTGTGTCACCGCGTCCACCGCGACGCGCGAGGGAGCGTCCACGGTGGCCGCGCCGAGCGGAACGCCGTCCGCGGCATACTTGCGCACCCGGTTACCGTCGGCCTCGACCACCCACAGGCTGCGGTCGCCCGGGTCCAGGGCCAGGCTGAGCGGCGTGGCCAGAGGGGCGAGCGCGCCGGGCGGCGCGGGTGCGCCGTTCGCATCGAAGTGACGCACCTCGCCGGCGCCGGCGTCGGCGACCCAGACCGAGCCGTCCTGTCGGTCCAGTGCGAGCGCGACCGGGCTCGACGCGCCCGAGCCGATCAGGCGCGTCGTGCCGTCCGCGGGGTCGTAGATCATGACGTCGCCGGCCGGGCCGCAGGCCCAGACCCTGCCGCTGGCGGGCGCGACTTCGACCGCGGAGGGGCCGGCGGCGCCGGGATAGCCCACGCTCTCGGCGATGTGGCGGCTGTCGGGGGTGAGCCGCACCAGCTGGCCCGTGGTGTAGTCGGCGATCCACGGCCGCATCGGGCCCGGGGTCGCGGCGTCCTCGGCCGGGAGCGTGCCGAGGCCGCGGGTGAAGACGAAGTAGAGCCGGTAGTGGTGCGCGACCCCGTTCGCCGTGCCGAAATCGCCGAGGGTCGTGGTGCGCGCGGGCAGCAGGCCGGTGAGTTCCTGGAAGGCGGAATCCCCGTCCAGCCGGCGGAACACCTGGTAGCCGAGCAGGTCGCCGTTCGTCACCGCCTGCCAGCGCAGCGTGACCGCCGAGTAGCCGGCCATCGCGACGAATCCGGCGGGCCGTCCGCCGGTGCCCGGATTCGCCGGATCGAACGGGTTGAGGCGGGCGCGCGTGCTGCAGCCGGCGAGTGCCAGCGCCAGGGTCAGAAGGAGAGCGCGACGGAGCATCGCCGGGGCGACAGCGAGAGGTGGACCCGCGAGGCCGCCGGGCGCCGCAGGAAGCGCAGCCAGATCCCGGTCGCGATCAGCGCCTCGCCGGTCAGCAGCGACGCGCTCGAGAGCCGGTCGTAGCGCACGGTCTCGTCGTAGAGCCGCTCGACCTCGGGTGGGTCGGTGGCGGCCAGGTAGCGGTCGTAGGTGCGGTTGGCATGCCCGGTGAGCGCGAAGGACAGGCCGATGAGACCGGCGCCGCCCGCCAGGCTGGCGTAGGCCCAACCGTGGCCGTGGCTGAGCGACGGCGCCAGCGGGATGCTCTCGAACGGTCCGGCCGCCTGCGCGGGTGCGCAGGCGGCCGGTTCGAGGTTCCCGAGCAGCAGGCCGGCCGCGAGCGTGACGGCCAGACGGCGCTTCATGGGCGGGCTTTCAGGCGGGGAGCTTCTGAGCGTACAGCGCCAGGCGCGACTTCTGGCGGCTGGCGGTCTCCTTCTTGATCACTCCCTTGGCCGCGGTGCGGTCCAGGATGGCCACCGCCCGGTGGTAGGCGGCGAGGGCCGCGGCCCGGGTCGTGGCCGCGCGCACCGCCCTGACGGCGGAACGCATCTGGCTCCGCACTGCGATGTTGCGCAGGCGGGCCTTCTCGTTGGTGATGACGCGCTTCGCCGCCGACTTGTGATGCGGCATCGCTTCCTCCTTGGGGACGACGTGGTCGCGAGATGAGCGAGGAACCTTACGGCCCGCCGCCGCGCGCTGTCAAGGCGCTGGAGCGCCTCGCCGGCGCGGAGGCAGCGGCGCCCGCCGGGACCCCGGGCGGGGCGAGAACGGCCGTTGCCGCTCCCGGGTCCGCGGTGTACTGTGATTCCTTCCAGCCCCCTTCACGCGGTGGTCCGGAGGCCCCGGTGAGCGCTCTGAGCGAGAAAGTCCACAATCTGCCTGCGCTGCCGGGGGTTTACCTGTTCAAGGACCCCCGCGGGGAAGTGCTCTACGTCGGCAAGGCCCGGAGCCTGGCCGCCCGCGTGCGCGGCTACCTGAGCGGGGAGAACTCGCACCCGCGGCTGCGCCAGCTGATGGAACGGGCTGCCGACCTCGACAGCATCCTCACCGACACCGAGGCCGAGGCGCTGCTGCTCGAGGCCACGCTCATCCGCCAGCACCGGCCGCACTTCAACGTGCTGCTCAAGGACGACAAGAGCTTCCCCTACGTGAAGGTGAGCGTGCAGGAGCAGGCCCCGCGGCTGTCCATCACCCGGCAGGTGAGGAGTGACGGGGCCCGCTACCTCGGTCCCTACACCGACGTCAGGCAGCTGCGCCGCACGCTGCGCGAGATCCGCCGCATCTTCCCGGTGCGCACCTGCCGCAACTTCGAGGACTACCGGCGCGCCGACCGTCCCTGCCTCTACTTCCACATCGGGCGCTGCGCGGGGCCGTGCACCACGCGTGCGCGGGTGACGGGTGAGGGCTACCGCGCGCTGGTGGACGGGCTGCTGCTGTTCCTGACCGGGCGCGACGCCGAGCTGCTGAAGCGCCTGCGCGCCGGCATGGAGGCCGCCGCCGCCGCGCGCCGCTACGAGGACGCGGCGCGGCTGCGCGACCAGGTCCGCCTGCTGGAGACGGCGCGGGTGCCGCAGGAGGTGGTGGCGCCGGGCGGGCGCGACACCGACGTGCTGGGCGTGGCGCGCCACGGCGACCGCGCGGCGGTCGCGGCGCTGGTGGTGCGCGCGGGGCGCGTGGTGGGGAAGGAGACGCGCGTGCTCGACCACGCCGGGGCCCTCGACGAGGCGGGCGTGCTCCAGGCGTTCCTGGCCCAGCACTACCTGGCGCGCGCGGGAGCGCCGCGGCGGCTGGTGGCGGCGGTGGAGCCCGCCGACGCGGGCGTGACGCTCGAGGCGCTGGCGCGGCGGGCCGGGCACCGGGTGGACCTGGTGGTGCCGCAGCGCGGGCGCGGGCGCCGGCTGCTGGCCGCGGCCGAGCGCAACGCGGCGCACGCGCTCGAGGACCTCGCGGCGCGCGCCGCCGGCCGCCGCGCGCGCTTCTCGCCGGCGATGCTCGAGCTGCAGAAGGCGCTCGGGCTCGAGACGCCGCCGTGGCGCATGGTCTGCTTCGACATCTCGAACCTGGGCGCCGAGGGCGCGGTGGCGGCGCTGGTGGCGAGCGAGAACGGCGAGTCGCGCCGCTCGCTCTATCGCCGCATGCGCATCCGCCGGCCGGGGCCGGACGACTTCGCCATGATCGCCGAGGCGGTCGAGCGCTACTGGACGCGCGTCGAGTCGGGTGAGGAGCCGCGCCCCGACCTGGTGATGGTGGACGGGGGCGCGGGGCAGGTCGGCGCAGCGCGCCGGGCGCTCGAGCGCGTCGCCACGCGCCCGGTCGCGCTGATCGGCCTGGCCAAGCGCGAGGAGACGGTGGCGCGCGAGCGCGGCGGGCCGCTGCGGCTGCCGCGCCGCAGCCCCGCCCTGCGCGCGCTCCAGCGCCTGCGCGACGAGGCGCACCGCTTCGGTCTCGCCTACCACCGCACGCTGCGCGGGCGCGCCCGGCTCTCGAGCGCGCTCGACCAGGTGCCGGGCGTGGGCCCGGCGCGGCGCGCCGCGCTGCTCAAGGCCTTCGGCTCGGTGGCGGCACTGCGCCAGGCGAGCCCGGGCGAGATGGCCGAGCGCGCCGGCGTGCCGCCGGCGCTGGCGGCGCGCGTGGCCGCGCACCTCGCCACGCATCCCGGGTCGCCCGCGCAGCGGGACCCGCTGCGGAGCCCGGCGTGAGCCCGCGCGCCGCGGCCCCGGAGGCGCCCGCGCGCCGGGCGGCGCGCGCTCCCGCGCTCGACGGGCCGCTCGAGGCGTTCCTCGACGAGCTGCGCACCGGCCGGCGGCTGAGCGCCAACACGCTCGACGCCTACGCCCGCGACCTCGCCGACTACCGCGGCTTCGCGCTCACCCACCGTCTCGCCGGCTGGCACGAGGCCGGACCCACCTTCGTGGACGGCTACTTCGCCGTGCTGCTCAAGCGCGGGCTGGCCGGCGCCACGGTGGCGCGGCGGCGCTCGGCCCTGCGCGGCTTCCACGCCTGGCTGGCGCGCGGCAGCGCGCGGGGCGCGGAGGAGAGCCCGCTCGAGAACCTGCCGCCGCCGCGCCGCGAGCGCAAGCTGCCGTTCGCGCTGTCGCTCGAGGAGATCGAGCGCCTGCTCGCGCAGCCGCAGGGCGACGGCCCGCTGGCGCTGCGCGACCGCGCGCTGCTCGAGCTGGCGTATGCCAGCGGCCTGCGCAGCTCCGAGCTGCGCACGCTGCCGCGCAGCCGGGTGTCGCTCGCCGAGCGCACGGTGCTGGTGGCGGGCAAGGGGAACCGGGAACGCAGCGTGCCGTTCGGCCGGGCGGCGGCCGCCGCGCTCGGCGCCTGGCTCGAGCGCGGCCGGCCGCAGCTCGCCAGGCGGGCGCGGCACGACGCGGTGTTCGTGAGCGCGCGCGGCGTGCCGCTCGGCCGCAGCGGGCTGTGGAAGATCCTGCGCGGGCACGCGCGGGCGGCGGGGCTCTCGACCCGCTTCCACCCGCACGCGCTCCGCCACTCGTTCGCCACCCATCTGCTCGAGCGCGGGGCGGACCTGCGCGTGGTGCAGGAGCTGCTCGGCCACGCGTCGGTTTCCACCACCGCGATCTACACGCATCTGGACCGGGCTTATCTCCGGGAGGTGCACCGCACCTTCCACCCTCGCGCCTGAGGGGAACGGCAGGGAGGATTCACGATGAGCTGGACGCGTCGGATGTGGATGGTGCTCGCGGTGTGGATGGCGCTGTCCTGCGCCGCCGAAGCGCACGCCCGGGTGATCGTGGTGCCGCCGCGTCCGGGGCAGGTGGGCCTGGGCCTGAGCGGGCTCTACGGCACGCTGCTCCAGACCGGGGACTTCGGCGACAACTTCGGCAGCGGCCCCGGCGTGGCGGTGCGCCTGCGCTACCGCATGCGCTTCGAGCGCGGCTTCGGACTCACGTTCGAGAGTCACGGCTACGATCCGCGCAGCGACGCGAAGTTCAAGGACTCGTTCACCGACTCGCTGCTCCCCCCGGGCGGGCCGTTCACGCCGAAGAGCCTGACGCTGCAACTCTTCGGCGTGGACTTCTACCAGATGTCCGGCACCCGCACGCGGACCACGCGCATGCTGAGCGTGGGCGCCGGGCTGGCGCGCGCCTCGCGCGCGCTCAACGACGGCGAAACCGACTACCCGGGGGACGGGTTCTACGTGAGCGCCGGCGCGGGCGTCGAGCGCTTCTTCTGGCAGAGCTGGGCGTACGACCTCGGGGCGCGCTACCACGCCATCTTCCAGGGCGGGCGCGCGAACCACGACCTGCAGGTCTCGGCCGGCCTGGTGTTCTACGCGAGCCTGTGATGCCCGAACCGCTCTCGATCTCCTTCCACGGCGCCGCCCGGACCGTCACCGGGTCGCGGCACCTGCTGCGTCTCGGGCAGCGCCGCTGGCTGTTCGACTGCGGTCTCTACCAGGGCCACCGTGACGAGGCCGACCGCGTGAACCGCACCTTCCGCTTCGACCCGGGGGAGCTCGAAGCGGTGGTCGTCTCCCACGCCCACCTGGACCACACCGGCAACCTGCCGACGCTGGTGGCGCAGGGGTTCGCCGGCCCGATCCACGCCACCGCCGCGACCGCGGACCTGTGCCGGGTGATGCTCGCCGACAGCGCATTCCTGATGGAGCGCGACCACGAGAAGGTGAACCGCCGCGCGCGGCGGCAGGGCCGCCCGCAGCGCGAGCCGCTCTACCGGCCGGCGGACGTCGAGGTCACGCTGGGGAGGCTGGCGACGCACGCCTACCACGAGGAGTTCGAGCCGGTGCCGGGCGTGCGCGCGCGCTATCACGACGCCGGCCACATCCTCGGCTCGGCGCTCACCACCTTCGACCTCGAGAGCGGCGGACGCCGCTTCCGGCTCGGCATGACCGGCGACCTCGGGCGCCCGCACCGGCCGATCCTGCGCGACCCGGAGGTGCACGCCGGGGTGGACGCGCTGGTGCTGGAGAGCACCTACGGCGACCGCCTGCATCCGCCGGAGCGGGAGACCGGGGCCCGGCTGCAGGAGGTGATGCTGCGCACGCTGGGACGCGGCGGGCGCGTGCTGGTGCCGTCGTTCGCGGTCGGGCGCACCCAGGAGCTGGTGGCGACGCTCCACGGCCTGATCGACGCCGGGGCCCTGCCCGACGTCCCGATGTTCGTGGACAGCCCGCTGGCGCGGCTCGCGACCGGCGTGTTCCGCCGCCATCCCGAGTGCTTCGATGCCGAGACGCTGCGGAGCTTCGAGCACGGCGCGGGCGACGACGGCTGGGGGGCGCCGTTCGGCTTCCCGCGGCTGCGCTACGTCAGCTCGCCCGAGGAGTCGCGGGCGCTCAACGAGCGCCGCGACCCGTGCGTCATCATCGCCGCCTCGGGGATGTGCGAGGGCGGACGGATCCTGCACCACCTGCAGCACGGCCTGGGCGACCCGCGCAACACCGTCCTGTTCGTCGGCTACCAGGCCGAGGGCACGCTCGGCCGCCGGCTCAAGGACGGAGCGGAGGAGGTCAACATCTGGGGCGAGCCGGTGCGGCGCCGCGCCGAGATCGCGGCGCTGGACGGCTTCAGCGCCCACGCCGACCAGGGCGAGATCGTGGGCTGGGTGTCGCGGCTCGACCCCGCGCCGCGGCGCATCTTCCTGGTGCACGGCGACCTCGGACCGGGCGAGGCGCTGGCGGCGAAGCTGCGCGAGAGCGTCGGCGCCGAGGTCGTGATCCCGGAACCCGGGCAGGAGTTCGAGCTGTGGAACTGAGCGCGTCGGCACGCTACAAGGTGGGGCAGCGGCTGCTGCATCCCCAGTTCGGCGAGGGCCTGGTGGTCGAGGTCCACACCGACCGCGGCCGCGAGGTGCTCGAGGTGGTGTTCGAGGGCCGCCTGGTGCGGCTCTCGGCGCAGCGCGCGTGGGAGACCCTCGACGGCTCCGCCGCCGCCGCCGAGCGCCCGGTGAGCGCCCCGGTGCCGGTGCGCTCGCGCGAGTGGCACGGGCAGGGCGACCGGCTGCTCGAGCGCTGGCAGGAGGGCCACGCGGTGCCGCCCGCGCATTTCGAGCTGCGGGCCGAGGCCGAGCAGTGGGCGGGCTGGGCCGGCACCGACCGGCTCGTCTCGCTCGATTCGCTGCGCGGGGTGGAGCGCTTCCCGCACCAGATCCGCGCCTGTCTCAAGGTCATGAAGGACCTGAACGGGCGCGCCATCCTCGCCGACGAGGTGGGGCTGGGGAAGACCATCGAGGCGGGCATCGTGCTCAAGGAGTACCTGCTGCGCGGCGCGGTGCGCACGGTGCTCGTGCTGGTGCCGGCCTCGCTGTGCGAGCAATGGCGCGCCGAGCTGTGGGAGAAGTTCGAGCTCGACTTCGTGGTGTCGCGCGGGCCGGCCGGCCAGTGGGGCCGCCACCCGCTGGTCATCTCCTCGCTGGAGACCGCGCGCCACGAGCGCCACCGGCGCCGCGTCCGCGGCGCCAACTACGACCTGGTGGTGGTGGACGAGGCGCATCGGCTGCGCAACCACCTGACGCTGGGCTGGAGGTTCATCAACGACCTCAACCCGCGCTACCTGCTGCTGCTCACCGCGACGCCGGTGCAGAACGACATGCGCGAGCTCTACAACCTGGCGACGCTGGTGCGGCCGGGCACGGTCGGCACCTTCACGCAGTTCCGCCGCGACTTCCTCTCCGGCCATGACAAGCGCACGCCACGCAACACGCCGCGCCTGCGCGTGCTGCTCCGGTCGGTGATGATCCGCACCCGGCGCGGCGACACCGACCTCAAGTTCTCGCCGCGGCGCGTGGAGACCCGGTGGGTGGCGCAGACCCCGGCCGAGCGGCTGCTCTACCGCCAGGTGAGCGACTTCGTGGCCGACGCGGTGCACGGCGAGGCGGGGGGGCCCGGGCGCCCGCACTACTTCACGCTCATGGTGCTCCAGAAGGAGATGGGCTCGTCGTGGGCGGCGGCCCGCGCCACGCTCGAGAAGCTGGCGCGGCGTCCCGACGGGCTCGACCAGAAGCGGCTCCGCCCGCTCGCCGCGCGCGCCGAGGCGGTGAGCGGGAGCCCCTCGAAGGTGCGCTCGCTGCTGCGCTGCCTGGGCGCGCTGGATGGCGAGAAGGCGATCGTGTTCACGCAGTTCCGTTCGACCCAGGACACCATCGTGGGCGCGCTGCGCGCCACCGGCGTGGAGCCCGCGGTGTTCCACGGCGAGATGGGCTGGCGCGAGAAGGAGGAGGCGCTCGACCGCTTCCGCACCGCACTGCCGGTGCTGGTGAGCACCGAGGCGGGCGGTGAGGGGCGCAATCTCCAGTTCGCGCGCATCGTCGTGAACTACGACCTGCCGTGGAACCCGATGCGGGTCGAGCAGCGCATCGGCCGCGTGCACCGGCTGGGGCAGGAGCACCCGGTGCGGGTCATCAACCTGGTGGCGCGCGGCACAATCGAGGCCTACGTGCTCGAGATCCTCGAGCGCAAGATCCGCATGTTCGAGCTGGTGGTGGGCGAGATGGAGGAGATCCTGGGCGCCTGGCAGCCGCACGGCTCGTTCGAGGACGAGGTGTTCCGGCGCTGGACCGATTCCACCAGCCCGCGCGTGCGCAAGCGCAAGTTCGCCGAGCTGGCGCAGCACCTCATGGTGGCGCGGCGGCTCTACCAGCAGCAGAAGGACGGTCAGAACTGGCTGTTCCCCTCGGTGGCCGACAAGGAGGAACCGTGAGCCCGGCTGCCGGCACGCGCCGCCGCCGCACCCGCTCCCCGGGGCGGGGCACCATCGCGTCCGGCGACGGGGCGGCGCTGGCCGCGGCGCTGGCCGCGGCGCACCCCGACGGCCACGCGGCCGTGGCGGGCCAGACCCCGGAGTGGCGCGCGTTCGTGGGGCGCTGGCTCGAGGCCACCGGCTCGACCGTGAGCGCGGCGGCGCGCGGCGACTGGGAGGTCGAACTGTCGCCCGCGCTCAAGCGGCGCTGGCGGCGCCAGCGCGTGCGCCTGGTGTTCGATCCGCTGCGGCCCACGCTGCCGCGCGGCGCCTGGTTCACCGCGCCCGGCAGCGGCGCCGGCCGCAGGATCCTCGAGGCCGCGCTCGAGGAGCCGCTCTATACCCGCCGCACCGCGCTGCCGCGGGTGCCGGGCGTGAGCGAGGAGGGGCTGGCCGCGGTGTGCCGGGTGCGCGGACTGGCGTGGGGCCCGGCGCGGCTCGGCCCGGTGCGCTACGAGCGACGCGTCTCCTTCCACGCCGTCGCCACCCGCTGGGGCGGTCTGCCCTCGCAGGAGCCCTGGGTGGTGCTGTTCGGCCCGCAGGGCGACCTGCTCGAGTGGAAGAGCGAGTCCGACCTGCCCGGGGTGCGCTCGCGCGAGGAGCTCTACCAGATTGCCGACGACCTGCCGGCCGCGGAGCGCGCCCGCTGGTTCGAGCAGGCGCGGCGTCACATCGACCGGCTGCTGGCCGAGCGCGGGCAGGAGTGGGAGCAGGCGGTGGCGCGGCTGCGCGACGACGAGCTCGAGCGGCTCGGCGCGTTCTTCTCGGCGCGGCTGGAAGAGGAGGAGGAGCGGCTGCGGCGCCGCACCTCGAACGGCGAGGAATCCGAGATCGAGCAGGGCGACAGCACCTCGCTCAAGCTCGAGTGGGAGCGCCGCGCCGCCGAGGTGCGCGCCCGCTGGGAGCTCAAGACCGAGGTGCGGGTGTGGGGGCTGACCGAGTGGGCGTGGCCGATGGCCGAGCTCGAGCAGGAGCTGCGGGCGGGCGCCGTGCACCTGCGCATCAGGAGCCGGGTGGACGTGGCGCGCGGGCTGCCGGCGCTGCCGGCCTGCCCGACCTGCGGCGCGCCCGCCGAGATGCTGGTGCGCGCGCGTGGCGCGGTGGCCTGCGTGAAGTGCGCGCGCGCGTGAGCGTGCCGCGCGGTCACGCTGCGGTCGTGCCGCGCTTGACGGTGCCTGCGCGACCCGCTAACGTTCCCCGTCGCTCGCGCCAGGCGGCGACCACGGACCAGGCTCGGGCCTGATACTCGAAGTGGAGGCGTGACTTGTCATTGGAGACCCGCAAGACGGGGAAGCTCGAGGATCCCGGGGCCCGGCTCCTCGACGCCATCGCAGGATACGGGCAGCGCTACGGCCGCATCGCCGGCATCGTCGCCGCGGTGATCGCGGTGGTGGGGGCCGGGGCCTTCTTCACGCTGCGGGCGCGCGCCGCCTCCGAGGAGCAGGCCGCCGGGCGGCTGGCCGAGGCCAACATCCTGTTCTGGCAGGGCGACTACCCGCGCTCGCTGCAGCTCGCGAAGCAGGTGGCGGAGCAGTGGCCCCGGACACCGAGCGGCACCGACGCGCACCGGCTGGCCGGCGACGATGAGTTCTGGAACGGCCAGTTCAAGAACGCGGTCAAGGAGTACCGGACCTACCTCGAGCAGCAGAAGCAGGGCCTGGTCGCCGACGCGGTGCGGCGCAGCCTGGCCTACGCGCTCGAGAGCGACCGCCAGCTCCAGGAGGCCGCGACGCTCGACGAGAGCCTGGTCGGCAGGTTCGATCGCGAGTCCTCTGCCGAGCTCCTCTATGCCGCGGCGCGCTGCTACCGCCTCATGAACCAGGTCCCGGCGGCAAGCCAGCGGCTCCAGCGCCTCCTCGACGAGTTCGGAGAGACCTCGTACGCCAACCGGGCGCGCATGGAGCTGGCCGAACTCTCCAGCTCGGCGCGCTGACGCGCACGCCCGCCGCAGGGCCTCGCCTTGAGCGACCAACGGCCGGTCGAGCTCCTGTTCCTCTGGCACCACCACCAGCCCGACTACCGCAGCCCGCGTGAGGGCCGGGCGCTGCTGCCGTGGGTGCGGCTGCACGCCACCAAGGACTACCTCGACATGGCGCTCCACCTCGAGCGTCATCCGGGCGTGCACGCCACCTTCAACTTCGTGCCGTCGCTGCTCGACCAGCTCGACGCCGCGGCCGCGGGAGCGCCCGACGCGCTGTTCGACCTGCTCGCGCGCCCGGTGGATTCGCTCACGGCGGAGGAGCGCGAACAGGTGACCGCACGCTGCGCCGTCGCCCCGCGCCATGCGTTCGACCGCTGGCCACGCTACCGGGCGCTCACCCTGCGCATCGCGCGCTCACGCGGCGCGGGCATCAACGGGCCCACCAGCGACGAGGTGCTGGCGGTCGAGTGCTGGTTCCTGCTGGCCTGGCTCGATCCCATGCTGTTCGGCGAGCCCGAGGCCGAGCGCGCGCTCGCCACCGGCGGTGACTTCCTCGAGGAGCATCGCGACGGGCTGCTGGCGCTCTGCCGCCGGCTGGTCGCGCGGGTGGTCCCGGCCTACCGGGCGCTGTCCGAGCGCGGGCAGGTCGAGCTTTCGGAGTCGGCCTACTACCACCCGATCCTGCCGCTGCTGGTGGACCTGCGCGCGGCCCGGCGCGCGCGGCCCGAGCTGGCGCTCCCCACCGAGCCGTTCGCCGCGCCCGAGGACGCCGCGCGCCAGGTGGAGCGCGCGTTCCGCCGCCACGCGCAGGCCTTCGGCCGGCCGCCGGCCGGGATGTGGCCCGCCGAGGGAAGCGTGAGCCCCGAGGTCGCCGAGATCGCGGCGCGCGCCGGCGCGCGCTGGCTCGCCACCGACGAGGGGGTGCTGTGGAATTCGCTGCCACCCGGCGCGCGGCGGCGCGAGGCGGTGTACCGCCCGTGGCGGTACGCGACGCCGGCGGGCGACGTGACGCTCTTCTTCCGCGATCGCGAGCTCTCCGACCGCATCGGCTTCGTCTATCACCACTGGGACACCGGCGAGGCGGTGGCGGACTTCCTCGGCCGCGTGCGCCGGATCGGGCGCGAGTGGACCGGCGGCGGCGTGCCGCTGGTCTCGGTCATCCTCGACGGCGAGAACTGCTGGGAGAACTACCCGGGCGACGGCAGCTCGTTCCTCGAGGAGCTGTACGCCGCGCTGGAGGCCGCGCCCGACATCCGCACCCGCACGCCCGCCGAGGTGCTGGCCGCGGGTGCGCCGGCGGAGACGCTCCCGGAACTCCACTCGGGCTCGTGGATCGATGCCGACTTCCACATCTGGATCGGGCATCCCGAGAAGAACCGCGCCTGGGACCTGCTGGCGCGCGCGCGCCGCGCCCTGGTCGAGGCGGGCCGGGGCCCCGAGGGATCGCCCGCCGCCTGGGAGGCGCTGTTCGCCGCCGAGGGCTCGGACTGGTTCTGGTGGTTCGGCGACGACCACTACACCGCCGACAAGGCGGTGTTCGACCGCATCTTCCGCGAGCACCTGCAGGGCGTCTACGAGCACGCCGGGCTCCCGGTGCCGCCGTGGCTCCAGGTCGCGGTGGCGCGCTTCGCCGGCCGCCCCGACGTGGTCACGCAGCCGCTCGGCCTGGTGCGGGCGACGCTCGACGGCCGGCCCACGCACTTCTACGAATGGTATGCGGCGGGCCGCCACCAGCTCGGCGCAGGCGGCGGCTCGATGCACCGCGGCGCGGGCCTGGGCCGCGACCTCTACTTCGGCTTCGATCTCGAGCGCTTCTGCCTGCGGCTCGACTTCGCCGCGAACGCGCCGCCCGGCGGGACGTACGACCTGCTGCTCGAGTTCCTCGCGCCGCGCGCCGCCCGGGTCACGGTGCGCGGGCTGGAGCCCGGCGAGCGTCCGGTGTTGCGGCCCGCGGCCGCGGGGGAGGAGCCGGTGCCGGGCGCGCGCTGCGTCATCGGCACGGTGCTCGAGCTCGGCATCCCGTTCGCGAGCCTCGGACTCACGGCCGGCGACAGCGTGGACCTGCTGGTGCAGCTCATGCAGGATGGCGCCCCGGTCGAGAGCCTGCCGGCCGCCGACCTGGTCCGCTTCGTGGTGCCCGACGAGCGCTACGAGACGGCGATGTGGAGCGCGTGAGGGCGGCTGTGCCCTGCGGGCCCGGCGTTCGCCGTGGCCGGGAGCCGGTGGAGCGGTGCGGGGCGCGGATGTAGTCCCGGGTCCGGCGCTCGCCGGCGCCGGATCGCCGGCGGGGCGGGCGCCGCTAAATCATTTCGCATGAATCGGAGAAGTCCGACCAGGCTGACTTGAAAGTCGTGAGACCTGCCCTGTATCTCTTGGTTTGGGTCGCATCAA
>JACRPT010000045.1 GCA_016223045.1 Candidatus Eiseniibacteriota bacterium
GACCTTGCCCGGGTGCTGGACCGCGCGCTCGAGGCGCTGATCGAGCAGCTCGAGCGGCGCAAGTTCGCGGCGACTTCGAAGCCCCGTCCCCGGCGGGCACCCCGACGTGAGAGTGCCAACCCGCGCCACATCCCGGCGGAGGTCAAGCGCGCGGTCTGGGAGCGCGATGGCGGCCGGTGCACCTTCGTCGGCGACACCGGCCACCGCTGCCCGGCGCGCACCCGGCTCGAGTTCGACCATGTCGAGGAGGTGGCGCGCGGCGGCCGCGCGACGGTGGCGGGGGTCCGGCTGCGCTGCCGGGCGCATAACCAGTACGCCGCCGAGTGCACCTTCGGGGCGGACTTCATGAACCACAAGCGCGAGGCGGCCCGAGAAGCGGCGGCGGAGGGTGCACGCGCGGCGGCTCGAGAGGCGGCAGCGTGCGCGCAGGCCGCGGCAGCCCGACGCGAGGCAGCTCGAGAAGCGGCGGCGGCACGCGCACGCGCGGAGGAGGAGGTGCGCACGCGGGCCGCGGCGGCGGAGCGCGCTCGTGCAGCTGCGGCGGAGGTGATCCCATGGCTGCGAGGGCTCGGGTTCCGCGCCGACGAGGCGCGCCGAGCCGCCGCATGGTGCGAGTCCGTTCCCGACGTATCGTTGGAGGAGCGGGTGCGCGTCGCGCTTTCGTGCTTCGCGAAAGCTCCCCAGGCCCGAGCCGCGCGGAGTCTTCCGGCACCGACGTTACCCGCCTGAGCGGAGGGCGGGAGGGCGTGGAGGCCGGCACGGGCGCGTCGTCCTTCAAGTCAGGGCGGCCGGTGGTGACGTTGCCTCGTGGCGGAGACGACCGACTCCACCGGCCCGCGGCCTGCCCGGCACGCAAGATGGCTGCGGCCTGCCACCTCCGCGCTTGCCGCGCGACCCTCCGTGGCCCAGACTGCCCCCGCCATGGGCCGCACCGGTAAGCGGCCCCCTTCCCGAGGTCTCGGAGTCTCCGCCGCCCGCTCCTTCGCGGGCAAACCCGTCATCGCGCCCCTGCCCCGCGTGTCCAAGAAGAAGCGTCCCGGGCCATCCCTCGCACGGCCTGCGAGCCAGGACTCCGCCGGCCCGTCGCTCCCGGCCGGTGCGGTCGCATCGGCGCCCGGTCCATCGTCCCCGCAGCCCCGTGCCCTTCTGCTGCTGTGGGGCGTGCTGGTGGCGCTCGTGCTCGCCCGCGCGCTGCTCACGTTCCTCCCGGGGATGTGGGCATGGAGCCTGAACGTGCAGCGCTTCCTGCCCGCTCCTGCGGCCTGGACGCTGTGGGCGCTCGCCGGCCTCACCCTGCTGCCTCCGCTGGCGCGGGTCATGGTGCGCTGGCTCGAACGGCCGGCTGGCCTGGCGGGGCGTCGCCCGACCGTGGCGGCACTGCTGGTGTTCGCCGGTGGCGCCGCGCTGGTCTGGTCGCTGCCCGATCGCACGCACTACGTCGGGGACTTCCTGCTGCGGCAGGGGGCGGTGATCGCGCGGGAGCCACCCGGGAACGTCTTCATCCAGGCCACGCCCCTGGACCTGTTCCTGCACTACGACCTCCCCTGCGCGCTGGTGGATCGGCTGAACCTGCAGCCCGACACCGCGGCTCGTCTGCTCGGCGCACTCGAGGCGGGGCTGCTGGCCTGGCTCGCGTCGCGCTTCGCGCGCGTGCTGCGGCTCGAGGGTGCGGCCCACGTGGCGGCGGCCAGCATCGTCTTCTTCGGCGCGTACCTCGGGCTCTATGCCGGCTATGGCAAGAGCTTCAGCGAGCTGACGCTGGCAGTGGCCGCCGCGGGGGTCTTCGGCCTCCTGGCCGTGCGCGAAGGCCGGGGGTTGCTGGCGTTCGGAGTGGCGCTCTCCTGCGCACTGCTGGCTCACCGCCTGGGTCTGGCGTTGTGGCCTGCGGCCCTCGTGGTCTGGACGCTATGGCTGTCGCGCCACCGCGCCGCGGGTGGCTGGCGTCGCGCGGCCGCGGTGGCCGGCATCGCGCTTCCTCTCTGCGTGCTGGCGTGGGTACTCCCGGGCTTCACCAGGGTCCTCGGCGGCTACGACATGAGGGTGCACCTCGTATCCGACCAGGTGAAGAGCCAGGGTGGGCCCCTGGCCGCGATGTGGGCGGGTCTGCGCCCGCTGGACCTCCTGAACCTGGTGCTGGCAATCTCCCCGCTCGCGCTGGCTGCGCCGCTCGTGATGATGGGGGGCGCAGGGGCGCGGGGCCGGCGCGCCGAGCTCCTCACGCTGGCGGTGATCGCGCTGCCCTACCTCGCCATCCTGCTGGTCGCCCATCCAGGGCAGGGGATCTTCCGGGACTGGGACGACTTCGGCGTCCTGGGTGTGTCGCTTTCGCTGGTGACGGGATGGTTGGTCGGTGGGGCCCTGGGCGCGCAGCCGCGCCTGCGCTGGGTCGGCATCGCCGTCGCGGCGTATGTCGCCCTGGCCTCCAGCCAGTGGCTGCTGCTCTGGACCGATGCGGATCGCGGCATGCGGCGCGCCGCGGCCTTCGTGACGGAGGCGCCCGCGCGGCAGGGCCGCGATGCGGGCCGCACCTGGGAGTTCCTCGGCATGCGCCAGCGCCAGCTCGGCCGGAACGAGGCGGCGGCCGCGGCCCTCGCCCGCGCGGCGCGGAATGCGCCGAGCCCCGCCGTGATGCGCGAGTGGGCCCTGGCCGAGGCCGAATGCGGCCGGCTGGAGGAGGCTCGCCGCATCTACCGGGAGCTGCTCGAGCGGGACCCGCGCAACCGGAGCGCCTGGTTCAGCCTGGGAGCGATCTCCACGCAGCTCGGCGACTACCCGGAGTCGCGGCGCGCGCTGCGCGAGCTGCTGCGCATCGATCCCGGCAACGGGCAGGTCCGTCAGCTCCTGGCGGAGATCGACCGCTACCACCCGGCGTCTCCGGCCCCGGCTCCCTGAGGTCGGGACAACCCATGCCCTACGCCCTGGTCGCGCTGCCGCTGCCGCTGCGGCAGACCTTCACCTACCGCATCCCGGAAGCGCTCGCCGCGCGCGTCCAGCCCGGCGTGCAGGTCACGGTGCCGCTCGGGCGCCGCAGCGCGCGCGGCTTCGTGGTGGGAGTCGCCACGAGCACCGCGCTCGAGCAGGTGAAGGACGTGGCCGCGGTGCTCGCCGCGCCGCCGGTCTCGCCGCACCTGATGGCGCTGGCGCGCTGGATCGCCGAGTACTACCTGGCGCCGCTCGGCGAGGTGCTGGCCGCCGCGCTGCCGGGCGGGCTCGAGGGCTTCGCGAAGAGCCGCGCGCGCCGCGGCGCGCGCGAGGACCCGGTGATCGCGCTGCCGCTGCCCGAGCGCGTGCGGCTCACGGCCGAGCAGAGCGCGGCGCTCGCCGCCATCGTGCCGGCGGTCGCGCACGGCGGGTTCGCGCCGATGCTGCTGCACGGCGTCACCGCCAGCGGCAAGACCGAGATCTACCTGCGCGCCGCGCACGCCGCGCGCGAGGCGGGCGGGCAGGCGCTGGTGCTGGTGCCCGAGGTGGCGCTGGGCTCGCAGGTGGTGGCCGAGTTCCGCCGCCGCTTCCGCGGGCGCGTGGGCGTGCTCCACTCGTACCTGTCGGTGGGCGAGCGGCGGCGCAACTGGGAGCTGGCGAGCCGCGGCGCGCTCGACGTGGTGGTGGGCGCGCGCTCGGCGGTGTTCGCGCCGCTCCCGGGCCTCAAGCTCATTGTGGTGGACGAGGAGCACGAGCCCGCGTACAAGCAGAGCGAGCAGTTGCGCTACCACGGGCGCGACGTCGCGGTGCGGCGCGCGCAGATGCTCGGCATCCCGGTGGTGCTCGGGTCGGCGACGCCGAGCCTCGAGTCGCTGGCCAACGCGGCGCGCGGCAAGTACCGGCTCATCCGGCTGCCCAGCCGCGTGGACCAGCGGCCGATGCCCGCGGTGCGCGTGGTGGACCTGCGTCGCGAGGCAGCGGGCGACTCGCTGCTCTCGCGCCCGCTGCGCGCCGCGCTGGCCGAGCGGCTGGAGCGCGGCGAGCAGGCGATGCTGTTCCTCAACCGCCGCGGTCACTCGCACTACACCCAGTGCCGCCACTGCGGGTTCGTGCCCGAGTGCCCGAACTGCGACATCACGCTCACGCTCCACATGGTGCCGCGCGAGTGGCGCTGCCACTACTGCGACCACCGCCAGGGCGCCTCGGTCGAGTGCCCGAGCTGCCGCACGCCGATGCTGCGCTTCGCCGGCGCCGGCACCCAGCGCGCCGAGCGCGAGATCGCGAAGGCGTTCCCCGCAGCGCGGCTGCTGCGGCTCGACACCGACGTGGCGCGCGCGCGCGGGCGGGCACCCGGTGAAGCCGGGTCGGGCACCGTGCTCGGCGCGTTCGCACGCGGCGAAGCCGACATCCTGCTCGGCACCCAGATGATCGCCAAGGGGCTCGACTTCCCGCGGGTCACGCTGGTGGGCGTGCTCGACGCCGACGTGGCGCTCCACCTGCCCGACTTCCGCGCCGCCGAGCGCACCTTCCAGTTGCTGGTGCAGGTCTCGGGACGCTCGGGCCGCGGGAAGGTCAAGGGCGAGGTGTTCGTGCAGACCTGCACGCCGGAGCATCCCGCGGTGGCGGCCGCGGTGCTCCAGGACGAGAAGCGCTTCCTCGACCAGGAGCTGGCGCAGCGCCGCGAGGCCGGCTACCCGCCGTTCGCGCGGCTCGCCGCGATCCTGTTCTCGGGGCGCGACGAGGGCGCGGTCGAACGCGCCGCGACCGCGGTGGGCGATGCGCTCGAGCGAGAGGCCGAGGCGGCGGGGGTGACGGTGCTCGGGCCGGCGCCGCAGGCGCTGGCGCGGCTCAGGAACCAGTACCGCTGGCACCTGCTGCTCAAGGCCGCGAACGCGGCGAAGCTGCGCGCGATGGCCGAGCGCGCCCTCGCGGTGGCGGAGGCGAGCCGGCTCAAGGGCATCCGCGTGATCGCCGACGTGGACCCGGTCGAGGTGCTCTAGCCGGGCGCGGCCGGCGCTTCAACGCGTGACCACCGCCCGTGCGGCGAGACTGCGCCCGCGTCACCAGGGGCCCGCGCGGCGCCCGGTCATCGGCTGACGACCGCCCGTGCGCTCAGAGCGCGCCCGCCACGCGTGAGGCGCACGAGATAGACGCCTGGACCGAGGTCGTCCGCGGCGGCCAGACGCACGGTGTGGCTTCCCGCTCCGAGCGCGCCCACCTCGCGCCCGGCGACGCGCCGGCCGAGCAGGTCGAAGAGCTCGAGCCGCGCCGGCGCATCGTCCGGCAGCGAGAAGACCACGGTGAGGCCTTCCCCCGCGGGATTAGGCCGCGGCCCGGCCAGCGCCAGTGCCGCGCGCGCGGGCACCTCCACCCACGCTTCGCCCGCGTGCGCCACGCCTCCCGCTCCCGCGATGGCGAGCCGGTAGCCGTAGCGTTCGCCCGCCGCGACCGTGGCGTCCTCGAAGACCACGCGGCCCGCGCCGTCGGGGAGGGCCTCGCCGACCGCGATCCACGCGGTCTGCTCCCGCCGTCGCTCCACGGTGACCGGGCCCGGACCCGAAACCTGCCACTCGAGTCGCGCGCGTCCGGCGGCCGCGTCGGCCGAGATCAGCGACGCCAGCGCCGCCACGACCCCGTCCGTCACCAGGTACTGGGCGTACGTGTAGCTGTCGTAGCAGACCTCGCTGATGCCGCACCAGGGATGGACCTGCTGGTCGAAGACCGCGAAGGCCCGACCTGGCGTCGTGCTCGCGAGGCCCGGGCCAAGGGTGAAGACGTAGCCTCCCGGCCCCGGGTCGCGATCCGCATCAACCCTCACGCCGTCGGGATCCCATCCCGGTGCCGCGATCCCGTCGGATCCGATGCGCAGCGCGAGGAGGATGCTGCTCGGCCAGTCCAGCCAGCTCAGAAACGCTCCGCCCGAACCGTCCGGCACGAGCCCGGATGAGAGCAAGGCGGACTGGATCACGGCGGGATGCCACAGCGTGTCCACGCTACCGTCCGCATGCACCCGGTCCAGGTGAAGGTGCGCCGCCCCGCCGTACGGAACGTCCTGCGAGCCGACGATGGCGCCGACACCACCGGAGGGTGGCGTGCCGGCACCCACCAGGTGGAGGTCGTACAGCGCAGTCCCGGGACGCACGAAGACGCCGCCGCCGGCCCAGCCGGCCACCGGCAGGCCGTCGGGGCCGAGCCGCGCCGCGTAGAGCGCCTCGCCCGCCCCGCTGCGTCGGTCCCTCCAGAGCACGAGCGCTCCGCCCGCACCGTCGCCGAGCGCCACCGGGCCGAGCTGCGCGAGCGGCGCGGTGCACACCGCGGCACCGCCGTTCCCCCACAGCCGGGTGAGAGCCGCGTCCACCCGCTGCGCGAAGATGTCGGTGCCGCTCGTGGCCGAGTTCCGGCCGTCCTCGAAGACCAGGATCGCGCCCACGCCGCCGTCGGGAACCATGTCCAGGCCGCGCGTTCCGTTCACGGTGGCCACGGGCGAGACCGCGATGGCACCGCCGGCGACGGCGACCGCACCCGAGCCGGAAACGTGCTGGACCATGATCGCGGTGCTGACGCCGGGGAACGGGCTCGGGTTGAAGATGTCCCAGGTCACGTAGGCGCCCCCCGCGCCGTCGGCCATCATGCGCAAGGTCCCCCCGCTTCCCAGCGACCCGATGGCGACGCCGGAGCCCGGCCAGCCGGGTGCGACCGATCCGTCGGCGAGGATCTTGAGGAGCCGCAGATCCGTGCACCCGAGCAGTGCGAGCACGCCGCCTTGCCCGTCGGCGACGGCGTCGCGCAAGACGGCGCCGGACGGGAGCGGGATGTCCTGCACGCTCCCCGACGCCGACAGCCGCTGGAGCTTCGACCAGCAGCAGCAGTTGGGGTCCCGCGAGACCACGAGAACCAGACAGGAGCTGTCGCTCTCCGGCCTGGCGACGCTGCCCCCGGTCACCGGGTGCAGCCGCGTGCCATGTCCGAGCGAGTCGATGAGGTTGCCTCCCGGCTGCCACAACGCATGCGCGGGCGCCGCGCACACGAAGGCGACGGTCAGCGCGGCGATGCCGGGGAAGAACGACCGGGGCGGGCGCGGGCGGGTCGCACGAAGGAGGGCAGGCGGGACGAGGCGAAGCGGGGCAGCGGGGTCCGGGCGGGCGCAACTCATGGCGGCACTCCGGTTCGAAGGATGATGTGGCTGCGGCGGTGCGGTTTCGAACGGGTAGCCAGAGGTGTGCGGGGAGCGCTCCTGGTTCGATCGGAGGAGGAGGCCCAGCGGCCGGGACGGGAAGAAGCCTACGTCGCTGCGCGCCGCAAGGTCAATCGAAAGGCGGCACCACGCGCCGGCCGCGGTCATGCCGAGCCCACGCCTGCCGCGCCCACGGGAGCCGCGGTGGTGCGCCGGGCCCGCGCCCCGCCTCGCCGGCGCGGGGCGGGCGCCCACCGCGCGTGCCGCCGTCGTCGGCCGCCACGCCGGGCGTCCCCGGAATGCCACACCGGTGTGTCGCGACCACCACTCGTTGCGACCGGAGATGACGCCCCCGCAGGGGCCGGGGAGGCGGGCGTCCGCCTTGACGTTCATCGTTTTGCGCGCCTAGAGTCCCGCTCGCCCGTCCGCCCGCGCCGGCCCTCCGGGGCTGGCACTCTTCCCGCATTCGAAAGCCAGCACATGAACCAACGGAACCAGACCCATCGGGCCACCCCCACCGGCGCGGAGAACGCCACGGCGGGAGCGGCCGCGACCCCATCCAACCACCTCGTCACCTTCGACGCGGTGCGGGAGAACCCGCGCGTCAAGGTGTTCATCCGCAAGGCCGACGAGGCGCTGGCCGAGATCGGCTACACCGAGCACGGCGAGCGCCACGTCAGCCTGGTGGCGCACATCGCCTACAACACGCTCAAGCGTCTGGGATACGAGGAGCGCGAGGCCGAGCTGGCGGCCATCGCCGGCTACCTTCACGACGTGGGCAACGTGGTGAACCGCGAGCAGCACGCCCAGACCGGCGCGGTCATCGCGATGCGCGTCCTCTCGGACATGGGCATGTCCGACCTCGAAGTCGTGCGCATCATGGGGGCGATCGGCAATCACCACGAGACCGACGGCACGGCCATCAGCCCGGTCTCGGCCGCGGTGATCCTCGGGGACAAGAGCGACGTGCACCGCACCCGGGTCCGCAACCCGGACATGATCAAGTTCGACGTGCACGACCGCGTGAACTACGCGGTGGAGAAGAGCTTCCTCAACGTGGACGAGTCCAGGAAGGAGATCACCCTGGAACTCACGATCGATACCAGCATCTCGCAGGTCATGGAATACTTCGAGATCTTCATGTCGCGCATGCTGGCGTGCCGGAGAGCCGCCAAGTTCCTCGGGACGTCCTTCGGCCTGACGGTGAATGGGAATCGGCTGACCTGAGCGATCCGCCGCGGGAGCCCGCCGCGGGCGAAGGGTGGCCGCGCGCGGGCCGCGGCGGGCCGGCCGCTCCGGGTGGCCCCAGCAAGGAGGGGTTCGTGAAGGTTCGTGGGATCGCGATCGGCGTCGGTGCCGTGCTCGCGGCGCTGGCGCTCGGCGGCGTGGCCGAGGCGCGCAATCCGCATTGCGCGGGGGGCATCCAGTACGTGGTGCAGGGGATGCGCGACAAGGACAAGGGCAACACCGAGGACTACCAGCGCGAGATGATGAAGGCGGTGGCCCAGCTCTCCCAGTGCGCGGAAGAGGATCCCGCCGACTTCGAGGCCCTCGGCTACCTCGGCTGGGCCCTCGCCGAGACCGACAGCGCCTGCCCCGCCGGCCAGGCCTTCGAGAAGGCCGTCGCGGGGCTCGAGAGCAAGGGTGACAAGAAGAAGGCCGAGTGGGCGCGGCAGAACCGCGAGTCCTACTGGGCCAAGAACTTCAACGACGGCATCGCGAAGATCAATGCGGCCCAGGCGGCCTATCCCGAGTTCACCAGGGAGCCGGAGAACGAGGCGGACCGGACCCTGAAGGGGGAAGCCGCGACCCGGTACGCGGACGCGCTCGCCAGTCTCACCCGCGCCTCGTGCCTGAGACCCGGCGACGCGCGCACCATCCGCAACCTCGGCTCGATCTACGCGTTCAGGGGCGAGTACCAGCAGGCCGAAGCGGTGTTCCGCGAGGGCCTCAAGGCAGCGCCCGGCGACAGCGACCTGGTGATCTCGCTCAAGATGGTGCGCACGAACTACGCGAACAAGCTCACCGAAGAGAAGAAGTACGACGAGGCGATCGGCTTCTTCGCCGACCTCATCAAGGGCGACGCCTCCAACCCCGACCTGCACCTGGGCCTGGCGGACACCTACTTCAAGCGCGCCACCGCGAAGAGCGGCGACGAACGCAAGGCCGACTTCAAGCTCGCGGGCGACGAATACGCGAAGGCCTCGGAGCTCAAGGGCGGGGAGGCCGACCTGCTGTTCAACTCGGCGCTCGCCTACCAGAACGCGGGCGACTGGGCCTCGGCCGAGTCGCGCTGGCGCGCGGTGCTCAAGCTCACACCCGACGACACCGGCGCGATGTCGGCGCTCGGCTCCTGCTGCGCGGAGCTCAAGAAGTACGACGAGGGCATCAAGATCCTGCACCAGGCCGTCAACCTGAAGCCGCAGGAGAAGAACCTGTTCCGCCAACTCGGCGGGGTCTACGCCAAGGCCAACAACAACGCCAAGTCGTACGAGATGATGGTGATCTACCTGGCGCTGGAGAAGGGCCAGGCGGCGGCCAACGCCGCGGACGCCGCGAAGAAGGCGCCGGCCGGCAGCGCGGCCGCGAAGACGCTGGCGGACCTGGGTGCGCCGGGCGAGGTGCGCGACTGGGAGGCCGACGGCGAGCGCTACCAGACCTGGATCTACTGGACGAGGAAGCTGGCGTTCACCTTCAAGGCCGGCGTGCTGGTCGTGAAGTCCGACTGGGGCAACGCGGGCCCGGCCATGCCGGCGCCGGCCGGCGGCAAGGGCAAGTAGCGCGGCGCCCGCCGCGAGCGCGAGACGATGGCTCCCGACGGCCGGTCCGACCGCCCATGGCGCGCGGGCCGGCCGTCGGTGTCGGCGGCGGGGAGGGAGCCGTGAGCGCACGGTTCGCCACCTCGACGGTCGCCGTGCTCGGCTTCGGCAACCAGGGGCGGGCCCACGCCCTGAACCTGCGCGACGCCGGCGTCGAGGTGGTGGTGGGCGCGCGGCCCGGGCGCGGCGCCGAATCGCGCGCCCGCACCCTCGGCTTCCCGGTCGCCGATCCTCCCGAGGCGGCGCGCCGCGCGCAGGTGGTCGCGGTGCTGCTCCCGGACGAAGCGGTGCCGGCCGCGTGGCCCGCGCTTGCCGCGGCGCTCGCCGCCGATTCTGCCCTGGTCTTCGCCCACGGCTTCAACCTGCTCTACGCCGACCTCGCGCTCCCGCCCTGCGGCGACGTGGTGCTGGTCTCGCCCACTGGCCCGGGCAGCGTGCTGCGCCGGCTCCACGAGCGCGGCGAGACCCTGCCGGCATACCTCGCGGTGCACCGCGACGGGAGCGGCGGGGCGTGGGCGCTGGCCGCGGAATACGCCGAGAAGCTGGGCTGCGCCCCGGTCCTGCGCACCACGGTGCGCGAGGAGACCGAGGTGGACCTGTTCGGCGAGCAGGCGGTGCTGTGCGGGGGGATGAACGCGCTCGTGACCGCGGCCTTCGAGACCCTGGTGGCGCGCGGCTACGCGCCCGAGATCGCCTACCTGGAGTGCGTCCACCAGCTCAAGCACCTGGCCGACCTGCTCCACGAGCGCGGGGTGGCGGGCCTGCGGCAGGGGATCAGCGGCACCGCGCTCTACGGCGATCTGTCGCGCGGGCCCCGCGTGATCGGGGGGCCGAGCCGGGCCGCGATGGCGGCGCTGCTGGAGGAGATCCGCAGCGGCTCCTTCGCCCGCGAATGGGCGGCCGAGGAGGCAGGCGGAAGGCGCTGGCTCGAGGCCGCGGTCGCCGGGGCCGCGGGGCATCCGATCGAGCAGGCCCGGCGGCGCGCCCTCGGGCCGCGGCCCGGTCCGGCCGAAGCGGACGCTTGAATCGCGCAAGGCCTTGTCCAAAAACTGATTGACAGGCTTTCCAAGGGCTCTTAGCCTGCCGGGCAATCGCTGGTCCCGGTTCCTTCCGGGGGATCGAACCGTCCGGGCGGCGCGAGGAGGCACGAGATGACCAAGGCGGATATCGTCGATCAGATCGCGGAGCGGACCGGACTCACCAAGAAGGACGTGGCGGAAACCGTGGACAACTTCCTCAATGCCGTGGCCCGTGCGCTCCAGAACGGACATCACATCGAGATCCGCGGCTTCGGGACGTTCCGGGTCAAGGACCGCAAGTCGCGCATCGCGCGCAACCCGCGCACCGGCGAGGCGGTGCCCGTGCCCCCGCGCAAGGTCCCGGTCTTCAAGGTCTCCAAGGAACTGAAGGACATGGTGTCGCAGGGCTGAGACCCGCGCCCGGAAGCGCGCAGCGGGCGGGAGCGAAGGCGCTCCCGCCCGCTGCGCGCTTCCGGACGACTACCTGCGGCTGTTGCGGATCAGGAGCAGCCGCACCAGCTGGAGCAGCGCCATCGCCGCGGCGGCCAGGTAGGTGAGGGCCGCGGCATCGAGCACCTTCTTCGCGCCCGCCACCTCGTGCGGCGCGACCGCGCCGCTCTCCCTGAGCTCCACCAGCGCGCGCCGCGAGGCGTCGAACTCGACCGGCAGCGTCACCAGGTGGAAGAGCACCGCGCCCGTGAAGAACACGATGCCGAGGTCCATCAGCGTGAAGTTGTAGCCGAAGAGCGGGAAGCCCACCCGCGGCAGGAAGAACAGCCCGACGATGAACAGCGGCATCGCCGCGGCGCTGGTGAAGCTGGCGACCGGCGCGATGGCCGAGCGCAGCATGAGCGGCGCGTAGCCGCGCTGGTGCTGGATCACGTGACCGACCTCGTGCGCGGCGACCGCGATCGAGGCGATGGACTCGCCCTCGTAGTTGTAGGCCGAGAGCCGCACCTTCTTCACGCGCGGGTCGTAGTGGTCGCTCAGGACGCCGCCCACCTCCTCGACGCCGACGTCCGTGATGCCGTTGCGCGTCATGATGGCGCGCGCCATCTCCCGGCCGGTGAGGCCGTTCGAGGCCCGCACCTTGGACATCTGCTGGTAGGTGTGCTGCACCTTCCACTGCGCCCACATCGCGAAGATCATCGCCGGGATGAGCAGCAGCCAGGTCGGGTCGAAGAAGGGGAAGAACATCGCTGCGATCGCTCCTTTTGGGTTTGGCGCCGGCGGACCCGGCCCCGTGAGCGGGGGTCCGGTGCCCCGCGCCCGACGCGGATGAGAAGGCATCGCGGGCGCGGGGTTGTCAAGCACCTGTCACCCGGGCCCAACCCGTCCGCGCCCGGCGCACTTCCGGACGGCGCCTGGCTTTGCGTACACTGCGGGTGCGACCTTCGACAGTGTCCCGCGACCGGAGAAGCGCCCATGCCCTCTGCCGTCCCGCCCGTAGACCTGCGCAGCGACACCGTCACCCGCCCGACCCCGGCGATGCGCGAGGCGATGATGCGCGCCGAAGTGGGCGACGACGTGTTCGGCGACGACCCCACGGTGCAGGAGCTGGAGCGCCGCGTCGCCGCGCTCGGCGGCAAGGAGGCCGCGCTCTACGTGCCGAGCGGCACCATGGGCAACCAGCTCGCGATCAAGTGCGCCACCGAGCCCGGCGACGAGGTGCTGGTGGAGGCCGAGTCGCACATCTTCCAGTACGAGCAGGGCGGGATCGGCGCCAATTCCGGCTGCCTCGCGCACGTGGTCGCGAGCGAGCGCGGCGCGCTGCCGGCGGGCACCATCGAAGCGGCGCTGCGCGAGGAGGACGACCACGTCGCGCGCCTGCGACTGGTGTGCCTGGAGAACACCCACAACCGCCACGGCGGCGCGATCGTGCCGCTCGAGCGTCTGGCCGCGGTGGCGGAGGCGGCGCGCGCGCGCGGCGTGCGCGTGCACCTGGACGGCGCGCGGCTGTGGAACGCGAGCGTGGCGTCCGGCATCCCGATCGCCGAGTGGGCGAACACCGCCGACACCGTGATGATGTGCTTCTCGAAGGGGCTGGGCGCCCCGATCGGCTCGATCCTCGCCGGGCCGTCGCCGCTGGTGCGCCAGGCGCGCCGGGTGCGCAAGCGCTGGGGCGGCGGCATGCGCCAGGTCGGCATCCTGGCCGCGGCGTGCCTGCACGCGCTCGACCACCACGTCACGCGGCTCGCCGACGACCATCGCCGCGCCCGCGCGCTGGCCGAGGGCTGCGCGCGCGCGCCCGGCGTCTCGGTGCCGGCGCCCGAGACCAACATCGTGCTCCTCGAGCTCGAGCACCCGGCGCTCGAACCGCGCGCGGTGCTGGCGGCGCTCGAGGCGCGCGGCGTGCGCCTGGTGCGGTTCGGCCCGCGCCGCCTGCGCGCGATCACGCACCTCGACGTGGACGACGCGGGGGTGGCGCGGGCAATCGAGGCGTTTCAGGCGGTGGTGGCGGAGTCGGTCGGCACCTCAGCGGGGCGGCGGACTTGAAACACCGCGACAGAGACTGGACATCCCCCTGGCTCAGTCGCGGTGTGCCTCAGGCCAGGGCTCCGCGACAAACATCACCGAAAAGGCGAATGCGGCGGGGAGGAACGGGACTGGCGACTTCCGCAGCTCTCGCACATGCATGAAATGGCGGATGGTCTGCGCCAGCCAGCGCCAGTCGAATCCGGCGTGGCCCGTGCGATGCGGCGGCAGGCGGTTCAACTGATAGATGCCCGCCCAGAACACCTCGCGCCACGGGCGCTGCTTGTGTCGCTCGTAGCCCAGCAAGAGCGAACCGACGTTCTTGATCCACAGGGCAGGGCCCACCTCCACGGGCACCGAGCAGACGAAGCGACGCGGAGCGAGCCGCGACACCGAATCGATGATCCGTATGCTGTCCCGCTCCGGGATGTGCTCGAGGGTTTCCAGCGCGCATACCAGGTCAGGGCGTTCAATCCCTGCGAACGCACCCGTGTCTGTGGCCCTGGTGCAGCGAACCTGGAAGTTGGAGCGGTTCCCGTACCGCTCGTGCGCCACGCGGATGAATTCCGGATCGTGGTCAATCCCTACGTACTCGACCGGGAAGCGCTCGTCGAGCACCGCGTACAGCTTGCACACGGCGCAGCCGATGTCCACGATTCTGATGGGTCGCCCCCCCCCGAGTCTCGCGGCTAAGCTGGCCAACGATATCGAGCATGTGGCGATAGCGCCGTGAGTGGAGCCAGCGGGTGAGCGCGTTGAAGCCCTGGATCTGCTCGTAGGGGGTCTCGAAAGAAGGTCGAGCGCTGGGCATGCGGCCCTCGCTGCGGCGGGGGTCAGGCGTCCGTGGGCCCGCGGTCCACGCGGATGCACGCTACGGCCAACAACGCAACTCCGACACGCTACCACCCATCGCCTCTTGGGGCCATCCGAGTCACCCGAAGCAGGCCCGGTCGTGCGAAGCCACGACCTTGGAACCGGCTCAACGCGCACAGGCTGGCAGGCAGGGTTCGCTGCCTGTCAGGGATACCGAGCTTTCAGACGCCCCAGGTCCTGCTTCAGCGGTGCCGAGTCGTAGCCCAGCGAATCCAGAGCAGAAGCGAAGCCTTCCAGCTGACGCGTGGCCTCGGGCCACGACTCGAGCCCGAACGAGGCGACGGCATAGGCACGGAACGCCATCACGTCCATCGGGTCCATGGCAAGCGTGGCGGCACTCAGTCGTCGAGCTGCCTCGTACCTTCCCGCGAAGAGGAGCTGCGTCGCGAGGTCGTCGCTGAAAGGGGAGATCCGCCCGCGGTAGAAGCTCCTGAGACCAAGCACCCAGGGGGAGACGGAATCAGGGCACGCTGTCGCGGGATTGGGCCGTGGAAGCGGCGTTGCGCCGAGCAATGCCGTTGCCGCTCGCTGGTACGTTTCCGGGATTCGCTCCGTCCACCACGACAACGGAAGCGGCTCGAGCGGTGAGCGGTCGGAGCGCGCCTGGCCCAGGCGGTAGACGGTGATCGTGGGTCCGGTGGTGTCCGATCCGCCGGTGCGGAACCTCGCCACGAGGTTCGCCGCGCGATCCAACCGGGCGTAGAACCCGAGGGCCGGTCGGAATCGCTCCGGCTCGGCTGCAAAGCGGTCGCGCACGGAGCTGCTCGTGACGACGACATCAACCCCGTTCAGCAGGCGCGGATCGTAGAAGAGGTTGTTGAGGTCGGTCGCATCCGTGAAGACGGTGGCCTCAACAGGGTGCCCGTCCGGCCCGGGTAGCGACGTGATCACGCGACCCGAGACGCTGAGCGGCATGCTAACAGCACGAAGATGCGGGCGTGCAAGGAAGCGCTGCTGGAGCGCAGCGGACGCTTCAGCGAACACGCGGCTGTGCAGGATCTCAGAGCGCTGCGAATCGTCGAGGAGTACCGGACCGTACGCTTCGACGAGCATCACGCCATCGCCGCCCAGATGTTCCTCGCACCACATGCGAGCGATCACCTGCGTGTCTACGGGGCGATGACCCGAGTGGGCGAACGATGCCCATCCCGCCCACAGGACCATGAGAGGCCCGAAGAGGCGCGTCGTGACGCGGGCCCCCGGAAATCGCCCGAGAACTTCATGGCCGGCTGCCAGAGCGAGCGGCGCTCCCAGAGCGATGATGGGCACGGAGTAGCGGTCGGCGGCGATGCGCGCGGCCAGCGTGGCGGCGAGCAGTGGAAGCAGGCAGGACCAGATGATGACTCGCTCGGGGCGGGCCCGCCGGTGGCGCACGGTGGCCAACAGGGAGAGGCCCAGCAGCGGCACGCCCAGGACCGTGAGGTTCGCGGAGAGGAGTCGCATCTGCACCGGAAGGGCCATCCCGTGCGACTGGCCGAAGTGCCCGGTCGACGCGTGCCGCAGCTCGTACAGGACGTGCTCGCGGAACACTCCGAAGTCGAGAAGCGCATAGGGTGTCGCCAGCAGGAACGCCGCGGCAAAGATCGTGGCGGCGACTGCGAGGTGGCGGACCGGTCGCGCGCCGTGCTTGAGGACGATCGCCGCCGCCAGCGGGATGGCGAGGAGCGCGGCCGGGTACTTCGTGCCCGCAGCAAGCCCGGCAAGTGCGGCCGCTGCCACGAACCGCACCCGGCCCCCATCGCGCCGCCAGGTGAGCGTCCGTTCCAGAGACCACACCGCGAGGGCCGTGGCCGGTGTGTCGGAGAAGATCTGCGTGGACGTGGCGATCAGTGTGGGTGCAACCGCGACGAGAGCCGCTGCCCACGTCGAGATGCGCGGGGCGAGGATCGCCGCGATTCGCGCGGCCCCAACGACGGTCGCCAGGTCGCACAGCACTCCCAGCGCACGCGCGACCAGGACGTGCGTGGTGGGGTCGATGTTGTAGGAGAGAGCGTAGTCCGCGGGCGACGAGAACTGACCGAGCAGCATGCCCAGCGCGTAGTGCAGGCGCTGGAGCACGTGGTGGACGTAGATGCTCAGCGATGGGTAGTGGAAGAAATGCGGATTCCAGTCCGGAGCGCCCGTCTGCCAGCCCCACATCTCGAGGGCCCGGCGGAAGGGGATCGCCTCTTCGAGGAAATCGGGCAACCCGTGGCCGAGGCGCTGCAGCCTCAATGCTGCCCCGACGAGCAGCACGGCGAGCAGCGCGATGGAGGGCCTTCCTCGACGCGACAGTGGAGCGCGCGCGGCAGGTTCAAGGGGTTTCGCTTTGAGGCCGGCTCGGGTCATCTTCTTCATGGTCGGACCCGCGCAGGATATGAGGTCGGTCCCGGAACGTCACGCGGCGGTCGGGCGGCGGCGATTGGACGGTCGTTGGATTGGCGTTCGGCAAGCGCAGACGGCGCCCGCTCATAGCGCCAGCCTGCGTCCGCCTGCGTGCATCCGCGTGCGGTGGACGGACCCCGGGGGGCGTGCTACTTTGCGCCGGCTTTCGACGGTGGGAGAGATGAGCGGCACGAATCCCGGACGACGCGCGTGACCGATTCGAAGCCTCCCGGTGCGGCGGGCACCCTCTACCTGGTGGCCACGCCGATCGGCAATCTCGAGGACATCACCCAGCGCGCGCTGCGGGTGCTGCGCGAGGTGAGCGTGGTGGCGGCCGAGGACACGCGCCACACCCGGCGGCTGCTCGAGCGCTTCGGCATCTCGGTCCCGGTGGTGAGCCTGTTCGAGCACAACGAGCGCGCGCGCATCCCCGGCCTGGTGCGCCGGCTGCACGCGGGCGAGGACGTGGCGGTGGTGACCGACGCGGGCTCGCCGGGGATCAGCGATCCCGGCTATCCGCTGGTGCGGGCGGCGGTGGCCGAAGGGCTCAGAGTCGAGAGCCTGCCCGGCCCGAGCGCGGTGATCGCCGCGCTGCAGGTGAGCGGGCTGCCGACTGACGCGTTCGTCTTCGCGGGATTCCTGCCGGTCAGGTCCGGCGCGCGGCGGCGGAAGCTGGAGGAGCTGCACCAGCGGCGCGAGACGGTGGTGGCCTTCGAGTCGCCGCACCGCATCGCCGCCTGCCTGGCGGACCTCGAGGAGATCTGGGGCGAGCGTCCGGTCGCGCTGGCCCGCGAGCTGACCAAGCTGCACGAGCAGGTGCTGCGGGGCACGGCGCGCGAGGTGCGCGCGGCGCTGGCCCCCGAGAAACGGAAGGGAGAGATGGTGCTGGTGCTGGGCGGGCGCACGCGCGAGGAAGGCAGGCGGCCGGAATGAATCCCGCTCCCACGGCGGCCGCGCCGGCGTCGCAGCCGGGCGGCCGGCGGATGGCGGCGCTCAAGCAGTGGCTCCAGCGCGGCGCGCACGCCGCGTCGGACCCGCTGGTCGCGCTGCTCTTCCGCCTGGGCGTGCGCGCCGATCACCTCACCGTCTTCGGTCTGCTGCTGGGCGGGCTGGCGGGCTGGGCCTACTTCGACGGGCACTTCCGCCTCGGCGCGCTGTTCCTGGCGCTCTCCGGCATCTGCGACATCCTCGACGGCCAGCTGGCGCGCCGCGCCGGGGCGCTGTCGCGCTTCGGCGCGTTCCTGGATTCCACGCTGGATCGGCTGGCCGAGGGGCTGGTGCTGGTCGGGATCATCGGCTTCTACCTGCGCAACCTGGTGACGCTGGTGTTCCAGCAGTCGCGGGTGGTGGTGCAGCTGAGCATCGGCCTGGAGCCGGTGACCTGGGCGGTGGTGGCCCTCACCGCGGCGCTGGCGCTGGTGGGGTCGTTTCTGGTGTCCTACACCCGGGCGCGGGCCGAGGGGCTCGGGATCGAGTGCAGGGTAGGCTGGTTCGAGCGCCCGGAGCGCATGGTGCTGCTCATGGTCGCGGGGCTGCTCAAGGTCTTCTGGGCGATGTCGGCGGCGCTGCTGCTGCTGGCCGTCCTGTCCTTCGCCACCGCCGCGCAGCGCGTGGCGCACGTCTACAGGCATACCCGCGGCGCGGGCCGGGATCACTGAGCGCGCCGTGAATGAACCGGGTTAGGGAGGTTCGGTCCATGGGCAAGGTCCGTGTGGCGATCATCGGCGTGGGCAACTGCGCCTCGTCCTTCGTGCAGGGGCTGCACTACTACCGGAACGCGAAGGAGTCGGAGCGCATCCCCGGTCTCATGCACGTGAACCTGGGCGGCTACCACATCCGCGACGTCGAGATCTCGGCCGCGATCGACATCGACAAGAACAAGGTCGGCAAGGACGTCTCCGAGGCCATCACCACCTGGCCGAACAACACCTACGTGTTCGCGAAGGTGCGGCGCATGGGCGTGACGGTGCAGCGCGGCATGACCCACGACGGCCTCGGCAAGTACCTGTCGAAGATCATCCAGAAGGCGCCGGGCTCGACCGTGGACATCGTCAAGCTCCTCAAGGACACCGGCACCGACGTGGTCGTGAACTACCTGCCGGTGGGCTCCGAGGAGGCCACCAAGTGGTACGTCGAGCAGGTGCTCGAGGCGGGTTGCGCGTTCGTGAACTGCATCCCGGTGTTCATCGCGCGCGAGAAGTACTGGCAGGAGCGCTTCGCCAAGCGCGGGCTGCCGGTGATCGGCGACGACATCAAGTCGCAGGTCGGCGCCACCATCACGCACCGCGTGCTGTCGCGGCTGTTCGTGGAGCGCGGCGTGCGCATCGACCGCACCTACCAGCTGAACTTCGGCGGCAACACCGACTTCCTCAACATGCTCGAGCGCGAGCGCCTGGAGTCGAAGAAGATCTCGAAGACCTCGGCAGTCACCAGCATCATCCCCTACGCGCTTCCCGAGGAGGACATCCACGTCGGCCCGAGCGACTACGTGCCCTGGCTCAAGGACCGCAAGTGGTGCCACATCCGGATGGAGGGGACGACCTTCGGCGACGTGCCGCTCAACCTGGAGCTCAAGCTCGAGGTGTGGGACTCGCCGAACTCGGCGGGCGTGGTGATCGACGCGGTGCGCTGCGCCAAGCTCGGGCTCGACCACGGGCTCAAGGGGGCGCTGGTGGCGCCGTCGTCGTACTTCAAGAAATCGCCGCCGCAGCAGTTCCCCGACGAGGTCGCGCGCGAGATGACCGAGGAGTTCATCCGGACCTACGGCCACCGGGGCGGCAACGGCGCGCGCGCGCCGAAGGGCGGCCGGCCCGCGAAGGCGGCGGCGCCGTCCGGCAA
>JACRPT010000046.1:0-17195 GCA_016223045.1 Candidatus Eiseniibacteriota bacterium
CGAGCCCTGAGCATCGGGCGAGGGCGCCACTCTCACAGACGAGGACGAAGCCTCAAGCACGCCACGGCGACCCTCTCCCGAGATCCGTCTGCTCAGCCTCCGACCGGGAGGCTTGCATGAGTGGACATCATACAAGCACGCTGCTCTACTTCGTGGTGATCGCCGCCACCATGATGGGCCTCTCCCGCCTCGGGCTCGGGCTGGAAGTCGAGGACTGGGTCGCGGCGCTGATCGCGGCGGTGGTGCTGGCGCTGGTCAACGCCGTCGTGAAGCCCGTGCTCTTCATCCTCACGCTGCCCTTCACCATCCTCACCCTCGGCCTGTTCCTGCTGGTGCTGAATGCCCTCATGCTGTGGCTGACGTCGGCGCTGGTGCCCGGGTTCCACGTGCATGGCCTCGGCGGCACGCTGCTGGCCTCGATCATCCTGAGCTTCGTGGGGATGGTGTGGAAGGCCGCGACCAGGAAGGCCGGCTGACCCCGCCCGCCCGCGGCGGCTCGCGCGCCCGGCTGGCGGGTGCGGTGCTGGCGGGCGCGCTCCTCGCCCTGCTCCTCGGCGCGGCTGCCGGTTTCCTGCTGCGCGTGGCCGGGGCGGGCGACGCGGCCGAGCGCTACCGCGCGTGGCTGGTGGCCGGCGGCTGGCTGGCGCTGCCGTCGTGGGGCGGCGCGGCCGGCGCGCTGCGGGCGGCGCGTGACGCGAGCGCGCCCGGCGCCCGCCTCGGTGCGCTCGCGCTCGCGTTGCTCCTGGCGGCGCTGCCGCTGGTGGTGCGCCCGCTGGTGCCCGAGGAGCCCGAGGGGCGCCTGCCGCGGAGCCGCGAGGCCAGGGTGCGCGCCATCCGCCGCTGGAGCTACCGCTCGCCCGCGCTGGTCGGGCGCATCGTCACGCTCAGTCGCGACCCCGACCCGTGGGTGCGCGAGGAGGCGGTGCTGGCGCTGGGACGCAACCTGGTGGTGAGCGACATCGAGCACCCGGTGGTGTCCCGGCCGTCGCGCTTCCTCCATCACCCGCTGCGCGACTCGCTGGCGCTGCGGCTGGCGGAGGCGCTGGCGGATCCGCTCCCCGCGATCCGCGCCGAGGCGGCGCGCGCGCTGTGGCTGGCGCCGCGCACCTTCGGGCCGCAGCCCGCGGCGGCCGGGACGCTGGCCGCGCTCCTGGACCGCGCCGCCGCCGCCGACACCACGCGCATCGCCTGGCTGGCGCTCGACGCCGCGGCCGGGCGGCGCGACTCCACGCTGGCCGCGGCGGCCCGGCGCTTCGGCGCGCGCGCCACCGGCCCCGCCCTGCGCCGCGCCGCGCGCAGCGCCGCCGGAGGGAGCACGCGGTGAGCGTCGCGGGGATCGCGCTGGCGCGGTGCGTCGAGCGCAGCGACCTGGACTCCCTGCGCGAGGCCCTCGCTGCCTATCGCACGCTGCATCCCGACCCGGTCCCGGACCCGGACCCACCTCCGGCGGGTGCCCCGACCCGCGCCGGGCGCGGGTGCCCCGGTGAGCGGGGCGCGCTGCTCGAGCTGGCGGGTGGCGGCGCGCTGCTGCTGCCGACCGCGCCGATCCTGTGCCGGGTGGTGGGGCTCGGCATGGAGGGCGAGGTGGGCGCCGGGGACTTCCAGCGGCTCGCGGCGTTCTACCGCACGGGCGGCGTCACCCCCACGCTCCAGGCCTGCCCGTACGCCCACCCCTCCCTGCTCGCGGGGCTCGCCGCGCACGGCTGGCGCGCCACGCTGTGGGTCCAGGTCTTCGTCCGGCCCCTCACGCCGGACGACGCGGCGGCTTCGCCCGTGCCGGGCATCGAGGTGCGCCGCGCCGGCCCGGAGGAGCGCGAGCGCTTCGCCCGCACCGTGGGCCACGGCTTCCTCGGGCGGGAGCCCGACCCGGGCGAGATCGAAACCGGGCGGGTGGCGGCCGGGGCGGCCTCGAACGTGTGCTTCATCGCCCGCGTGGACGGCGCGATCGCGGGAGGCGCGGCGCTGGCGGTCCACGGTCGCCTCGCGTCGTTCTTCGGCGCGAGCACGCTGCCTGCGTTCCGCCGGCGCGGGGTGCAGTCCGCGCTGCTCGCCGCCCGCCTCGCCCGCGCCGCGGCGTCGGGTTGCGACCTCGCGCGCGTCGGCACCGACCCGGGCGGCGCATCGCAGCGGAACGTCGAGCGTTTCGGCTTCCGGCCGGCGTACACGCAGCTGCGCTTCACGCCCCCGCCCGCCCCCCGGGCGTGAACGGCCGCGCCCGCCGCGGGCCCCGGGGTTTCGCCGGCGGCGGGCGGCGATGAAGCGGCGCGCCGGCGCCGGGGCACCCGGCGGCCGGCCGGGCACGGTGCGCGCCCCCGGGAGCTACTCCTCGCCGCAGCGCCGCTTCCACGCGGCGATGCGGTTGAGCGCCTCGAGCGGCGTGAGGGCCTCGAGCTCGAGCCCGCGCAGCTCCTCGAGCACGGGATGCAGGGCCGCGCCGAACAGCGGCAGCTGCGGCGTGGCGGGCCGGGGCGCCCGGGCGCGTCGCCTCGCCGGGGCCTCCAGGTGCTCGACCGTGCGCTCGCTCTCCAGCTCGCTCAGCACCTCCTTCGCCCGCTCGATCACCGCCGCCGGCAGCCCGGCCAGCTGGGCGACGTGGATGCCGTAGGAGCGGTCGGCCGCGCCTTCCGCCACCGCGTGCAGGAAGACGACGCTGCCGCCCGATTCCTCCACCGTGACGTGCGCGTTGGCGAGGCGGGGCAGGCTCTCCGCGAGCTGGGTCAGCTCGTGGTAGTGCGTGGCGAACAGGGTGCGCGGGCGCGGGCCCTCGGCGGCGTGCAGGTGCTCGGTCACCGCCCACGCCAGCGCCAGCCCGTCGTAGGTGGCGGTGCCGCGGCCCACCTCGTCGAGCAGCACCAGCGAGCGTGGCGTGGCGAGCCGCAGGATGTCGGCGGTCTCGCTCGTCTCCGCCAGGAACGTGCTCTGCCCCGAGCCCAGCCGGTCGGCCGCTCCCACCCGGGTGAAGAGCCGGTCCACGCGCCCGACCGCGGCGCGCGCGGCCGGCACGAAGGAGCCGCTCTGCGCCAGCAGCACCGCCAGCGCGACCTGGCGCAGGTAGGTGCTCTTGCCCCCCATGTTGGGGCCGGTGATGAGCAGGATCTGGCGGCGCGCGCCGTCCAGCGTGCAGTCGTTGGGCACGAACTCGCCGCGCGGCAGGAGTCGCTCCACCACCGGGTGGCGCGCGCCCTCCAGCTCGAGCCGGTCGGAGTCGTCCATCGCGGGCCGGGTCCAGCCGTAGCGTGCCGCGACCTCGGCCAGCGCCGCCTCGGCGTCGAGCCGGGCCAGCGCGTCGGCCACCCGCTGGATGCGCTCGACGAAGGCGGCGGCGGCCGCGCGCAGCGCGACGAACAGCTCGTGCTCGAGCGCCCTGAGCTTCTCCTCCGCCCCCAGCACCTCGGCCTCCCTGGCCTTGAGGCCGGGGGTGACGAAGCGCTCGGCGGTGGTCAGGGTCTGGCGCCGCTCGTAGTCCTGCGGGACCCGGTCCAGGTGAGGACGCGTGACCTCCAGGTAGTAGCCGAAGACGCGGTTGTAGCCGACCTTGAGGCTGGGGATGCCGGTGCGGGCGCGCTCGGCGGCCTCCAGCTCGGCGATCCAGCGCTTGCCCGAGTGGGCCAGCGCGTCCAGCTCGTCGCGGCGCTCGTCGTACCCGGCGCGGATCACGCCGCCGTCACGCGAGAGCGGGGGCGGCTCGTCGGTGAGCGCGCGCCGCAGCAGCTCCTCGAGCTCGGGGATGCCGGCGAGCGCGGCCTCCGCGGCGGCCGCGGGCGATCCGGCGACGGCGTCCGCGATCGCGGGCAGGCGCCGCAGCGCCTCGCGCAGGCCTCCCAGGTCGCGCGGCGTGGCCTTGCCGCAGGCGACGCGCGCGGCGAGCCGCTCGAGATCGGGCAGAGCCTTCAGGCGCTCGCGCAGCGACGCGCGCGTGGCGCCGGCGGCGAGCCAGCCCGCCACCGCGTCGTGGCGCGCGGCGAGCGCGTCCAGCTCGAACAGCGGCCGCTCGAGCCAGGCGCGCAGCCGCCGCGCGCCCGCGCCGGTCACGGCCAGGTTCAGGTGCTTCCACAGCGTGTGTGCGGGCTCGCCGCCCGGCTGGGGCTGGAACAGCTCCAGGTGGCGCGCGGTGGCGGCGTCGTAGCGCAGCACCGCCTCCTCGCTCCAGCGCTCGACCCGGTTGAGCTGGAGCGCGGCGCCCCCCTGCACGCGGTCCAGGTAGTCGAGCGCCGCCGCCGCGGCGCCGGCTGCCGCCGGCAGCGCCGCCAGCGTCGCTCCGGCCGCGGCGCCCCAGCGGGCGCGCGGCAGAGCGGGATCGAGGAAGCGCCGCGCGCTGGCGGTGCTGCGCGCGCCCGGGAGCCCGCGCAGCACCGCCTCCAGCCGCGCGGCCGCTGCGGCCTCCACGTCCCGCGCGTCGGGCACCAGCCACTCCGCCACGTGGACGCGCGAGAGGAACCCGGGAGCTTCCTCCCAGCCGGGCTCGGCCAGCTTGACCTCGCCGGTCGAGGCGTCGGCCAGGCACACGCCGAGCACGTCCGCGGCGGGCCACAGCGCGGCCAGGAAGTTGTTCGCGGCGGCTTCGAGGAAGGCCTCGCCGGTCACCGAGCCGGGCGTGAGCACCTCGGTGACCCCGCGCTGGACCAGCCCCTTCGCCTGCGCGGGGTCCTCGAGCTGGTCGCACACCGCCACCTTGTGGCCGAGCCGGAGCAGCCGGGCGATGTAGGCGTCGCGCTGGTGCCACGGGATGCCGCACATCGGGACCGGCTCGGGGTCCTGCTTGTTGCGCGAGGTGAGGGTGAGACCGAGCAGCGCGGAGGCCCTCACCGCGTCGTCGAAGAACATCTCGTAGAAGTCGCCGAGCCGGAAGAACAGGAAGGCGTCCGCGTGCTCGCGCTTGACGCCCAGGTACTGGTCCATGAGCGGCGTGCGCGGGGCGCCACGGCCCGGGGCCGGCGTCATCGCGCCGGCACCACGCGGCAGGGCACCCCGAGCGCCCGGGCCGCCCGCTCCCCCGCGACCCGCGCATCCTCGGCGGTGGCGTAGAGGCCGACCCGCACCGCATGGAGGGTCGTGCCGGCCTCCCTCACCTGCGTGACCTGCACCGGCGCGAAGCCGGCACGGCGCGCCTGCCCGGCCAGCGCCTGCGCGCGCGCCCGGTCGCCGAAGGCCCCGATCTGCACCGCCAGCGGCCCCTGCAGGCTGACCGGCGCGGGCGCCGGACGCTGCGGGCGCGGCGGGGAGCCGGAGGGGGGGGTCGGCGCCGGGGGACCGGTGGCCGCCACCGCGGACGCGAGCGCGGCGCGCGCCGCCTCGATGCTGCGCGGGTAGTCGCGGAGCAGGCGCTCCCGCGCGCGCGCCGCAGCTTCCGGATGGCGCAGCTCGATGGCGAGCGCGATCGCGCGCTCGAGCGCGGGCGGACCGGCCTCGCCCGGCTCCGTGGCCAGCAGCAGCTCCAGCGCCTGCCGCTCGCGCTCGCGCTGGTGAGCGGCCTGCCAGCACAGCGCCAGCGCGAGCTGCGCGTCGGCGCGCCGCGGCGAGCCGGGACCCGCGGACTCCTCCAGCGCGGCGCGGGCCGCGCCGGGGTCGCCGGCGCCGAGCCACGCCAGCCCGGTCCAGTAGCGGGCCTCGGGCCGCCGCGCCGGCTCGAGGCGCGAACCCGCGCGCGCGAAGGCGTCGGCGGCCTGATGGTACTCGCCGCGCGCGTAGTGCAGGCGGCCCAGGACCAGCGCGGCCTCCGCCACCTCGGACCCGCGCGCCCGCAGGACTTCGAAGCGCTCGAGCGGGCGCGCCAGGCTGTCGGCGGGCGCCGACTCGAGCACCGCGCGCAGCGTGGCGGGGGGCGCGGCCGCGGCGAGGACCGTGGCGAGCAGGATGGCGGGGGCGCGGATCATGGCCCGGCGAGCATACGGCGGCCCCCGGCGGATGCCAAAGCCGGACGGGCGGAAGTCGCCTTCCGCCCGCCGGCCTGTCGTGGTGACGCGGGGATGGTCCGCGACGCGGACCGCCCCCGGCTACTCTTCCTCGGTGGACTCGGTGGCGCGCTCGCGGGGCTTGGCCTCGGCCGGGGCCTCGACGGGCGGGCTCGCGGCGATCTTCGCCCGCACCTGGTTGCGCTTCGAGGTCCACTCGGCCAGCGCGATGTCGTCCTGCTCGGAGAGCCAGGCCTTCACGCTCAGGATCAGCCGGTGGTTCGCCACGTCCACGCGTGTCACCTTCATGGTGAGCGTCTCACCCACCTCGAAGGCGTCGTTGGGACGCTTGAGGTCGTCGATGCCCAGCTGCGACAGCGGCACGAAGCCTTCGATGCCCTCGCCGACGTCCACGATCGCGCCGCGGTCGAACAGGCGGTTGATGGCGCCCGCGATCTCCATGCCGGCCGGGAACTTCTCGGCCAGCGACGGCCACGGGTCCTCGCTGACCTGCTTGAGTCCGAGGCTGATGCGGCGGTGCTCCTTGTCGATCGAGAGGATCACGACCTCGACGGTGTCGCCCTTCTTGAGCACCTCGCTCGGGTGCGCGACCCGCTTGGTCCACGACATGTCGGAGACGTGCACCAGGCCGTCGATCCCCTCCTCCAGCTCGACGAAGGCGCCGAAGTTCGTGAGGTTCCGGACCTTGCCCCTGACCCGCATACCGGCCGGGTACTTCTCGTCGAGCGTGAGCCACGGATCGGGCTCGACCTGCTTGAGGCCGAGCGAGATCTTCTCGTTGGCCTTGTCCACCTTGAGCACCACGGCCTCGATGATGTCGCCGATGTTCACGACCTTGGACGGATGCCGCACGTGGCGGGTCCACGACATCTCGGACACGTGGATCAGGCCCTCGACGCCCTTCTCCAGCTCGATGAACGCGCCGTAGTCGGCCAGCGAGACGACCTTCCCGCGCACGCGGTCGTCCACGTGGTAGCGCTCGCCCGCGCGCAGCCACGGGTCCTCCGAGATCTGCTTCATGCCGAGGCTGACGCGCTCGGTCTGCGGGTCGAACTTGAGGACCTTCACCCGGACGTGGTCGCCCACGTTCACCATCTCGGACGGGTGGTTGATGCGGCCCCACGACATGTGTCCACGAACGCGCCGAAGTCCGTGATGTTCTTGACCACGCCCTCGCGGATCTGGTCCTTCGCCAGGTCCTTGAGGATGGAGGACTTCATGCGATCGCGCTCCTCCTCGAGGACGGCGCGGCGCGACACCACGATGTTGCGGCGGCGCTTGTTGAGCTTGATGATCTTGACCTGCACGTTCTGGCCCAGCAGCGCGTCCACGTTCTGGACCTGGCGCAGCGCGATCTGCGAGCCGGGCAGGAAGGCCTCGACTCCGTAGAGGTCCACGACCACGCCGCCCTTGATCTTGCGGACCAGCTTCCCTTCCACCACCTGGCCGGTGTCGTGGGCTTCCTTGACCCGGTCCCACACCCGCACGAAGTCCGCGCGCTGCTTGGAGAGCACCACCAGTCCGTCCTGGTTCTCCATCTTCTCCAGGAAGACCTCGACGGTGTCGCCGACCTTGATGCTCGCGGGATCCGGGAACTCGGCGAGCGAGATGACGCCCTCGCTCTTGAAGCCGACGTCCACCAGCACTTCCGTCTCGTCGATGGCGAGCACGGTACCGTGCACGATCTCGCCCTCGCCGATGGAGCGCAGGGACTCCTCGTACTGGCCGAACATCTCGGCGCGCAGCTCGAGGTTCTCGTCGTCCTCTTCGTCCGCGTTCAGCGGTACCGGGGGGATGAAGGGTGCCCGCTGCGGGGGTTCCGCGACGGGGTTGAGGGTCCTGTCAGTCGTGTCCAGCATGGATCAGAGGCCTCCTTGAATCGTAAGAATAGGGTGCGGCGTCTCAGGCCGCCCCGCGTGATGCCGATCTCAGCTGCCCGCTCCTCAGGACCGCGACCTCGCGCATGACCGCGTCGCTCACCCGCTGGTAGAGCGCGCGTCCCGGCGCCAGGTCGGTCTCGGGACCGGCCAGGTCCTTCCAGTGGAGCGCGGGACCGAACCAGATGCGCACCCGCACGCCACGCCACACCCACCGGCTGGGACGGCCGCTGCCCGACACGTAGCAGGGGACGATGGGCACGTCGGCGTTCACCGCCATCATGCCCACCCCCGGCCGCGCCGGGTGCAGCTCGCCGTCACGCATCCGGCTCCCCTCCGGGAACATCAGCAGCGCCGAGCCCCGCTGGAGCGTCTCGATCGCCCGCGACATGCCGCTCAGGTCCGCGACGCCACGCCGGATGGGGATGGCGTTGACGCTGCGGATGAGCCAGCCCATCCACGGCGACGAGAACAGCTCTTCCTTGGCGAGGAAATGCGCTTCCCTGGGGAGGGCGGCGCCGACCAGGGGGGGATCCCAGAATGAGACGTGGTTGGAGGCGACGATCAGCCCGCCTTCGCGCGGGACCTGGTCTCGCCCCTTCACTTCCCATCTGGTGAGCAGCCCCAGGGCGGCACCCGCCAGAAACCGGGCAGCACTATAATACGCGCCCAAGAAAACTCCTAATCGCCCGCCCCGCAGCCCTCAGGGCGTTCCGCCGGCCGCGGAGCCGGCTCCCCGGCGCCGGCCACGGCCTCACCGTCAGCCCCCGCGCCCCGCGGCCGGGGCGCCCCCGCCGGGCCAGGCGTGGTGCGCGCGTACCACGCGCAGCACCTCTGCGACCACGCCGTCCACGTCCATCGTGCTGCAATCCACCACCACGGCCCCGTCGGCCGGCCGCAGCGGGCTGTCGGCGCGGCTCCGGTCGCGCCGGTCGCGGCGCTCGAGCTCCTCGCTCACCTGCTCGAGCGGGACCGGGATGCCGCGCTGCTCGAGCTCGCGCGCGCGGCGCCGCGCCCGCGTGGCGAGGTCGGCGTCCAGGAAGATCTTCACCTCGGCGTCCGGGAACACCACGGTGCCGAGGTCGCGCCCCTCGGCGACCAGCGGCCCGCGGGCGCGCAGCGCGCGCTGGATCTCGACCAGCTTGCGGCGCACCGCCGGGAGCGCCGCGATGCGCGACGACATCTCGCTCACCGCGGGGGTGCGGATCTCGCCGCTCACGTCGGCTCCGTCCAGCCAGACGTGCGGCTGCTCGGGCGAGCCCGACAGGTCGAGCGCGGTGCCGGCGAGGCAGCGCTCGACCGCGGCCGGGTCGTCGGGCGAGGCGCCGCTCCACTGCATCTTGAGCGCGACCGCGCGGTAGAGCGCTCCGGTGTCCACGTAGAGGAAGCCGAGCCGCGAGGCCAGCGTGCGCGCCGCGGTGCTCTTGCCCGCGGCGGAGGGCCCGTCGATGGTGACGACGAAGCTCATGGGGTGCCCGCCGGGTTGCCGGCCGGGCGCCGGCCGGCGGCGGACCCGGGGCCGGGACCTTCCTCCACCCGGCCGCCCAGCGCCGCCAGCGCGGCGACGAAGCCGGGGTACGACGTGGGGATGCTGGAAGCGTCGTCCACCGTGACCGGAGCCTGCGCGCACGTTCCGAGCACCGCGAAGGCCATGGCCACGCGATGGTCGTCGCCCGCCGCCACCGTGCCGCCGCTCACCCGACCGCCGGTCACCGCGAGAGAGTCAGGGCTCTCCTCCACCCGCACGCCGAGCGCGGCCAGGTTCGCGGCCAGGGCGGCCAGCCGGTCGCTCTCCTTGACGCGCAGCTCGGCCGCGCCCGCCAGCCGCGAGGTCCCGCGTGCCGCGGTCGCCGCGATCACCCAGGCCGGCACCTCGTCGAGCAGGCGCGGCACCCAGGCGGCGGGCACGTCGAAGGCCTCGAGCCGGTCCGGTCCGGTCAGCGTGACGTCGCCCACCGGCTCGCCGGCCTCGAGCCGCTGGTTCGCGCGCTCGATCCGCGCGCCCATCCGCTCGAGCACGTCGAGCAGCCCGGTGCGCGTGGGATTCAGGCTCACGCCCTCGGCGGTCACCGTGGCGCCCGGCCTCGCGGCCGCCGCGGCGAGGAAGAACGCGGCCGCCGAGAAGTCGCCCGGCACGGTGAGGCGCGTCGCGCGCGGCGTCGCCGGCCCGCGCAGGGCGAGCCGCGGCCCCGCTCCCGCCCGCGGCTCGACCGTGACCTCGACGCCGAAGGCCGGGAGCATGCGCTCGGTGTGGTCGCGCGCCGGTCCCGGCAGCTCGACCGCGGTCTCCCCCGCCGCGGCCAGCCCGGCGAGGAGCACGCACGAGGCCACCTGCGCGCTCGCCATCGGCAGTTCGTAGCGGATCGCCGCGAGCGCGCGACCGCGCACCACCAGCGGCGGCAGCCGGTCGCCGTCGCGCGCGTACAGCTCGGCCCCCATGCGGCGCAGCGGCTCCACCACCCGCCCGACCGGGCGGCGGTTGAGCGAGGCATCGCCCGCGAGCACCGCCAGGACCGGGCGGCCGGCCAGCACTCCGGCGAGCAGGCGGAGCGTGGTGCCCGAGTTGCCGCAGTCGAGCACCGCGGCGGGCTCGGCGAGCCGTCCGGCGGTGCCGCGGATCACCACCGCCCCGCCGTCGCGCGTCACGCCGGCGCCCAGCGCGCCAGCGCACGCCAGGGTCGCGGCACAGTCGGCGCCGGGGTTTGCGCCCTCGACCCGGGTCTCCCCCTCGGCGATCAGGCCGAGCAGGATCGCTCGGTGCGTGACCGACTTGTCACCCGGCGGGCGCACCCGCCCGGCGAGCGGCGGGCCGGGGTGGGTGGTGAGCGGCGCCGGGGTCGCGGGCGTGGGTCGCATGGGGAGGCGGGTGTGGGCGCTCTGGCGGGAGGACGTCGCGGGGCGCCTCCGGACCTGCGCCCGGCCGGTCGCCGCGCCTGCTAATGGACGGCCCCGCGGCGGGTCGCTGCGGTGCGGCGCGCCGGCTTGCGGGCGGCGCGAGGGGTGCGGCCCGCCGCCGCCCGCCCGCGCGCCGCGGGGCGGCCGTTGACGCCGGCGGCGGCCGCGCGCAGCGCCCGCAGGTTGCGCCAGGTCACGAACTCCTCGAGCAACGAGCGGCGCCGGGGATCGAGGTCGGTGAACATGCAGGCCAGCTCGAAGCGGGCGTCGGCCTTCTTCGTCCCGGCGGGCTCGCAGCGCACCACGATGCCCTCGCACTTGACGAGCTCCTTCGACGTCCGCGAGCCCGGCAGGCGCGGCAGCACGATGGTTAGTCCCACCCTGGAGAGCGGCGCCAGGTAGTGGGACGACATGCAGTAGACCCCGCTCGCCGAGATGTTCTGGCTCTCGGTCACGACCAGGGCGTGCTCGCCGTCCTCGCGCGCGCTCTCGACCCGCATGCTCAGGTGCGCGTCGGCCCGCGCCGTGCGCCGGCGCTCGTTCCGTCGCGTGTTGCGCTTCTGCGGCATCAACCCCTCCCGTGTCGGCGGCGACCATGTCGCCGCCGGGGCTCGTCCAGCGCGAAGTCGGCTTCGCGCGCCGGAACGTCCACCCGGGCGACCGTGACCCGGACCGCGTCGCCCAGCGAGAAGCGACGGCGCGTGCGCCGGCCCACCATGCGGACCCCGGAAGCATCGAGCACGAAGTGATCATCGAGCTCGGACGCGCGCACGAAGCCGTCCACCGGGATGTCGTCGAGCTCGACGAAGAGACCCTGCGGCACCAGGCCGGTGATGATACCCGATAGCCGGTCTCCGAGTCGCCCCTCGAGATGACGGAGCGCCTTGACGCGGACCGCTTCACGCTCCGCGTCGGTGGCGTTCTGTTCGGTGGCGCTGCACTGCGCCGCGAGCGCGGCGACTTCGACCGGGTCCCAGGCGCGATCCGCGCCCGCGGCGTCCGCGCGGGCCGCGGGGCCGGGCGCCCCGGGCCGGCCGCGGATCCACTCGCGCACGCGCCGGTGGTTGTGCAGGTCCGGGTAGCGGCGGATCGGGGAGGTGAAGTGGCAGTATTCCCGGGTGGCGAGGCCGAAGTGGCCGAGGTCGCGCTCCAGGTAGCGGGCGCGCGCCAGCGAGCGCAGCACCAGCCGGTGGAGCAGCCGCCGTCGCGGCGGATCGAGCGGCACCGCCAGCAGGGCCTGCAGCGCCCGCGCGGGCTCGGCCGTCGCCGGGGCCGGGCGCGGGAGCCCGAGCGCCCGGAGCATCGCCTCGAGCTCGGCGAGCTTGCGGTCCGCGGGGGGCTCGTGGACCCGGTAGAGCATCCCGGCCGCGCGGCGCGCGCCCTGCTCCCCCACGCAGCGGTTCGCGACCAGCATGAACTCCTCGACCAGCTCGTGGCTCTCGAGGTGCGGCCGGCGCTCGAGGCGGTACGGCACGCCGTGGGCGTCCACCCGCGCCTTGACCTCGGGCACGTCGAGGTCGAGCGCCCCGGCGGCGAGGCGCCGGTGGCGCAGCGCGCGCGCCAGCGCCATCAGGCCCTCCAGCGCGTGCTGGAGCGGCGCGTCCTTCCTTGCCGTCCCGTCCAGGGCCTGCTGCACCTCGCCGTAGTCGAGCCGGTGGCGGCTGCGGATCACGCTCTCGGCGAAGCGCCAGCCGTGGAGGCGACCCTCGCGGTCGAGGTCCACGATCACCGAGAGCGCGAGCCGGTCGCGGTCGGGCTGGAGCGAGCACAGCTCGCCCGACAGCCGCTCCGGGAGCATGGGCACGACGCCGCCCGGCAGGTAGCAGCTGGTGCCGCGCAGGCGCGCCTCGCGGTCGAGCGCCGAGCCGACCCGGACGTAGTGCGAGACGTCGGCGATGTGGATGCCGACCTCGTGGCGGCCGTGCCCGAGCGCGCGCACCGAGAGCGCATCGTCGTGGTCGCGGGCGTCGTCGGGGTCGATGGTGAACGCCAGCTCGCCGCGCAGGTCGAGGCGCCCCGAGCGCTCGCGCAGGGTGGGGCCGTGCGCGGCCTCGGCCTCCTCGAGCGCGCGTGCCGGGAAACGCTGGCGCAGGCGGTACTGCGAGGCGACCGCGTGGTCGTCCCACTGCGGGCGGTCATCGGCGCCCAGCACCTCGACCAGGAACGCGGGGCCTTCGTCGGGGACCTCGGCGATGCACCAATCGCCGTCGAGCGGCGCCTCGTGTCCCTTCCAGGCGAGCTCGCGCCGGCCGCCGCGCCAGCGGCGCGCGGGGTCGAAGGTCCATCGGCCGCGCGACTGGTACGCGCGGCCGATGAGACGCGGAGCGGGCGGTTCCGGTTCGGCGCTGCGGTGCGGCCTGGTGTCCCGAGTCAGAGGTTCGCCTGCATTCGGACGCCCGACCCACGCTTCGCGTGGGTACCCCGCCCGCCCCGCGGCGTTGCTCCTCCTCGACGTATCCCGGGAATACGACTTCGTCGTCGCGCCTTGCAGGGCGGGCGGAGCGTCGCCCTCGGTGCGACGGCGACCCCCTGACTCGGGACACTAGCGGATGCGCTTCTTATGGCGGTTCTTCCGGAGGCGCTTCTTACGCTTGTGGGTGGCGATCTTCTTGCGTTTCCGCTTCTTCCCAGAACCCATTCCGTCTCCTCTCGGGCTGCCGATGTCGTTGGCGGATCCGTCAGCTGGCGACGGGCTCCGGCGTTTCCTCCTGGACGTCGCCCAGGATCAGGGCCTTGAGCTCCTTGCTCGGCTTGAACACCGGCACGAGCTTGGCGGGGACCATGACCTCCGTGCCGCTGCGGGGATTGCGGGCCCGCCGCGCACGGCGCTCCCGCACCTTGAAGGTGCCGAAGCCCCTGATCTCGAGGTGCTTGCCCTCACTGAGCGCGTGGCACACCGCCTCGAGCAGGTGATCCACGATGAGCGCCGAGTGATTCCTGGAGATCCCGGTCTTCGCCGAGACTTCCTCGACCAGCTCCGCCTTGGTCATGGGTTTCCCTCCTGGCAGGTTCCCGCCGCCGGCGGGCGCGGCACGGCCGATCCGCGCTCCATGGGTGCCCGGCCGCGTCGTGCGGCTACCCCCTCCGGCAGGCGCACTCCGGCGAGCCACACGGCCCCGGCGGGGCGGCCTCGTGCGGCCTCGTCACGGCGAACGCCGAATGCAGCTTCTCGACCCGCGCGCCACCGCACTTCGGGCAGCAAGGCGGCGGCTCGTCGAATCGGCTCATCAACATCTCGAAGCGCTCCGCGCAGGACGCGCAGCGGTATTCGTAGATCGGCACTGCGGACCTCCTCGCCGGGCACAATCTAGCACGACCGGCGTCCGGATGGGATGACTCTCGCACGGGACGGTCGGGCGCCCGCGGAAGACGGGTCGGCCGCGCCACGGTCGGTTCAGCCCCGCCCGCGCGACTCCTCGGCGATCTCGTCCACCACCCCCACCACCACGGTCCGCACCGCGCCGCGCCCGCGGCGCAGCACCTGGGCGGCGGCGTTGCCCTCGTCCGCGACGATGACCAGGTCTCCGGGGCCGGCATCCACGGTGTCGAGCGCGATGGCCGGACGTCCGGTCGGCCGGTCCCGGGGCGTGACGGGCTGGACCAGGAGCAGCTTGTGCCCGGCGAGCTCGGCGTGCTTGATGGTGGCGACCACCTCGCCGACGACGCGCGCCACGAACATCAGCCCCGGTCCCCGGGCCCGGTCCACGGGCTCTCACGCACCTCGTCCACGATGCCGACGATCGCGGCGTCGGCCGGGTTGTCGGGATCGGGAAGCGCGTTGGCGGCCTCGCGGCCACGGACGTAGAACACCCGCTGCCCGGGCGCGGCGGAGACCAGGTCCACCGCCACGATGGTCCGGCCGTGCGGCGCGCCCTGCGAGTCGGTGGGCTGGATGAGCAGCGTGCGGTGCGAGCGCCAGGCCGGCACCTTGACCGTGCACACCACCGTCCCCACCACCCGGGCGAAGTGCATCAGAACATCCGCGTCTTCATCTGGGCGTGGAGCCGCGGGATCACCACCGAGCGCGCCAGCAGCCCCTTGCGGAGCGCTTCGGCGCGACCGGCCTCGACCGCAGCCTGCACGTCGGAGACCGCACCGGTCAGGTAGAGCACGCCCTTGCCGCCCAGCCCGTTGGCCAGCCTCAGGTCGCGCAGCACCACCGCGGCGGCCTTGGCGGCCTGGTCGGCGGCCACGATCACCGAGGCGGCGGTCATGGTCTCGATGACGCCGAGCGCGTCGTGGTCCCAGGGCCCGGCGGTGCCGCGCAGCGCGGGCAGCACCTGCTCGTGGAGCTGCGGGATGAGGAGCGAGTCGAGCAGGGTTTCGGCCGCCACCTCGACACCGCGGCGGAACGAGGCGCGCACCGTGGCCACCTCGCCGCCGATCAGGACCCAGAACTTGCCGGGCGAGAGCGTTCCCAGCTCGAGCAGCTCCACCTCGGCGGTCTTCACCATCGCGTCCGCCACCACCGCGCCCTGGGCGATGCTGCTGGTCTCGACGGCCCCGATCGCGACGTGCATCAGATGATCCGGAAGTGGTCGACGAGGGTGCAGCGCCGGAGCCGCGTGAAGCTCCGTGCCGTGGTCATCCCCTCGCCGGTGGGGCTGGCGATGGTGAAGCTGGTCGGGCCCTCGCCGCCGAAGCCAAGGCCGGCGTAGTTGGGTCCGTTCTTCACGAAGATCGAGCAGTTGCAGGCGCGGGCCATCTTCGAGAGCTTGTCGATGTTGCGCGAGTGCATGGAGGCGGTGTGCCGGTAGCCGTGCTCGACCTCGATGGCGAAGTCGATGGCGTCGTCCACGGTGCGCGCGCGGGTCATCGGCAGCACCGGCATCATCATCTCGGTCCACAGGAACGGGTGGTCGGCGTCCACCTCGCACAGCGCGATGCGCTTGCTGCCGTCGCACGGGATCCCGGCGTCGCGCAGGATCACGTCCACGTTCTTGCCCACGTACTTGCGGTTGACCACCGCGTGCCGGCGCGGTCCCCGGTCCTGCTCGAGCACCAGGTTCCGGAGCTTCTCGACGTGGTGGGGCGGCAGCACCACCGCCGCGGCGCGCGCGAAGGCCTCCTTGAGCCGGTCGGCGATCAGGGCGACCGCGACCACCTCCTTCTCGTCGGTGCAGATGATGTTGTTGTCGAGCGAGGCCCCGGCCACCAGGTCGCGCGCCGCCTTCTCGAGGTCGGCGGTCTCGTCCACCACGGAGGGCGGGTTGCCCGGGCCGGCGGTGATGGCCTTCTTGCCGGCGGCGAGCGCCTCCTCGACGACACCGGGGCCGCCGGTCACCACGTTGAGGCGGATGCCGGGGTAGTTGAGCAGCTTCTGCGCCACCTCGATGCCGGGCTGCTCCACCGCGTGGAACAGCGGCTGCGGCGCGCCCGCCCGGAGCGCCGCGCGGTTCATGATGTCCACGCAGGCGTTCGAGACCCGCCGCGCGGCCGGGTGCGGGCAGAACACCACGACGTTGCCGCCCGCGATCATCGAGATGCCGTTGTTGATGATGGTCTCGGTGGGGTTGGTGACCGGCGTGATGGCGGCGATCACGCCGTAGGGCGCGCGCTCGGCCAGCGTGAGCCCGTGGTCCCCGGTCCAGGTGACGGGCTCGAGATCCTCGGTGCCGGGTGTCTTCTCGGTGACCAGCCGGTTCTTGAGGATCTTGTCCTCGACCCGGCCGAGCCCGGTCTCCTCGACCGCCAGCTCCGAGATCGCCCGCAGGCTCGCGGTGAGGTCGTCACGGATGGCCGCGATGATGCGCCGCCGGGTGTCCAGCGGCGTCAGGTCGTAGGCCTCGAAGGCCGCGCGCGCCGCAGCGACCGCGGCGTCGAGGTCGCCGTGCACGCCGCGCGGGGTCCCGCCCCCGCCGGCCTCCGGCCGCCCGCTCTCGAGACGTTCCAGCACCTGCTGGACGATGCCGCCGATCTGCCGTTCGTCGAGCGCCATGGGTCGCGGATCAGCTCACGACGCCGGAGCGCTTGAGGTACACGTCCTTCCCGGCCATCTCGATCGCGTCCACGATGCCGACGATGACCGCGTCCACGGGCTTCTCGCGCGAGACCTCGGTCATGCGCGCCGAGGAGCCCTGCGCCACCATCACCAGCTCGTCCGAGCCCGCGCCGACGGCGTCCGCGGCCACGACGTAGTTGCCGGCCGGCTTGAACGCGCCGTCCACCTCGCGCACCAGCAGGAGCTTGAGCCCGACGAGCCCGGCGTCCTTGCGGGTGGAGACCACCGTGCCCAGCACCTGGGCCAGGATCATGGGCTACTTCTTGCCGCCCGCGACCTCGGGGCGCCGGATCGGGAGCACGTCCTCGAGCATCGGGTGCGGGCGCGGGATGACGTGGACGGACACCACCTCGCCCACCTTGGCGGCCGCGGCGGAGCCCGCCTCGGTCGCGGCGCGCACCGCGGCGACGTCGCCGCGCACCAGCGTGGTGACGTAGCCGCCGCCGATCTTCTCGTAGTGGACGAGGGTGCCGCGCGCGGGCTTGACCATGGCGTCGGAGGCTTCGACCA
>JACRPT010000046.1:17237-17976 GCA_016223045.1 Candidatus Eiseniibacteriota bacterium
CCAGAGCCTCTTCCTGCATGGGACTCTCCTTATGGTTCGTTGCGCTGCCGCGGCGCCGGGCGGGCCGGCGCCGCGATGGGGTCTTCGAGTTGAGGCTCGGGCGCCGGGATCACGAGCCGGGCCAGCACCGGTCCGAGCCGCGCCGCGGCGGCCGCCCCGGCCGCCACCGCGGCCTCGACCTCGCCCAGGGCGCCGCGCACCAGCATGGTCACCAGTCCGGCGCGGGTGACCTCGTAGCGGACCAACCGGACGTGCGCGGCCTTGCACATGGCGTCGGCGGCTTCAGCGGCCGCGACCCAGCCCCGCGTCTCGACCAGCCCCAAGGCTTCCCGTGCCACGGTGCGCGATCACCCTCCGAGCGGTCGCGGGCCTCAGGTGGCCGGACCGGTCACCGACGTCTTGAAGCGCGCACGGTAGCAATCTTGACGGGTGGGGTCAACGGAAGGCGCGGCCGGAGGTGGGGATGCGCCCGCTGCGGGAGGGCGGCCGGCGGACGTGATGGGCCCCGGGAAGCGCGGTCGGGATGGAGGTGCGCTGAGGTGGTTGCCGCGTGGCCCGGGGCCCGTAAGAAGGTTCCCCGTATCGACCGTGTACCGGTCCGTTAGACTCCTTCGCTCGCGATAGGGGGATCAGCCCACAGCCGGCCAATCACGAGTCGAACAGGGAACACACCGTATTCGGTTGTCGGCTGGCGCCGCCGGCGGTCCTCGCGGGGCCTGGTGCCCCGCGCCGCCGGCTG
>JACRPT010000047.1 GCA_016223045.1 Candidatus Eiseniibacteriota bacterium
CGGCTAGACCGGCCGGCCCCCTGCACGTTGCAGGGCGGCGCCCCGGGAGCCGGTGTGCGCTCGCTGCCGCCCCCGAAAGGGCGTCCGCGTCCGGACGCTCGCCGCCGCCCGCGCTCCTTGCTCCTTAGAGCGGAGACATGGGGGCCCGATTCGGCTTGCGGCGCCGCGGCCCGATGCTACTGTCTCGCCGCTCGCGCCGGCGCGGGGTCCCCGCGCCGCGCGGCAAGGAGGGTGGCGATGGCGGTGCAATGGAACTGGGTGCTGATCGTGGCGGGCGCGCTGCTCGTGCTGGTCGAGGTCGCGCTCGGCGGTTTCGCCGGCTTCGACCTGGTGCTCATCGGCTCGTCGTTCCTGGTGGGCGGCGCGCTGGGGCTGCTGTTCGGCAACGCCGTGTTGGGCCTGGTCGTGGCGAGCGTGCTGTGCGTGGCCTACATCGCGGTCGGCCGCCGCTGGGTGCGCGGGAGGATGCAGCGTCAGGGCCTTCCGACCAACACCGATGCGCTGATCGGGCAGCAGGCGCTGGTGACCGAGCCCGTGGCCGAGCACCGGCCCGGCCAGGTCAGGCTGAGGGACGAGATGTGGCGCGCGCGCCCGGCGCCGGGCGCGGCGGGACCTTTCGAAGCGGGGACGCTCGTCACGGTGGAAGCCGTGGATGGCGTCACGCTGCTCGTGCGGAGGTAAGGGGCATGGCTGGTCAACTGGGCTTCTTCCTGCTCGTCATCGTCCTGTTCATCGCGCTCATCTCGCTCGCCCGCTCGGCGCGCGTGGTGGCGCAGTTCGAGAAGGGCCTGGTCATGCGGCTCGGTCGCTACCGGGCCACTGCCGGCTCCGGGCTCACGTTCCTGGTGCCGGTGATCGAGGACATGATCAAGGTGGACATGCGCGAGCGCGTCATCAACGTGGAGCCGCAGAAGGTCATCACCAAGGACAACGTCTCGGTGACGGTGGACGCGGTGATCTACTACCGCATCAGCGACCCGGTGAAGGCCACGTTCGAGGTACAGAACTTCGGGTACGCCGCCACCACGCTGGCGCAGACCAACCTGCGAAACCTGATCGGCGACAAGTCGCTGGACGAGACCCTCACCGCCCGCGACCTCATCAACCAGAACTTGAGGAACGTGCTCGACGAGGCCACCAACACCTGGGGGGTGAAGGTGACGCGCGTCGAGGTGCAGAAGATCGATCCGCCCGCCGACATCACCGAGGCGATGTCGCGCCAGATGAAGGCCGAGCGCGACAAGCGCGCCGCCATCCTCGAGGCCGAGGGCGTGAAGCAGGCGCAGATCCTGCAGGCCGAGGGCGTGAGGCAGTCGGAGATCCTCAAGGCCGAGGGCGACGCGCAGGCACGCATCACCCGCGCCACCGCCGAGGCCAGGGCCATCGAGATGGTCTCGAACGCGGCCGAGGCGTTTTTCAAGGAGCGCGCCGAGGTCAGCAAGCGGTTGGACGTGCTCAACAACGTGCTGGCCAACCAGACCAAGTTCATCGTCCCTGCCGGAAGCGACCTGGTGAACGTGCTGGGACTGGATGACAAGAGCGTGGTGCCGGTGAAGCGGGCGTAGGCGGGGGCGGGGCACGTTGCCCCCAAGGGATTGCTCTGCGCGACTGGGTAGGCTTGTGTGGGCGCCGCGCGCCCAAATGCTTGGCGAGTGGGAAGAGACCACGTCTCGGGACCGATCTATCCTGAGCCGAGGTGTGGCTACCTCCTCTTGCACTCGGCCGAGATTACGTAGCCGATTGCTCTGACCACTTCGTCCAGCGTCGCCTCTCCCAGCGCCCCAACATAGCCACGCTCGAGATCGAGCTCGTCCACTCGGACCATAGACACAGCTTCACACTGTGCGACGCAGTTCTGCGCGAGGCCAGCCTCTCCTCGCTGCAGAGCAACGCAGTTCCCTGCACCCCACCTATCCGTCAGCCGGCGCGAGGTTAGAGGTACCGCCACAACGTATCGCCCACGGTTGAGATCCTCCCGTGACACGATCACGATCGGGCGCGGTTTTCCATACGCACTGCTGAGGTAGATGTCACCGGGATGGAGCGCCATTGGTTCAGAATGGGTTTTCTTCCATCCAAGCCTTGCGGGCGTCTTGGCTCATCAGCGACCACATTGCGAGCTCAACGGATTCCGCGTTGTCTGCGCTCGGCTCACGCCCTGTGGCCGAGACTCTGCTCCAAAGCACCGGCCACCCCTGCGGCTGTTCGAGAATGTTGCTGCTAGGGTCCGCTACCCGGCGGGTGGCTTCCTCCGCTCCTGAGGGGAGCGCCGAAAAGCCCCAGATTCCTAGCATCTGCTCGTTGCTCATCGACTCTGCCCTCCTCTTGGTTCGAACTCCTCGAGTCTCCGCGCCAAGTACGAGCGCGTTTCCTCGATGTAGTCACTCGGATGGCGATCAATCGGGCGCAGCTTGTTCAAGTCAACCGCGCCACTCATCGCGACCTGCGGCCACTGGCTTACCAGCTCGAGATACAACTTCGTGCGATCCTCGCGAAGAACTTCGATCATCAGGTCGCGTTTCGGTGTGGCTAGGGCCTCGGTGGTTGGCAGCGGTTCGACTTCGAACTTCACGGAACAAAACGAGAGCGGCTTGCCCAACGAATCGATCCAACCTGCGGCTTTCCCGAGCATCTCGCCCGTCAGGAATCCAAGCGCATCAGGTCCGCTGACGGCGCACTCGGCACGAATTCGAGCCTCGGCGATGAACTTCGTCCAGTTTCCTTGCAGTGAGTTGAACACCGCCCCTGCTGCCAAGTCGAAGCCTTCCTTGGCACTCGCGAGAGAAGGGGGCCAAGTGTAGCCGATGAACAAGCGAATCGGCACCGCAAGGCTAGGGTTCTCGACCTTGATCTCTAGTCCACCTCGCCCCTCGGGCCGCAATAGGCGGAGCCCGAACCCGCGGGCCTCCGGGGGCTTCTCCTGCTCCTCTGACTTGCCATATGTGAAGGTAAAGTCATCGTTCCCTAGGGCCTCGCATACCTTGCCGTACACCAGAGATGCCTCGTCCCTGGACACGAGCCGCGGAGGGCCGAAGAGGTACGCAAAATGAACAGCCCGGAATCGAAGCGAGTTCGAAAGCACTCCGTCCCTCCCCACGCAACGCTGCCCTTTCCGTGCCAGGAGGCCCCTTCCCCGGCATCCTCCTGCCGGAAGCAGCAACGAGTCTATCTGTCCTGCTGGCAAAACGCCATGCTGCCAAGCTCACAGGAAGCACGGGCCCAGCGCAATGTCAGCCACTCATCTCGCAGGGTGGCTCCCTTCTGGTGGCCATCGCGCCCCCCTGAGGCTTGCTGACCTTCTTGGCGGCGCCTATGCGGTCTGGAGCTTCCCGAGCTTCGTGCCGAGCTCGCGCTTCACACAGTTGTTCACGTGATAGCGTGACATGACAGCCGCGCTAAGTCCTTCTTCGGACAGTGCGGACTGCACATCCTCGATGGTCCATTCTTTCGAGTCCTTCAGCGCCTGCACGCCTAGCACCGTCTCGACCAAGGCCTGTTCGAACCAGCTTCGAACAGATTGCTCGACGACCTCTCGAATCCCAGGCTTGTCCTCGTACTGCTTTGTCCAGCGCTCCGTCATGTCAACGAACGCCCGGAAGTCCGCATTGATGAGGAGCCTGTTCTGATCCAGCAGGAAGCGCCCCGCCCGGTCCTCCATGTCCCCGGGCTCTCGGGTTCCGTCCTTGGCGCTGACCCACATTACCTGGGGGAACGGGTCCGCCTGCACGCTCCTTCCAGGTGTCCCTTCCTTCTTCATGAATACCGAGTACACGCCGCCCGCTGTGCCCCCAAGTCCCCCAGGCCGACCGCGCCCGTCACCGGAACTGCCCCCCTGACGTTGAGGCGAACCGCCCCGAATCCGGCGCGCCTCGTCAATCAGCACGTCGCCAGTCGGAGTCGCCCGATACCTGCTGACGCGATAGAGGTCGAGGATGTCGCGAAGGCGGTCGCGAACAGACTGGCTCAAGTCCGTCGACGCCGAGTGCGCAGCGACCTCCTCGATGAGCGCTTCAATCTCGTCCGGAAGCGAGTCTCTGAACTCCGCAGCCCATTCAGCCCATGGAAGAGGTTCGTTGTTTACTAGTAGGTGCGTGCGCGCGGTGTTCGTCGTGATCCTGAAGCCTTCTGCGGCTTGCGGTTCAAGGTAGATGACCACCCTGCGGTGCCCCAGAATCACACCAAACTGCTGCAGGCGGGTCATACCGGTCCGCGCCGACGCCTGGTCATACATCTCCCCCTGATAGAGAGCGGCCATGTGCCCCGACGACTCGATGAAGCCTGAGTTCTGAGCCAATGCCGGCTCGTCTTTCAGGATCCACCAGCGTGCGGTCGCGTTCGTCAGTGGAACCCTACCGGAGCTCTCGGTGTGCGCTCGAAGATAGTCGGCCTGCCCCGTCAAACGCCTGAGGAGGTTTCGATCCTTGTCAGACCTTGGATTCTCCCATCCCTCGCGAGCCCGCACGGTCATGCCCTCAGGGAACTCGAAGTAGCGCGAGTTCAAGTAGCGGGCAACCCAACGCGAAGGCGACATTGCGCCCTCAGGTGCATTCATCGTGTTCTCTGTAGGCGCGTTTCCGAAGAGGATCGCCATCGTGCCGTGGTCGACGATGAGATCAGGCTTCACGGTGTCCTCTACGGGCGCATAGTGCCCATAGGACCCGTCGGGACGCTCGAACTGCCTGAGGCCATACTCGCCTGTGCGAGGATCACGCCAGAGGTGAATCATCGCGCCCTGGCCGTTCTTCCACGACAAGTACACGAGTCCTGCGTGATTCCGCGTGGCTGCAGCGATCTTCGCACCAACACCGTAGTTCCCGTCGAGGCTCTGCTTCGCGAACGAAGACGACAACTGGTTGATGTACTTGACCATCTCCTCGCCGCTCATCCCGTCACCGTTGTCGACGATGCTCAGACGGTACACGCCCTCAAGCTCGTATGCCGTCCAGTCGACGTCCCAGACGATTTCCCCAGTCTTTTCTGGGACACGCTGGATGGCCTCGATCGCGTTCTGATTCAGTTCCCGGAGAAACTGCAGCGGATGGCAGTCCTTTCCCAGCCGATCGAGAAGGAACCCCATGTTGGACACGGTGAGGGGAAGAGTACCAAGCTCGGTGCGAGCACGTGGAGCACCCATACATGCACCTCCTGAATCGAGGGGCGGGTGGAACGACCCCTCCGGTGGTTCAGGCTGACCCGGCAACCCCACTCAGGGCAGGAGGCGAAGCCTGCGACCCCGAGCAGGATGCTGGACCTGTGGTCAGGCGCGAAGCGACACACTGACTCGCGCCTTCGCGCAACGCTGTTCGCGAAGGCAGGACTATACCACAGTCCGACGCGCAGTCAGTCGCTGCTTCCGCAACGGTCCTGCTTAGGTGGAAACGCGTTCCGGAGCGTCGATACGGAGGTCTCCAACTCCCGCAAGCGGGCTTTGAGAACCGTTCGACTATCCAGGCACTCACAGCGCGCGGGTCGCCACACCGCCGGGACATTCGCCACCGGATTCGCCGCGGCTCGAACTGCGTTGCCACCCCAAACATCCTCCCCCTACACCTCCAGCGCCACCGCGCTCGTCCTGATCCGCCCGTTCATGCGCACGAGCCCCGGGTTCTCTCCCGGTCCCGGCGGTCTGGGCGGCCGCGCGAGCAGGCGCGCGATCAGCCGGCGCGGCTCGTCGCCCGGGGCGAAGTAGCCGCTGTGCGGGTTCATGCGCTTGCCGAAGCCGGCGACCGACGGCGCGTCGGCGAGCGCGCCGATCAGCGGCCCCGCGCGCCAGTGGTCGCGCCAGTCGGAGACGAAGCGCGCGAGCGAGCCGAGCCCGAGCAGGATCGCGGCCCACGCGACGAGCCACAGCGTCCCCGGGCGCGCGAGCCACGCGTGCAGCGCGATCAGCACGGCGAGCAGCGCCAGGCCGAACGCCACCGGCCGGCCGGTCCCTCCTGCCAGGCTCGGGCAGGCGCTGCAGTCGTGGAAGTGCACCCACGCCAGGCGCGCGTGCGGCGCCTGCGGCGCGCGCGGGTCCAACACCGGCCAGTTGCGGAGCTGCGGCCGGGTCACGGGCAGGAACGGGCCGACACGGCGCGGCGCACGCAGCCGCTTCGGCAGGCTGCCGTCGCGCACCAGCAGCACGTTGCCGAGATGCCTGCCGGCCATGTCATGGCGCGGCTCGCTGGTCCAGTTCGCGAGCGTGGACGCCCACTTGAGGATGATGTCGCGGTCGCTCGAGAGCACGTGGACCGAGGCGAAGCGCCGGAGCGACGACAGGAAGTAGTTGTTGCGCTCGGGAGAAGCCAGCGCCGCCGGGATGTCGGGCGCGCACAGCACCAGCGTGCGCAGCAGGAACGCCCCGCGGTGGCCGAGCGTGCGCGGCATGGCGCCGGGGCGGTGGAAGAAGTCGCTCATCACCCGCACGGCGTTCACCAGCAGCAGGCAGCCCATGCTGTGCCCCACCATGTCCACGACCACGCGGACGCCCATGACCGCGAGGCCGGTCTCGAGGTCGCTCATGAACTCGCCCAGGTCGGGCACACCGTAGTGGAGCGCGCGGTAGCGGTCGCGCGCGTAGGTCGAGAGCCGGAGCGCCACCAGCACCAGCCCCGCGCCCAGCAGCAGCGCGGCCGCCAGCGGCGTGAGCCACGGCCAGAGCAGCGCGTTCACGGCGCTCGCGAGCGGCGGGCCCGCGGCGAGCGGCAGCAGCGGCGCGTGCGACCACGGGGCCGGCACCAGCGCCAGCAGCGTGACCAGCAGCAGCGCCAGTCCGACGGTGGCGGTGAGAGCCACCGCCCACAGCGTGTCGCGCACCGAGCGCCCGCTCAGCAGGCCCTCGCTCGGCCAGCGGAAGCCGATGAGCACCCGGCCGCCGCAGCGGAAGCTCTCCTCGGGCGCGCCGCCGGCCTCGCCCAGGAGATCGCGCGCGAAGTCGCCGAGCCGCGTGTTGTAGCCGTGGGTGCGCAGCGTCACCGGCGCGCGGCGCCGCGCGGGCGTGCCATCGCGCCGCCGGAAGCTCTGCGCGGCGGCGAGGTCCTCGAGCAGGCTCTCGATCGCGAAGCGCTCCTCGAACGCTTTCGGGTCCGGCTCCTCGCGGCGGCCGTCGCGGTCGAAGAAGGTGGAGACCACCAGGTAGGTGCGCGGTGCGTGGCGCGCGCGGTAGAGCCGGTAGTTGGTGAACGGCGCGCTGGCGGCGCGTGCGGGAGGTGCTTCCATGCTCGCCTCCGGGATCGGCGTTGGAGACCGCGGGCCTCCGCGGCCCGGACCCGGGACTTGTAGCCGATTCGGGCCGCGCTGTCAGCAGCGCGATGGGCGGATGGCCAGACCGCGGCCGAAGCGCGCCGGCAGAATGGGTGCGGCTGCGTGCCGGGCGCACGCACCGGGCGGCTACGGCGCGAGGCGGGTGAGGCGTCCGACCGCGGAGTATCCGGCGGCGGTCACGCGGGCGAGGTAGAGGCCGGGGGCGACGGCGCGCAGCTCGCCGGCGGCGAGCGCGGCCGAGCGGGGTCCGGCCTCCAGCACCCCGAACCCGCGCGACCACACGCGCCGGCCCTGCAGGTCGAACAGCTCGAGCGTGACTTCGCCGCGCGCCGGAAGCTGGAACGAGAGCGTCGCCTGCTCGCGCACCGGGTTCGGCCACGCGCGCAGCGCGCCGACCGCGGGCGGCGCCGCCAGCGCCGGCGCGCCCGCCTGCCGCCACGCCTGCAGCGCCAGCGCGCGGGCGAGCGCGAGCGCGGCCGCGAGCCGTTCGTGCCGCAGCGCGGCGAGCCCCGCGCCATCGCCGCCCGACACCGCCAGCTCCACCGCGTCACGGCGTGACGCGCTCCCGGAGGCGAACGAAAGAGCAGTGGCAGCGGGATCCCCCACTGCGACGGCCGCCACCACCTCGAGCCCGGTGAGGTCCGCCTCCGAGAGCAGGTCACCGAAGCGGGCGCGCGCGCCCGCGACCTCGTCGCGATCCGGCGACGTGGTCTGGAACGGGTCCGCCAGGTCCGCCGCCGCGACCGCGAGCCACGCCATCGCCCCGGCCGCCCGGCCCGGATCGTGCGCGGCGAACGCCTCGCGCAGAGCGGTCGCCGCGGCGGCGAGCTGGGCGGGCGCGAGCCCCGTGACCGCCAGGGCCTCGGGCGTCGTGGCGCCGGCCGCCGTCGTCACGGCGTCCGCCACCGTACGATGGAGCGCCGCGAAGCCCTCGGGGTCGCCGGCCTCTCCGGCCAGGCGCGCTTCGACCGCGGCGGCGGCGGCCGCGTCCCACGCGGATTCCCAGCGCGCGGCAGGGGGCAGCACGCTCGAGATCCGCGCGGCGACGGCCGCGGCGGCCTCGGGGGCGAAGGCGATGGACGGACGGGAGACCGCGATGCTCGTGACCGTGACGAGCACTGCGACGCCCACAGCGACGTGCGCGCGACAGCGAAGAGGCACTCAGGCGGCCGCGGACTCGTGCCGGTGCACCCGCGAACCGGAGCGGGGCGAGCCAGGCGCTGCGCCGTTGGCCTGCTTGGGCGTTCCCCTCCCGGCACTTCAGGAGGGGCTCGGGCTGTTGTCGTGGGCTGAGATAAGGGAGACCCGGGGGCGGAATGGTCCCCGGGTCTATCGCGAGCGCAGTCATTATAGCGTTCGCCGCGCGCGCGAGGCAAGCGCGGACGTGCGGATGAGCCGTCGCGCGGCACGGACGCGCCGTCAGGCGGGCGCGCAGCGGCGCGGGATCCGCTCACGTCGTGCGTCCTGCAACCGGCATCGCATCGCGCCCGCCGTCACGTCGCCTGGGGGCGGACCGCCTCATCGCCTCCGGGCGCGCGCCGGGGACGCAATGCCCCGGCGTTCCGAGTCGGAGTCCTGCCGTCGCACCGGTGGGGCAGCGGCTCCCGGATGCGGGCGAATCCGTGACTCGGGATGCGAGGCCGCGTGCGGCGCACGGGCGAAGTGCCAGGTCGCCGCGGCGGTCGCGACCAGCAGCATCTTGAACTGCTGCCCGTAGAGCGTGGACTCGAACTGGTTGTGCACCGCGCAGCCGAGGAACGCCGCCCACAGCCCCACGGCGAGCGCCCGGGCGCGCGGATCGCGCGCCGTGGCGCGCGCGCGCCACGAGGCCGCGAGCAGGGCGACGCCGGGCCAGACCGCGGGCGCCAGGCCGGGCACGCCCAGCTCGGCGAGGAAGCCGAGCTCGAAGTTGTGCGGCACGGTGTCCACGCCGGTGAGCCGGTGCGACACCACCGAGAAGTTGTTGAGCCCGACGCCGGTGAGCGGATGGCGCGCGAACTGGTCCAGGGCGAGCCGGTAGAGGTCCATGCGCTGGCCCATCGAGTAGTCGAGCGCGCTGGCCTGGAGCCGGTAGGCCACCACCTGGTGGAGCGGGCCGACCGCGAACAGCGCCACCGCCACGCCCGCCAGCGCGAGCAGCACCAGCGCCGAGGCGCGCGCGGCGCGGCCACCGCCCGCGTACGCGATGCCGAGGCCGGCGACCAGCGCGACCACCGCGCCCTTCGAGGCCGAGAGCACGATCCCCGCGGCGACCGCCACGGCCGCCGCGGCCCACAGCGCGCGCGCTGGCCAGCGGTCGCTGCTCCCCAGCAGGCCGAGCGCGACCGGCAGCGCCAGGATGAGCAGCCCGGCCAGGTAGTTGGTACGCCCCCAGGGCAGGTCCACCAGCTTGAGCAGCACGGCGAGCGCCGGCCCGCTGCGCGTGGTGAACGCCACGAACGCCATGTGCAGCGCCACCAGCACGCCGGTCACCACGACCAGGCCGAGCAGCAGCCGCGCGCGGCGGTCGTCGCGCGCGAAGGAGAGCGCGGCCGCACCCACCACCAGCGCCGCCACCCACTCCTTGAGCTCGGCGATGCCGGTGAGTGGATCGTGCGCGACCAGCAGCGAGAGCGCGCCCCACGCGCCGAGCGCCGCGAGCGCGTCGAGGAACGGCGCGCGCGGCACCGCGAGCGTGAAGCGCCCGCGCGCCAGCGCCACCGCGAGCCCCACGGCGAGCACGCCGTCCGCCCACAACAGCCGCCCGCTCTGCCCGCCGAGCGGCAGCGCGGACATCTCCCCTGCCAGGATCGAGAGCAGGAGCAGCGCCAGCCACAGCCCGAGCAGACCGTAGCGCCGCGCGGTCCACACCACGCCGGCGCCGAGCAGCGCCGCGCCGCACGCCGCCGCCATCACCGGCGCGCTGGCGAGCCGGTCGGCGAGGAGCGCGGCCGCCGCGACCGGCAGCGCCAGCGCCAGCGCCACGCGCGCGGCGCGCCCCGCACGCGGACGCGCGGGCGCGGCGAACGGCAGCACGGTCACACAGTCTCCGCGGGCGCGGGCGCGGCGAGCGGCGCCATGGTCACGCGGCCGCCGCGAGCGCGGGCGACGCGGCGCCCAGCAGGCGGTCGTAGACCGCCTGCAGCGCCAGGGCCGAAGCCTCGAGCGAGAAGCGCGCGGCGTGCGCCGGCGCGGCGGTCGCCATTCGGCGCAGCGCCGCGCGGTCGGCCGCCAGCTCGGCGATGGTCGCGGCCCACGCCACCGGCTCGCCGGCGGGGAGCAGGCGGCCGCACGGCGCGTCCTCGAGCAGCTCGGGCAGTCCGCCCACGCGCGAGGCCAGCGCCGGCACGCCGGCCGCGAGCGCCTCGATGACGGAGACGCCGAGCCCCTCGGTGCGCGAGGGCGCGGCGAACAGGTCGGCGGCCGCGAGGTGCGGGCGCACGTCGTCCTGCCCCCCGGCCCAGCGGACGCGGCCGCCGAGAGAACGCGCGCGCGCGAGCCGCTGGAGGCGCCCGTGCTCGGGCCCCTCACCCACCACGAGCAGCCGCAGCGGCACGCCCGCGGCCACGGCGATGGCCGCCGCCTCCACCAGGATGTCGAGCCCCTTGCGCGACTCGAGCCGCGCCACCGCGGCGACCACCAGCTCGCCCGCGCCGATTCCGAGCGCGGCGCGCGCCGCGCGGCGGTCGTTCTCGTCACAGGCGAAGGCCGCGACGTCCACGCCGTTGCGCACCGTGACGGCGCGCGCGGCGAGCCGCGGGCAGGCGCGCGCGAAGGCGCCGCGCACCGCGTCGCTCACCGCCACGATCCCGTCGGCGAGCGGCAGCGTGCGCCGGTCCATGAACCGCAGCGGATGCGCGCGTTTCTGCTCCCAGTCGCTCAGGTTGTGGAGCGTCGAGACCACGCGCGGGACCGCGGCGCGGCGCGCCGCCATCCGGCCCACGACGCCGGCCGCGGCGAGGTGCGTGTGCACCAGCTCGGGTCTGAGGAAGCGCAGCAGCGAGAGCAGCCGCGGCAGCGCCAGCAACCGCGGCTCGCCGCGGCGGCGCAGCCGGTACACCGGGACACCCGTGCGCTCCAGCTCGCGCGCCAGCGGGCCGCCGGGGAGCAGCTCGAGGCTCGCCACGTGGGGAACGAAGCGGGCGCGGTCGAGCGCCGCCGCCTGGGCCTGGACGACGCGCTGGGCGCCTCCCAGGGCGAGATCGTTGACCAGGATGAGGACCCGTGGGATGCCGCGTCTCTGCGCCATGGCGGTTCCGGTGTGGCCCGGGCCGCTCGTGATCCCGCGACTGCGGAGGCGGATCATGGGCGGCCAGGGACAGTGCGGGACCGGCACGAGCCGGTCCGGGACCACGGATGGACTGCAAGCCCTGTTCCAGCCGGGTGCGGGAGCGCCGGGCGGCGCGGGCGCCACCGGGCCGATGCGCGGCTTGGGGATGCGGTCACGGCCGGGCGGGCGGTCGCGCGGGCCCCTGCGGGCCACCGACCACGGCCTGACCGTGCGGCGGCCGGTCGGCCGGTTTCAGGCCGCCTGGCTGGTGGCTTCGGCCGGCTCGCCGACCTCGGCCCGCGCGAGCGTGGGCAGGGCGAGGACCCGCGGCCCCTTCGCGACGGGCGGGGCGAGCGGCGTCGCGGCGGCGCGCGGCTCGAGCGCCACCAGCCCGGCCGAGGCCAGCGCCGCCAGCGCGGCGGCCAGCGCGAGACCCAGCACCGGGAAGCGCAGCACCAGGGCGGCCGCCGCGGCGAAGCTCGTTCCCACGCCCCACAGCAGCGCCACCGCGCGGCGCGTGCTGAAGCCGCGCCGCAGCAGGCGGTGGTGCACGTGCATCCCGTCCGGGGTGAAGACGCGGCGCTTCGTCTCGCGCAGGAACTCGAGCGGCGAGCGCGCGACGGCGGCGGCGGCCAGGGTGCGGCGGCGGATCGCATCGGTGGTGTCGGCCAGCGGCACGGCGAGCAGCAGCACCGGCACCAGCGGGAACGCCTCAGCCGAGACCAGCTGCCCGGCGCGCATGGTGAGCGCGGCGAGCACGAAACCGACGAACAGGCTGCCGGTGTCGCCCATGAAGATCAGCGCCGGGTTGAGGTTGAACCACAGGAACCCGGCCAGCGCGCCGACCAGCGCGCCGGCGGCGAGGAAGGAGGGAGTGCCGCTTCCCGCCAGCAGCCACGAGGCCGCCAGCGCGGCCACCAGCGCCAGCCCGCCCGCCAGCCCGTCGAGGCCGTCGATCAGGTTGAGCGCATTGGTGACGCACACCACCCAGCCCACGGTGAGCGCGAGGCTCAGCTGCCCGACCTCCCAGCTGCCGATGCCGGGGATGCCGAGGCGCTCGACCCGCCAGCCGAAATGGTAGAGGCACAGCGCCGCGCCGATCTGGAGCGCCAGCTTCGCGGTGGCACGCATGCCGCGCACGTCGTCGAGCAGGCCGGTGATGAGCAGCACGCCGCAGCCGGCGAGCAGCCCGACCAGACCCATGCCCTGCGGGTGGACGGGGAGACGCCAGACGCCGTGGCCGTAGGTGGCGGCGGCGAGCGCCACGCCGAAGCCCCAGAAGATGCCGAGCCCGCCGAGGCGGGCGGTCGGGGAGCGGTGCAGACGGCGGCCGCCGGGATGGTCCACCGCGCGCAAGTGCATCGCGGCGACCCGCACAGCCTCCGTGACGCTCAACGTCGAGACGAACGCGATGAGCGCGAGGACCAGCCAGACGAATCGCACGTCCATGTGGTACGACCTCGTGCCGCGCGATGAGCGCGGCCCTATCCGCGAGATGCGTTACCGAGAGGTGACCGGGCCAGGGGCCTGGGAGGCCGGCTGCTCCCTGTATCGGCCGTCATGCCGCGGTTCTTGAGGTCAGTCTCTGGTACATGCGATCCAGCCGTTCCAGCATGGTCTCCACGGTCCACTGGCTGCCGACCTGCTCCCGCCCGGCCTCGCCCAGCGTGCGGGCGCCGGCGCGGTCCTCGAGCAGGGTGGCGAGCCGGGCGGTGAAGGCGTCCACGTCGCGCGACGGCACGATGAAGCCGTTGCGCCCGTCGCGCACCACCTCCCAGGCGCCTTCGACGTCGAACGTCAGGACGGGCCGGCCGGTGGCCGCCGACTGCACCAGCACGCGCGGCAGCCCCTCCCACAGCGAGGTGAGGACCGACACGTCGCACGCGGCCAGCACCTGCGCCAGATCGGTGCGGTGGCCGAGGAATCGCACGACATCGGCGATCCCGAGCGCCTCGCACTGCCACTCGAGCTGCGGCCTGAGCGCTCCGTCGCCGAGCAGCAGCACGCGCAGGTCGGGGTGCGAGGGCTTGAGCCGCTGCACCGCGTGGAGCAGGTAGATGTGTCCCTTGCGCGGCTCGAGCCGCGCCGCCATCGCCACCACCTGGTGGTGCGGCGCCATCCCGAGGCTGGCGCGCACCGCGTCGCGCTGCTCCCCGGCCATGCGCCCGGCCTCCAGGTACTCGTGCAGCGGCATGCCGGAATAGATGGTCTCGTAGGCCTGGGCCGAGCCCACGCCGGAGCGCACGTAGATGTCCTTCACGTCCTCCCCCACCGCGATGAACTGGTGGGTGAACCGTGCGGCGACGCGCTCGAGCAGCAGGTAGAACCAGCGCTGGAGCGCGGGGATCTGGTCGTGGAAGGTCACGCCGTGCACGGTGTGCACGATGATGGGCGAGCCGGCCAGCGCCGCGGCGAGCCGGCCGAGGAAGCCGGCCTTCGCGGTGTGCGTGTGCACGATCTGGTAGCGCCCGCGGCGGATCAGGCGCGCGAGCCTGACGAGCGCCACCAGGTCCTTCCAGGGATGCGGGTCCCTCACCAGCTCGGGCAGCACGTAGACCCCCACGTCGCCGAGCGGCCCGAAGCAATCGAGCTCCGAGCCCTCGCCCACCGCCAGGTCCACCGCGTACCGCGTCTTGTCGAGCCCGCGCACGGTGTAGAGCGTGTTCTCGTCGGCCCCGCCGCGGATCATGCGGGTGATGACGTGGAGCATGCGCACCGGCGGCTGGCTGCCGCGACGGCGCTCGGCCGCCTTGGCGCCCGGCGGGGGCGTGGAAGTCGTGGTCGGGTTCATGGGGTCCGGTTGACCTGCCGGAACGCCGCCCAGTAGGAGGCCGGGTCGCCCAGCAGCGTGTAAGGACCCGCCAGCTTCGACGGGTCGAGCCACAGGCTGTACGTCGTGAACACGAAGTAGCCGTCGGCGCGGTCGAGCAGCGACCGCAGCGCGGCGGGCACGTCCTTCGGCGCGAAGCGCTTGAGCCACAGCCCGCCGACCAGCGGCGTGCCCTGGAGCCCGAGTGCGTCGAGCACCGCGCGCGCCGCGGGCGCGCCGCCGCCCGCCGTGCCGTAGGTGCGCTCGGTGTAGTCCACCGTGGGCACGCCCGCGCGCGCCAGGGCGCGGGCCATGGCCCGGTGTACGAACGAGTCGTAGTCGAGGTCGAACACGCCCAGCTCGACGCCCGGGTGCGCCGCCGCGAACTCGGAGAGCAGCGCGGTGAGCAGGCGCGTGAGCCGCGACCGCTCCCAGCCCATCAGCCCGGCGAGCCGTCGCGGGTCGCGGCCGCCGAGCGCGGCGCCGCCCAGGTATTCGCGCAGGCACTGCGGGCAGCGGCAGGGACCGGCGTCGTAGTGGTGGCGGCCGCCGAAGTAGATCTCGAGGTCCACCGCGAGCCGCGTGATCCCGGGCGCCGCGGCCAGGATCTCGTCCGCGCGGTCGAGCAGGGTGCTGCGCCAGAACAGCGAGTCGAGCGGGCAGCCCACGCCGTCCTCGACCGTGCCGGCGCCCCAGGTGTAGCGCCGCGTGGTGGGCAGCGCGGCGAGCCGGGCGCGCGCCTGGAGCGCCCACTGGGGCGTCACCGCGATCCCGGCGCGCGCCCCGCGGGCGAGGAACGCGTTCAGCTTGAGTGCGCCGCGGGCGCCCAGCGAGTCGGCGATCGAGTGGATCACGGCACGATCAAAGCCGGCCGCGGCGAGCGAATCGAGGTGGTCCGCGCCCATGTAGGCGTAGAAGTAGGCGGCACGCACCGGTGCCGCGGCCGGCGGCGCGGCGGCAGAGCAGAGCCCGAGCGCCGCCAGGATCGCGAGGGCCGCGCCGCCCCGCGGCGGGAGGCTCAGCGCCACGACGCGCTCCACACCGCCTCGAACCCGGCCCGATAGACGACTGCGCCCGGGCGCGTCGCGCGGCGGGCGGCGGTCAGGCACCACTTGAGCGCCAGGCTCGCGCACAGGATGCCCTTGGCGGCCAGCGCCGCGACCGGGCCGCGGTGCTTGCGGAAGTAGTAGACGCGCGAGCGCAGGTTGTGAAGGTAGCTCGCGCCCGGCGCCTGGCGCGCGGACTGCTGGCCGAGGTGAAGGATCCTGGCCGCCGGCACGAAGCGCACACCGTAGCCGGCCGCGGCGGCGCGCCGGCACCAGTCCACCTCCTCCATGTACATGAAGATCCGCTCGTCGAGGCCGCCCAGGCGTTCCCACGCCGCGCGCGGCACCAGCAGCGCTGCGCCCGAAGCCCAGGCGACGCGGCCCAGCGACTCGATCGCGCGTCCGCCGTACTTGTAGCGGCCGAACAGCGGCGAGCCCGGGAAGCGCTGGGCCAGCCCCAGGTGGTCGCACAGCAGGGTCCACAGCCCGGGGAAGCGCCCGCACGAGCGGGCCACCAGGCCGTCGCCGTCGAGCAGCGCGGGCGCCACCGCGGCGAGGCCGGGGTCGGCGTCGAGCGCCGCGATCAGGCGCGTGAGCGCCACCGCGCTCACCTCGCAGTCGGGATTGAGCATCAGGATGCGGTCCGCCCGCGCGCGCGCGAAGCCCTGGTTCACGCCGCGCGTGAAGCCGAGGTTCTCCCGGTTCGCCACGACTTCCACCCACGGCCACCCCTCTCCCAGCCACTCCAGCGTGCCGTCGCCCGAGGCGTTGTCCACCACGACGACCTGGAGCGGCAGCGCGGTGCGGCAGGCGGCCAGCGACTCGAGGCAGCGCGCGAGCGGTCCGCGCGAGCGGTAGCTCACGATCACCACCGAGAGCGCGGGCGTCACGCGGCCTTCCTCCGGGTCTCGGCGACGGCGGCGTCCGCGGCGTCCGCGGCCTCCGCGGCCTCCTCGACCGGTTCCACGGCGGCCCGCGCCGAGCGCCATGCGCCGACCGTGAGCCCGCCGCCGATGGCGAGCAGCATCTGCGCGGTGGGGCTCGAGAGCACATCGGTGCCGAGCTGCATCACCGGCATCAGCACGAAGGTGATCGCCAGCGCGACCCAGCGCGGCCGCTCCTGCATGCGCCGGTGGCCGAAGCGCCACGCCATGCCGGCCAGCACGACGAGCCCGACCCACGCCAGCGCCAGGGCGCTGAACTGGAGGGGCTGGTCGAGCCGTTCCCAGCCGCGCGGGTCCATGAACACCGCGCGCGAGACCACGTGGGTCGCGATGCCCGCCGCGCCCGCCAGCGCGGCCACCGCCCACAGCCGGCGCGCCCAGCCGCGGCCGGCGTCGAGGGCGAGGCCGACGGTGACCGGGAGCGCGCACAGCAGGGTGTTGAACAGTCCGTAGGGCGCGCTCCACGCGCCGTCGGCGGCGCGCGCCTGCTCGTCGAGCCGACCGGGCCCGAGGGACGTGGCCCACAGCGCGTGCAGTCCCACCAGCCCCGCCGCCAGCGGGAAGGCGGGCCACACCCAGCGCGCGCCGCCCGGGCGCGAGGCCACGATGACGGTGGCGTAGTAGACCCCGATCGCGACGGCGCACTCCTTGAGCAACTGCAGCGACTCGCCGTGCCGCGGACCGCCGGCCAGGTTGAGCACGCCCACCGCCAGCATCGCGGCCATGAGCCGGTCGAGCGGGGTGCGCGGCAGCAGGCGGCGGCGGAACGCCACCGCGCGCGCCACCGCGACGGCCGCCACGCCCGCCATGAGCATGTCCACATAGACCACCGGCCCGAAGCGCCCGCGCAGCGGGAGCGGCGAGAGCGGCTGGAGCAGCATCGCCACCACCACCACCGGCGGCAGCCAGAACAGCCACTCCAGGTGGCGCCAGCCCCACAGCGCCAGCAGGCCGCCGAGCAGCAGCCCCGGCACCAGCGCCCAGGTGCCGAACTCGCCGAGCCACAGGCAGGCGAACGCCCACAGCGTCCCGAGGACCCAGCCGCTGAAGGCCTCGGAGAGCCGCGGCGAGCCCGGATGGTGCGGATCGTCGGGACGCATCAGCGTGCGCCAGCGCGAGATCATGCCGCCCGCTCCGCTTCCGCGGGCTCCGCCGCGCCCGCGCCGTGGCCCGCCGCCACGGCCGCCGGACGCGCTTCGCGCCACGCCAGCCACGCCGCCGAGCCCGCCGCCGCCAGCATCATCGCCACCAGCACGGTCAGGCCGCGCCGGGGCCGCGCGTGCCGCTCGGGCAGCTCGGGGGCATCGAGGATCGAGAAGGTCGGGACCGGGTTGGCCTCCTCGACCCGCGCCTGCTCGTAGAACTTGCGCAGCAGCGCCGCGACCTCGCTGAGGCTCAGCTGCTCGCGCGTGAGCGCCAGGTACTGCTGTTTCATCGCCGGCAGCTCCGTCCCCTTGACGAGGAACGTCCCGCCCTGGCGCGCCAGCTTCTGGATCTGGTGGTGGAGTTCGGCGATGCGGTCGCGCAGGGTCTGGACCTCGGGCGACTGCTCGGTGAAGTAGCGGCGCGCGCCCGCCAGCTCGGTCTCGAGCAGCGCGGCCTGGGCCTGGAGCTGGCCCGCCGCGTCCATGGTCTCGCGCGCCTGCTCGGGCAGCGCGTAGGCGCCGTGCCCCTCCTCGAAGCGGCGCACCCGCGCCCCGGCCAGCTCGATCTCGCGGTCCAGCTCGCGCAGCCGCGCCTCGAGGTAGACGCGGCGCTGGGCGGCCAGGCTGGTCTTGAGCCGCACCGTCTCGCTCCCCGAGGTGGCCGCATAGGCGGCGGCCATGTCGCGCGCGAAGGCCGGGCTCCGGTCCTCCACCTCCACCACCACCTGCCCCTCCCGGGGCGTGGTGATGGTGGTGTGCTCGGCGAGCTTCTCGCGCGCCTGCTCGCGGCGCTCGAGGCGCCAGCGCTTCACCAGGCCGAAGCGGGCGATGAGCGAGTCGGCGACCGCGCGGCTCGCGACCACCATCTTGAGCTGATCCTGCGGCGTGGGACCCGCCCCCAGGCTCAGCGAGGCGCCTCCCAGCGCGACACCCGTGCCCGCCAGATCCAGCGTCAGCCCGTCCTTGGGCGCGGGCACGAGCGTCACGCTCGCGCTGTACCACCGCGGCAGCAGCAGCACCACGACGATCGCCAGCGCGGCCACCGCCGCGTGGAACCTGACGAGCGCCACGCGGCGCCGCCAGGCCGCGCGAGCCAGCGCGCGCGCGTCGAGGCGAAGCGGGCCCGGGTCCATGCCGGCGCTCACCGCCGCGCCGCCGCGAAGACCAGGGCCCCGGCCGCCGAAAGCTCCATGAGGAAGCGCGCGCCGCCGGCGAGGCCGCGGCCGAGGCCCCCCGTGGACACCGGGCGCGGCGGGACCACGATGGCGTCGCCGGGCTCGATGCGCAGGCGCGCGCGGCGCGGCAGCGCCTCGCCGTTGGCCCTGAGCACGTAGCTGCGCCCCACGTCGGCCTCGCGCGCCGGTCCGCCCGCCATGCGCAGGTATTCGCCGACGCCCCTGCCCCGCACGGCCATGACCGTGCCCGGGTTCATCACGCTGCCGACCACCGTCACGGTCACCGGCCTGACCGGCACCTTGAAGCGGTCACCGTCCTCGAGCACGGGATCGCGCGCCGTGTTCATCCAGCGGCCCGGCTCGTCCAGGTCGAGCACGATGCGGCCCGGATCGCTGCGCTCCTGGAGCGCCGCCACCAGGTCGGCCTGGGCGCGGATCAGGGCGGTCGCCGAGGCGCTGTCACCGGACTGCGCGACCTGCGCCTGCTGTTCGGCGAGCGCGATGCGCTGGCGCTTGACGAAGTCCCGCAGCACGCGGTCCTCCTGTCGGCGGGTACTGAGGCGCACGAACGCGGCGCCGGCCAGCCAGCCCTGCGGAGTCAGGCCGCCCGCGCGCTTCAGGATGTCCGAGAGCCGCTCGCCAGCCGCGAAGGTGTAGGTGCCCGGGTGCAGGACTTCGCCCTCCAGCGAGATGCTGCGCGGGAAGCGCGCACCCGAGAAGATGGTCACCGCGTCCATCGGCCGCAGCGTCACGTCGCCCTCTCCCGCCCACAGCCTGCGCACCGAGAAGGGCCGCACCTCGACCGCGAAGGTCGCGGGGTCCACCCGCCGCAGCTCGGCGTGATCCAGCTCGGCCTCGGGGAGCAGCCGGTCGCGCCCCGCCAGCTGCGCCAGCGTGAGCCCCGGCGACAGCTCGTACTCGCCCGGATGGCGCACGTATCCGTCGAGCGTCACCACGTTCTGCACGCGCTCGCGCAGCGGCAGCACGGTCACCAGGTCGTAGTTCGAGAGCGTGAGCGAGTCCGGGTCCACCCCGTGCCCGTGGTCGAGCGGCAGGTCCTGGATCCGGAAGCCACCGTTGGCGTCTACGCGCTCGACGCGGATGCGCGCCAGGTCGGCGAACGGCGTGGCGCCGCCGGCCAGCTCCATGAGCGAGCGAAGGCTGAGCGGTCCATCGCTCTCGTAGACGCCCGGACGCACGACGGCGCCCTGGATCCCCACCTGGCTCCTGGTGAGCCCGACGAACACCACGTCGCCGGCCTCGAGCCGCACGTCGTGGCTGCGATCGCCGTGCGTGAGGAAGCGGTACAGGTCGAGCCGCGCCACCTCGCGCTCGCCGCGCAGCACGCGGATGTCGCGCAGGCTGCCGAGGGCCGAGGGGCCGCCCGCAGCCGAGACCGCGTGGAACGCGGTGGCCATGCCGGTGAGCGTGTACTTGCCGGGCCGCTCGACCGCGCCCAGCACGAAGGTCTCGAGCGCGCGCACCCGCCCCATCGAGACCTGCACGCGCGCGTTCTTCAGCACCGAGGCGATGCGCGCCTTGATGAGCGTCTCGCCGTCGGCGAAGCGGAGGCCCCACAGGAACGTCGCGCCGGAGCGCGGCAGGAACACCTTGCCCTCGCGGTCGAGGGTGAGCGAGAAGCTGGTGTCGGTGAGCCCCGACACGAACACCACCAGGTTGTCTCCCGGCCCGAGCACGTAGTCGGGACCCACCGGGGTGTTCTCGATCGGCGTGAACTGCTGGTCGGCGCCGCGGAACAGGTCGCGGCCGAACTGCGGCAGCCCGCGCCAGCGCGACTGGGCGTCGGGAGTGTCGAGCGCGTGCCGCAGGCTGGCGATGGACTCCCGGCCGGGCAACTCGTCGCGCAGGGGATCGCCCAGGGTCGAGTCGCCTGCGGACGGGGCGCCGGGCGCGGCGGAGGCGAACGCGGCGAGCGCCGCGCAGGCGAGCATCACGGCGCGGCGCATCGGGGATCGACGGCAGGGCATGTGGGTTCCTCGGTCGAGCGGGACTTCGAGGAGGGGTCCTCGGGTCCGCGGGTGCGGCGCCAACGCACCGCATACCCGGGGGCCGCCGGGCGTCCTGCAAGGAGGGTGCCTGCCGGGCCCGCGCCGGGGAGCCTGGCGCGGCTCTCCGCCCGCGGGAGGCGACCGGCCTGCGGGGTCGCGGGTTAGCGCGGCGGTGCCGCGCGGCGTGCGGCCGGCGCGCGGCCGGCGCCGCCCGCGCCAGCGGCCAGCCGGCATCCGCGCCGCGCCGGGAGCCGTCCAGTTCCCGGCCGGCCCCCGGGGCTACTCCCCCCTCAGCGCCGCGCGGATCGCCGCCATCGCCGCCGCGGCCTGGCCCAGCGCGGAGGAGATACTGGGACGCCGCGGGCGCGTGAGGTCCCCGGCCGCCCACAGGCGCGGGTGCGCGGTGCGCAGCCCCGCGTCCACCGGGACGAAGCCGGCCGCATCGAGACCCATCGCGCCGGCGAGCCACTCGCCGTTGGGAAGCGAGCCCACCTTGATGACCAGCCCCTCGACCTCGAGCGTGCGCTCGCCCGCGGGCCCGGCGAGCGCCAGCGCACGCACGCGGTCTCCGCCCAGCACTGCGGTGATCCGCGTGCCGGCGAGACACGTGATGCGCGGCTCCGCCGCCACCCGCGCCCGGAACTCGGCGCGCGCGCGCGGGGCCGCGCGCACGATCAGGGTCACGCGGCAGCCGCACCCGGCCAGGATGAGCGCGTTCTCGAACGCGGCATCACCGCCGCCCGCCACCGCCACCGCGCGGCCCGCGAACCGCGCGCGGTCGCGCGTCGCCGAGTAGGACACGCCGCGGTCCCCGAACTCGCGCTCGCCCGGGACCTCGAGCCGGCGCCGCCGCATGCCGGTGGCCGCCAGCACCGCACCGGCCTCGAGCCGTCCGCCGCGCGCGGTGCGCACGATCGGGGCGAGCGGCTCGCCTTCCAGCGCGGCGGCCTCGACGCCGCACTCCACCGCGATGCCGGCCCCGGCGAGCTGGCGCGCCATCGCCGCGGCGATCGCGGCGCCGTCGCCTTCGGGCACGCCCGCGAGGTTGGCCGGATGGAAGTGGAGCCGGTGGAGCTGTCCGCCGGGAACCGGACCGCCCTCGATCACCCGCGCCGTGAGATCGAGCGAGCGCGCCCACAGCGCCGCCGCGATCCCGGCGGGCCCGGCGCCCACCACCAGCACGTCGGGGCGCACCTGCGGCTCACCGCGGGCGACGGCCGCCCGGGCCGAGCACGCCGCGCCATTCGGGCGCGCTCAGCAGCCCGCGCGTCGCGCGCGTCTCGACCCGCCCGCGCCGGCGGACGCCGCGCATCTCCATGCACAGGTGGCGGGCCTCGAGCACCACCGCCACGCCGCGCGGCTCCAGCACGCCCACCAGGTGGTCGGCGACCTGCGCGGTGAGCCGCTCCTGCAACTGCGGGCGGCGCGCGTAGAACTCGAGCAGGCGGGCCGCGCCGCTGATGCCGAGGAGGCGTTCGCCGGGCAGGTAGGCCACATGCGCGCGGCCGAAGAACGGCACGAAGTGGTGGACGCACAGCGAATGGAACGGCAGGTCGCGCACCACCACCAGGTCCTCGCCGCCCGCGGGCCGCGGGAAGGTGGCGAGCGTGGGCTCGGCGCCGGGGTCGAGCCCGGCGAAGATCTCGGCGTAGAGCTCGGCGACACGGGCCGGGGTCCCGGCCAGCTCGGGCTCGGTGGCGGGATCGAGGCCGAGTGCGCGAATCAGGTCGGCCACCGCGCGGCGCGCCGCTTCGGGGTCGCCACGGCGGGACCTCTCGGGCACCTGCGCCTCCCGGGATAGCGCGCGGGGCCGGCCGACCTGCACCGCGGCACCGCAGCCGCCGTGCGGGAGTCTCGGCCGGCCCCGCGACACGAAGAATGGAGCGGAAGACGGGATTTGAACCCGCGACATCCACCTTGGCAAGGTGGCGCTCTACCGGTCTGAGCTACTTCCGCTCGAAGGCTCGAAAGCGCGAGGGACTATAGCGAGCCCGGCGCGCGAGCGTCAAGCGCAGCGGCCGCGCGGATGCAGCGGCCGGTGCGGGCGCAACCGTGTTCCTTGCCGGTCAGGCGGAGGGCCGGTGGAGCTTGTCCTCGAGGCAGCATCATCACAGGCTGCCGGGATCGGAAGAGCGGCTGTGTGGGGAATCGGGTCGGTGCGTTCGGCGCATCACCGGTGTCGCGGCTGCCGCGCTCGAGTCGCCACCTCGCGCGGCGTCCACACGTCTCGGGGTGAGTGGCACACCCGAGCGTCGGCACGGATCGGAGAGAGCACGGTCGGCCTCGTGGGGCATCCAGTCGGTCCTCGTCCAGGGCATCGCGCGACCCTCCTTCGATCGCGGAGAATGCCCAGTAACTGTCACCCATGTCCCCGGTCTGATCTGTTACCAGTGTGCCCGGTCTGGACCGACGATTCTGCTTGACAAGCCCGCGAGCGTGCTCGCCGAGGTCTCGCCATCGCTCCGCGCAGTCGTTCGCCAGCGTGCGCCGGCTGCGCGCTGTCCGTCCCGAATCGTCCGCGACGAGAGAGATCTCGCGGCGCTCCATTTCAGCCCGCCTGCGGGGCTGCCAGAGCGCCGGAGAAGGGCATGGTATGAACGAGAGCGTCGCCCCCGGCGTCCCGCCCCCGCGGAGTCACGTCCGTGAGCCGCTACTCCCTGTCTCACCTCCCCGATCCGGTCCTGCTGCGCGATCTGGCGACCCTGGTCACCCGGGACCGTGCTACCACCGCCGCGCTGCTGGCCCACCTGGCCGAAGTGGACGCGCGGCGGCTCTACGCCCCGGCCGGCCACCCCTCGATGTTCTCCTACTGCGTGCACGAGCTGCGGCTTTCCGAGGAGGCGGCCTGCAAGCGCATCCGTGCCGCACGCACGGCGCGGCAGTTCCCGGTCCTCTTCGAGGCCCTGGCCGACGGCCGGTTGCACCTGAGCGCAGTGGGCCTGCTGGTGCCGTACCTGACTCCCGAGAACGCCGATGAGCTGCTGGCGGCGGCCGCGCACCGGACCAAGTCGGAGATTGAGGAGCTGCTGGCCGAGCGCTTCCCCCGGCCCGACCTGCCGGTGCGCCTCGAGGCCATCTCCCCGCCGCTGCCGCTCGCTCAACCGTCCCCGTGGGGACAGTGGACCAACCCGCCCCGGGGCGGGTTGAGGCGCCCGCACCGCATCCCAGGGTGACGCCGCTTTCCCCCCAGCGCTACGCCCTGCAGCTCACGGTCGGCCAGGGCACGTACGAGAAGCTGCGCTATGCCCAGGCGCTGCTCGGCCACCAGCTCCCCTCCGGGGACCTCGCCCGGGTGCTGGACCGCGCACTCGAGGCGCTGATCGAGCAGCTCGAGCGGCGCAAGTTCGCGGCGACATCGAAGCCCCGTCCCCGGCGGGCACCCCGGCGCGCGAGCGCCAACCCGCGCCACATCCCCGCCCACGTCAAGCGCGCGGTGTGGGAGCGCGATGGCGGCCGGTGCACGTTCGTCGGCGACACCGGCCACCGCTGCCCGGCGCGCAAGCTGCTGGAGTTCGACCATGTCGAGGAGGTGGCGCGCGGCGGCCGCGCGAGCGTGGCGGGGGTCCGGCTGCGCTGCCGGGCGCATAACCAGTACGCCGCCGAGTGCACCTTCGGGACCGACTTCATGAACCACAAGCGCGAGGCGGCCCGAGAGGCGGCGGCGGAGGGTGCACGCGCGGCGGCTCGAGAGGCGGCAGCGCGCGCGCAGGCCGCGGCAGCCCGACGCGAGGCGGCGCGGGAAGCGGCGGCGGC